>NZ_DAMBWA010000004.1:0-316902 GCF_032052675.1 Pseudescherichia sp.
TTGCCCGCTGTCACGCAGATCCAGATGGATTTTGCGATAACCATAGACGCATCCCAATTCCAGCCAGAACTGTTTAATCTGTCCTGTCAGTCTCAGGTCTGCCTGATGGCGTTGTGAATGCGGCTGCTGAAGCCAGGCGTAAAAACCACTGGGATGAACATCCAGCACCCGACAGAGCAGGCGAACAGGCCAGCAACAGGAGTTGTCACGGATAAAGGCGTACCTCAGTCGGACAGCTTTGCGAAGTACGCCGCAGCTTTTTTTAATATGTCCCGTTCGTCGGTAACCCGTTTCAGCTCTTTCTGGAGACGGCGGATCTCGGCCTGAGCATCTGACTGTTCTTTATTAGTGGAAGAATCCGGACCGTACTTCTTTATCCAGGCATAAAGGCTGTGGGTGGTGATATCGAGACGTGTTGCAACGCTGGCAACAGAATAACCGCGATCAACAACCTGTTTGACTGCTTCAGTTTTAAACTCTTCGGGATAACGCTTACCGCTCATGGGCACCTCTCTTTAAGCCATCTTAAATGACTCTGAGGTGTCTGTTAAACCCATGGCGATTCAATATCCGTTTCCAGAGGTTAAACGGATTTACCACCCGAAGGTATCCTCTCTCAGGCTGCGAGGATTTTCCGGTCACCCGAAGGTGTTTCTCTCAGACCGGTGAAACGTTAGCTGCTAGTCACCCGAAGGCGCTCCTCTCAGACTGCCGGAGCATTAGCTGGTTGCATGTAGCAACAAGTAAGCCTGTCTATTTTCAGAGCAAATAGTGATTATGTCAACCTGGGTATCAAATGGGTATACCTATTAAATACTATCCAGTTTATTGGTAGAATATAAATAAGTTACCACTTAAATGATACCGATTGGAATGTGACTATTTTAATGTTACTGCCGGAGGAACTTTGTTTATATTTGGATATCTTCGTGCTTCAACTCAGGAACAGGATGCACTGCGTGCAAAATCGAGGCTCAAGGACTTTGCTCAACAACACAATCATCGCATTGCTGGCTGGTATGTTGAAAATGCTTCAGGCGCAGCATTGCACCGACCGGAACTGATGAGACTGCTTCAGGATACAGAGCCAGGGGATGCGATACTTATAGAACAAGTAGATCGGCTTTCACGCCTGGATGATAATGGCTGGGAATCTTTAAAAAAGATGATTAATGAGAAATCGCTTTCAATAATAAGCCTTGATTTGCCTACAAGTCACATTGCCCTGTCCACACCATCAGCTTATGACTTTACTCATAGTATGCTCCGGGCAGTGAATAATATGATGCTGGACATGTTAGCTGCTATCGCCCGTAAAGATTATGAAGATCGTCGCAGAAGGCAGATGGAAGGAATTACAGCCGCCAAGGAAAAAGGGAAATACAGGGGGAGGCTAGCAGATAAGGAAAAACATGAGTTAATTAGAACGCTTCGCAAGAAAAACGGAAAATCAATAAATGAAACGGCAAGGCTCGCCGGCGTTTCACGCATGACAGTTATTCGAGCATGTAAAGATACGGATTGAAATTTAGAAAAGCCACAGCCCTGAATGAGCTGTGGCGCTACGTCCTGAAAATTCAGTAAAGAAACAACTTATTCTGTTTCACCGCGAAAATAAACTTGTTTAATATAACGACCACGGCCATCTCCATGCCCCAAATCCATCGATACTAATGCTTCAGCTTCGTCGCGGCTCATTCCATTTTTAATATGATGATTTACAGCATCACGTGAATAAGCGTAACGCAAACTATGCGGGGCATTTTTACCATTCATCCCTGCCTCTCGTACAATATTTCGGTAACGATCTATTGCAGTATGCAGAGAAGGTTTATCAATCAGTTTTCCGTTATGTTCACTGACATAATGAATTGCCTTATCAAGAATTGATAAAACTTTTTCACGATTGAAAACTGTTGTTTCTCTCGGCCGCCCGCCTTTAGTCCCGAAAACAACACGGACACGCTCATTATTGTTAATCAATGACTGCTTCCATGTTTTTAACGACTTTGCGGACTGCACGGTTTCTTCTGTTCTCAATCCAAGGTATCTTGAAAGTTGTACCGCGAGCGCAACACCTTCATCTTTTTTAAGCGCAAAATTCACAACCGCATTAAGTTTTTCATCTGTAATAGGAAGTTTAGTGCCATCCCGGTTAGCACCAGAAATTCCCAGGGCCTGATTACTCAGGCTGGTATGATTGGGATCGGCCAGTTTATTTCTTCCTGCTGATAATAAAACAGAGCGGATAGCAGACATCTCATTCTGTAACGTCCTGAGAGACAAACTGTCTGCCTTCCTGCTCTCAATATATTTTTCAATATGGGAAGTTTTGATATGTTTTACGTCCCTAATCTGAATATTCAGTTCAGACAGACGTTCAGAAAAACGTTCTGCAATTCTTGAGCGGTCAGCCACAGTTTTATAACTTCCCCTTCCCTGACGAGCAAGTGTGACAAGTTGTTTGCACAGCTGTTTACTGAATCTGGACATTCCTATATCTCCACAGGGATACACGTCCCTCGGCTTGTAAATAAGCGGACGGATCTGTACCCCAGTAATTCATCCCCGACGACACGGTTGCTTTTGCGCTTCCTGCGTCTCAACTGGTATCTGTGCATCGGGGCGGCGAATTGTTGAGTTCTTGCGAGGCACCCCAGATCTCTGATCTGTTTGCTGCTTATGCAGAGCTGACTTACGTCAAGCTGCCTCCAACACTACTGTTCGTAGTGTCGCCATCGATACCGAGTCGATTTCCTCCTTACTGATAATTGAACGTTCAGACGGCCTTCCGTCGTGCTTACGTTGATGTAAAAGTGAGTTTAATACCGTACTAACACGGACTACATGTTGGTCAGATGGTAGTAAAACGTTGAAAACCACGTCGTACGTGGGTTGAGACGTTATGCGCTGCGCGCGTCACTTGGTAGTGTCTTCGCCACTTCACAAGTGACGCCGCGCAGCTTCGTGCTCCTAATGCAACTCCGTAAGCGGCCAAATGTGCCAAATGGCCTTATCCGTCGATGCAAAAGTCGTACGAAACTCAGGGCGTATCCCTGGCAAGAATCATAACGTAGTGAAAGATCAGAGCCTGATTCAGCTCCTTTAATGACAATTCAACAGCAGGAAGATGTGAATCATTGAGGCGTTAGCCGGCCAGTTTTTGGTCGGTGACCTTATCCACATTAGTGGCCCCCGTTTTCAAAGGTTAAACGGGTTTACCGCCATAAGGCGTCCCTCTCAGGTATGTGGGACATTAGCTGGCAGTCACCCGAAGGCGCTTCTCTCAGACCGCTGAAGCATTGGCTGGTAACCGCCCGAAGGCACCCCTCTCAGGTTACAGGGGTTTTGGATGGTCGCCGTAGCGACTTCTAATGCACTGGTGATGTTAGCAACGCCTCAGATGATCGTCAACTTTCTTATATTATTCATTGTTAGGGTCTGCATATATCACCATTCCAACAGACATTAGATCCTCAACGTCATTAGCAAGAAAAGGTATAAAAGATTTGCTTTGAATTTTTTCTACTATACCTTGCCCAACGACTATAGGTACGTATTGATAGCCAGGAAAAATATCATTTGGCTTACCTACCAGCACACCTCCAGTATATTCATGGCAATCAGGAAATACATTTGAAAGAGTACTCAGATATGAAATATCAATCAAATGACCAGTATCTGTTGTATACCAGGCATGAAGATTTAGAGCAGGCGTCTCAGAAAAATCTTCGGGCTGAAATCCCTTGTTGGACCATTTTTCAAATTCATCATATGTGGGATTATAAAGCCATTTATCTCCCTTCCATAATTGACCGACTGTCGTCCAAATTTTACAGCCAAGTGCGGATTCAAAATATGGCTGAAGGAAATGACACCACTTGAGACATTGCCCTGCTGAAAAAGAGAAGCTATCCACTTCTGCTTCATGACACACTTTTGCCATCATATTATGATAATCCAATTCACCATCCTTCAAATCCGTTATTGAACCTTCATTAAAGCCCAGCCCTTTTGTAAATTTTAATGCATGCTCAAAGTTGGCTCTGTAATCCAGAGTTTCGTCACACTCTATAATTCGGCCTTTATATTTATTATGGAAATAGGACAAGAGATTAAACACACTTACTCCTTATAGATTTATGAGTGCGGATATAGCAATATCCACACCCTTAATAATTAGTTACTTCCCTTCAGCTACATTCTTAATATTTTGCATTAAATCCTGCAAGCCGCTACTTGCGAGTCTTTGCTTTGAAGAAGAACTGTACGTTATATGAATACGACTACCTGACCCATTTTTTTCTAGCTCAATAGTTAGGTGATCATCATAGTCGCCCCAATCTGAGCCCATTTTATAATAACTTCCAGTCATCGCATCCCATTCCTGATTACTATCGGTAATTGCGCTGGCAGTCCATTCGCCATCGTTATTTTTTTCTCTAATTGATCTCAGTTCATCATTAGAGATAAACTTAAACTTCCTTTTAATTCTTGCTGCTGCAGTATCAACATCTACTGGTACAGTATAACTTTTAGAGGTCGATTCTTTTTTTTCTGAAGGAGATACTTTCATACGCTGCTCATCATTTCCTGAGGAGTTACCTCTCAGGGAATTCATTATTCCTGAGGCACCATCACTGATTTTCTGGTTTGTAGTTGCTATATCATTCATACTACAAGCTGTTACGAGAACAGGTAGTATTAAAATAGTATATAGACCCTTCATATTCCTTTTTTCTCCCTATTTTTACCGTGAAAATAACAGCTTTAGTACGACTTACTATTCCGTCACATTGTAACAGACTGTAAAACCCTGCCGTATTGTATAATGAAAGTCAATGATGAGGTATACCAAATGGCTGGGCGTAAAAAGGAAGCTCACTTCACTTTAATTATATCACTTAGCTTAGTCGTGAAGGCGGGGGAAAGCCTTTCTCTGCGCATCTTCCAGCCCATAGATGCATCTTTAATACCTTGCCCTGCAAACCAAACAGAGCCTTTGCCTGAATGGTTAATGCTGTCTATTAATGTCATCAGCTCTTCGCTGTTACGATGAGGCTGAAAGTCATCAAAAAGGGTCAATTGAGATACGGCAGCGCTTCGGAAATCAGTGAGCATCACGCCAGCACGATGATAACGGTGCCCTGGTACAAATATCGTATCAAATGCCTTTATAGCCGCGTTAATGATATCCCGTGAATCCTGAGCGGGTACAGCAAGCTCTGTTACCGCCTGATTCTTATAAAACACCTCATTTTCTGAGAAAGGGCTGGTACTGATGAAAACTGCTACCCGTTTACAAAATTGATGCTCTGCACGGAGTTTTTCTGCTGCACGTTCAGCATGAGCGCAAATGGCCTGATGCAGGCTGACTTCGTCCGACGGTTTTTCTCCAAAAGATCGGGAGCATATGATTTGTTCTTTTGGGGCAGTAAATTCTTCTAAACCGAGGCAAGGAATACCGTTCAGCTCTCTGACCGTGCGCTCAACAACTACTGAGAACTGTTTACGAATGAATGAAGGCGACAGCTCAGCCAGCTGAAGTGCATTGTTAATGCCCATAAACTGTAATTTTTTACCCAGCCGCCGTCCTATACCCCAGACCTCCTCAACTGGTACTAAAGCCATTAACTTACGCTGACGCTGTCTGTCACTGAGATCTACCACACCTCGCGTTGCGGGCCAGCGCTTACTTGCATACTGAGCCAGTTTGGCGAGCGTTTTTGTAGGGCCTATTCCCACTCCCACAGTCAGATGTGTTCTTCGCTTAATCTGATCACGTATCTGATGGCCAAACACCTCAAGCGATAACAGATTACGCATACCCGTAAGATCACAAAAAGCTTCATCGATACTGTAAATTTCCACACGCGGAGTCAGTAACTGCAAAATAGTCATCACTCTGTCTGACATATCAGCATTTATGTGGAATACAATTTCAACAGCTTAATTAGTAACCGACTCAAAGCACGCGCGCTTTAGGTATGTCAGACCAGCGCGTGGTCCAAGCAGGGCTTAGCATTTCACGTTTCATTTTCCATTCGGTATTAATGCCCTGGCCCGCAAACCATACATTTCCCATTCCGGACTGGTTGATATCATCCAGTACCTTCATCAGCTGTGCGCTATTGGCCCGCGGCTGGTTATCTTCAAACAGATTGAGCTGGCTTACACCGTTTGGAGTGAAGTTATCAAGCATGATACCTGCTTTCATGTACCTTCGACCCTCAAGCCAGATACGGTCAAGTGATCGCATCGCAGATTCAATAATGTCACGCGTGTCCTGTGTTGGCAGCGTCAGTTTCTCACCAGCGCTGTTCCCGTAAAAAACCTCACCGTTTGCGTGTGGCGACGTCCGGATAAACACACCGATGTTGCGACAGTACTGACGTTCCCCGCGCAGTTTTTCCGCTGCGCGCGCAGCGTACTGACACAGCGCCTGCTGCATAGCGACTTTTGAGGTAATTCGCTCGCCGAAGCTGCGGCTACAGACAATCTGCTGTTTTGCCGGTGGCAGCTCTTCGAGCGGAATACATGATTCACCGTTCAGCTCGCGTACGGTGCGCTCCAGCACCACGGAAAAGTTATCGCGAATGAACTTCGGACGCGCGCGTGATAGCTGCAGAGCAGTTTCGATGCCCATAAGGTTGAGTCGTTTACCGATACGCCGTCCCACGCCCCATATTTCCTCAACGGGCTGGTTAGCCAGCAGGGTTTCAGTACGTTTCGGATTACCTGGCGTAAGCGCCAGTACGCCGCGAAACTGCTTCCACTCCTTGCCCGCCCACTGGGCCGATTTTGCCAGTGTTTTGGTCGGCCCCATGCCGATACCGACGGTGAGACCCGTTGTGGTAAAGACATGCGCACGCAGGCGACGGCCAAAAGTTTCGAAGTTCTCACAGCCGTCAATACCGGTGAGATCCAGAAACATCTCATCAATGCTGTACTGCTCGACGCGTGGCGTTATCTCTTCAAGCGCGGTCATTACTCTCTGGCTGAGGCTGTGATAAAGCGCGTAATTGGAGCTGAACACGTGCACCTTTTCCGGATAATCCTGTGTTTTTACCTCAAACCATGGCGCACCCATTTTGATGCCAAGCGCTTTTGCGCCAGCGGAGCGTGCAATGACGCATCCGTCGTTGTTGCTGAGCACTAGCACAGGTCTGCCACGCAGGTCCGGGCGGAACAGCGTCTCGCAGCTGGCATAGAATGAATTAACGTCAGCCAGGCCGAACATGGACATCATGATCTCCGCCGTGTGTAGATAACCCGCACATATCAGTTTCTCCGGCGCGGAGTGTGCACGAAGTGCGCCACTACGCCGAAAATTTCCAGGGTATCCGGGTCTGGGATAATAACAGGATAGGCGGGATTCATCGGCTGCAATACCGGCCCTTTCTGGGTAATAAGAAGGCGCTTGACCGTAAATTCGCCGTACAGTACAGCGATAACCACGTCGCCGTGCTCAGGCCTGAGTGCCCGATCGACTATCAGCAGATCGCCGTCGTAAAGTCCTATATCCTGCATGCTGTTGCCCTGTGCGCGCAGGAAAAAGGTGCTTGCCCTGTGGGCTATTAGATATTCGTTTAAGTCGAGTTCCTGCTCCGCATAGTCCTGGCAAGGAGAGGGAAAACCGCAGGGTACGCGTTCCAGGAAAAGGGGCCTGTAGCTGGGCGGCGGATTATCCGCCGGGTGCATCAACTCAAAGGCGTGAAACATAGCAAAAATCCCTGTCAAAATGCTGTACGTATTTACAGTAGTATTGTCTGACTTTACGAACGAAGCAAGAAGCGTGGGGCGACACAAATATCATTAAAATAATGGACTATTGATTTATTTGAATTTATAGCGGAACGACAGCTCGTAAAACAAGCAGCTATCAGGACTTTCTGTGTCAGGGCATGTTAAAAATTTATTTTGATTCAGGAAAGATCTTACTTAGTCTGTTCAGTACTTCACTTATGCCCCTGCTGACAATCCGATCCTCCCGCATCACTGTCCCCAGAGTCCGGTGAAGCGATGGCGTTACTGAGTAAAGACTGAGACCCTGCCTTTCTTCATGACTTGCAACGGACATACGGGGAACGATGCTGTAACCCAGGCCGGAACGAACCATCCTTTTAATGGCTTCAATACTGCCAAGCTCCATAACCGGGCTGACAGTATGCCCTGCATCGCTGAACCATCCGTCAATCAGATCGCGTGTGGCACTTCCGGGTTCAAATACAATCAGCGGCAGTGGCAAAAGGGTATCAGGAGACAGCGGTTTTGCACTCTGCTCCGAGGTGTCCTTTTCCATGATTACAACAAACTCATCCGTACCCAGCGGGCTGACACTCAGGCATTTACCGGCTGCCGGCAGCGTTACCAGACCAATATCTATACGGTTTTCCTCCACTCCCCGTACAATATCTGAAGTATTGCCTGTGCGTACATCCACCTTCAGCAGGGGATGGGTCTGTCGAAGTTGCTGCAGTAAGTGAGGTAGCAGATGGATACAGGCTGTTGCGCCTGTGCCGACAGTAACGGTGCCGGTTATTTCGTCTGAATGCAGGGAAACCGCTTCAACCGCTCCGCTTACCACCGCATCAATTTTCATGCAGTGTTCAGCGAGAGTCAAACCGGCAGTCGTTGGTCTTACTCCCCGGCTGGTTCGCTCAATAAGCCTGACCTTAAGCGTCTGCTCCAGCTGTCTTATCTGCAGGCTCACTGCCGGTTGCGACAAGCCAAGTACTTCTGCCGCCCCCGAGAAACTGCCCCGGCTGATGACCAGCCTGAAGGTAGCCAGATGATCGAGGTTCAGTGTTGCCATGCCAAAGTTTTCCTCATAACGCTGATAAGCCCTGCTGCCTGTCTGAAATGATTCATCCGGGTTAGTCTCTGTTTCTGATCTGAAAGGGAGCTGTACTGATGGAAATAACCGAAGCAGATGAACGACATATTCCCGCTATACAACAGATTTATGCTTATCACGTATTACACGGCACCGCCACTTTTGAAACCGAACCGCCGGGTGAGGCTGAAATGGCAGCCCGGCTGAAAAAGGTACATGCAGCAGGACTGCCCTGGTTGGTGGCGGTTGACGGAGGAATTGTTCGAGGATACTGCTATTTGTCTCTATACCGGGAACGGTGCGCCTATCGCTTTACTCTGGAAGACTCTGTATATGTTGATGCCACGTATCAGGGGCGGGGCATTGGAAAAATGCTGCTATCCCGTGCAGTAGGATGGGCAGAAGCCCGTGGTTTTCGGCAACTTGTAGCGGTGGTGGGGAACAGTGAAAATACTGCCTCCCTTGCTCTTCACCGCGCTGCAGGCTTCAGCATCACTGGCACCCTCAGGTCTGTAGGATTCAAGCATGGGCGCTGGCTCGATACGGTTATCCTGCAGCGTACGCTCGGGCATGGCGACGCTACGCTTCCGGAAAGTACAGAATGACACAAGGATATCTGACAGGCCGCACCATTTTCTGCATCGGCATGACGCAGCTTATCAACTGGGGTATTACGTTCTACATGCCGGGTGTCTTCGGAGCCGCCATCATGGCGGAAACAGGCTGGTCTTCCGGTGAGACATTCTCCGGCCTGAGCGTTGCCATGCTCGTTATGGGGCTGGTTTCACCGCTTATCGGTCCCGTAATGGCCCGTACCGGTGGACGCACCCTGATGATGGCGGGAACTTTGGCTATAACCATCGGGTGTTTTCTGATGGCGTTTACCTATTCAACATTAGCGTGGGATGCCGTCTGGATCCTGACAGGCGCGGGCATGCGGCTTGCTCTGTATGACGCCGCTTTTGCCATGCTTGTGGAAACCGCAGGCGCAGAGGCTCGCAAGGCAATCTCTCTGGTCACCCTGCTGGGCGGTCTCGCGTCGGCCGCTTTCTGGCCTGCTGGCGCAGCGCTTCTTCACGTCACCGACTGGCGGCATGCCGTCATCATTTATGGCTGTGCGGGCCTGCTGAGCCTGTTTTTTTTAACTGCCGTTCCGGCAGGCAGTCGGGTAAAACTTCCCGTAACAGGGCGATCCGGCCATTCGGCTGACGCAACAGCAACATCAGAGGACACAAAAGCACTCATCAGCGGCCTGTGGTATGCCACTCTGATAGCGTTGATAAGCTTTGTCTCCACCGGCGTGTCCACACATTTTCCCCGGATACTGGCCTCTTATGGCGTGCCTGCTCTGGCTGGCATGCTGTGGGGAGTGGGGCAGTTAGGTGCCCGTCTGCTGGGTGTAGTTTCAGGTGCACGAATCTCCGCGATACGCCTGAACCTTATAACCGGTATCCTGCTTCCCCTCTGTTTTCTGACCGGCCTTGCAGGCAGCATTACTCCTGTGGCTACAGCCTTTTTCGTTCTGGGCTATGGGGCCGTAAACGGACTGAATACGATCGTGAAGGCCGTACTTCCTCTTGTGCTGTTTGATCCGCAGCAGTACGCCCGCAAAACAGGAATACTGTTGTCGCCGGCATTTTTTCTCGCGGCACTGGCTCCGTCTGCGTATGCCATACTGCTGGAGCGCTACGGTATACCCGGCACGCTGCTTTTTTCCTTCATCCTGACCCTGATCATTACGGCGATTTCTGTGGTCCTCTGGCAGCGTCATTCTGGCTCTGTTGTGCAGAACCGGGACCATGGAGCATCTACCCTTCACGAAAAAAATGTTTGACGGCTTCCATATTTCTATTATTCTGGAAATATAGTTAAAGGAGGCCGCATGGATTTACACACCGCAGCAAACGCACTTCGAGAACTGGGCCACCCGACACGTCTCCGCATATACCGGGAGCTGGTCAGGGCTGGTCATGAAGGCCTGCCGGTTGGCGAACTGCAGAAGCACCTTGAGATTCCTGCCTCCACGCTCAGCCATCATCTTTCAGCGCTGATGTCCGCTGGACTCATAAGCCAGGAACGGCAGAGTCGTACCTTGTTCTGCAGACCTTGCTATGCGCAGCTTGAGCAGCTGATGGCTTTTCTCACTGAAGAGTGCTGCGCCGGTGGCAGTAGCTGCAGCCTGTCTACCGAGATTTCCCATAAAGAGACTCCATTGTGAATAACGTGAATGATGCCCTGAACAATATCGATCTGACACTCCTGGATACGCCCCTTTCGGAAGAGAAATTAAAGGCCGAAGAGGTGGCGCATCCGCCCCGCATACTGATGCTCTACGGTTCGCTTCGGGAGCGCTCTTACAGCCGACTCACCACGGAAGAGGCCGCACGGCTGCTGACGGCCATGGGCGCGGAGGTGAAGTTATTCAATCCGTCCGGCCTGCCGCTGCCGGATGATGTACCTGAGACGCATCCGAAGGTCGCAGAGCTGCGCCAGCTAGTGCTCTGGTCTGAAGGGATGGTCTGGTGCTCTCCTGAGCGTCACGGTGCCATGACCGGCATCATGAAGACGCAGATTGACTGGATACCGCTGACGTCCGGGGCGGTCCGGCCCTCGCAGGGGAAAACCCTTGCTGTCATGCAGGTCAGCGGAGGCTCACAGTCTTTCAACGCCGTAAACCAGATGCGTATTCTTGGGCGCTGGATGCGGATGATCACTATCCCGAACCAGTCATCCGTTGCAAAAGCCTGGGCCGAGTTTGATGAGGACGGCCGCATGAAGCCTTCTCCGTATTATGACCGCATAGTGGACGTCATGGAGGAACTGATGAAGTTCACCCTGCTGACGCGCGGTCGTAGTGGTTATCTCACCGACCGCTACAGCGAAAGGAAGGAGAGTGCTGCGCAGCTCTCTGAGCGGGTAAACCAGCGCAGCATATAAAAAAGCCGGCATCTGCCGGCTTTTTCACATTTTCCCTGTCACAGCCAAGGGAAACATCAGTGGCTGACGCGATTCCCTTGCTCATCAATGACTGCTTCGCCGTCCTCTTTGGTAAACGCTCCCTTCTGCGGGTCCGGCAGTATGCCCAGAACCACTTCGGAGGGGCGGCAGAGCTTCGTTCCCAGCGGCGTCACCACCACCGGACGATTAATGAGGATCGGATGAGCCAGCATCGCATCGAGCAGTTCTTCATCGCTGAACCGGTCTTCAGCCAGGCCGAGCTGCTCGTAGGGATCGGTATTTTTACGCAGCAGGGCACGCACGCTAATGTCCATGTCCGTAATCAGCTTTTTCAGCTCGTCGCGCGACGGCGGTGTTTCCAGATACAGAATCACCGTGGGCTCGGTGCCGCTGTTGCGGATAAGCGCCAGGGTATTGCGGGACGTCCCGCAGGCCGGATTGTGATAAATGGTAATGTCAGTCATGAGCGTTACTCCATAAAGGCGCTGCACAGGCACAGCTCCGGGGTTAAGGTTAAACAGACAGGCGCAGGGCCAGCGCAGCCAGCGTCACAAACAGTACCGGCAGGGTCATCACGATGCCCACGCGGAAGTAGTAGCCCCAGCTGACGGTTATGTTTTTCTGTGCCAGGACGTGCAGCCACAGCAGGGTAGCGAGGCTACCGATAGGGGTGATTTTCGGACCGAGGTCGCAGCCGATGATGTTGGCGTAAATCATCGCCTCCTTCACCACGCCCTGAGCGGTGCTGCCGTCAATGGAGAGCGCGCCAACCAGCACGGTAGGCATGTTGTTCATGACTGATGAAAGCGCCGCCGTCAGAAAGCCGGTGCCGAGCGTTGCGCCCCAGACGCCATGCTCGGCAAACCGGTTCAGGGCGGCAGAAAGGTAATCAGTTAGCCCGGCATTGCGTAGTCCGTATACCACCAGGTACATGCCCAGCGAGAAGATAACGATCTGCCAGGGCGCACCTTTCAGTACCTTTCCGGTATCAATCACATTGCCTTTCCGGGCTACCAGCCAGAGAATAAACGCCGCCACCGCGGCCACAAGGCTGACCGGCACGCCGAGTGGTTCGAGGGCAAAGAAGCCGATCAGCAGCAGGATGAGAACAATCCAGCCGGTTTTAAAGGTACGCGCATCGCGAATGGCCTCACGCGGCGCCTTCAGCTTCGCCAGGTCGTAAGTGTCCGGGATGTCCCTGCGGAAAAACAGGTGCAGCATCACCAGCGTGGCGGCCACGGACGCGATATTCACCGGCACCATCACCGAGGCATACTCGCTGAAACCCAGTTTAAAGAAGTCTGCCGTGACGATGTTGACCAGGTTTGACACGATGAGCGGCAGGCTGGAGGTATCGGCGATAAACCCGGCCGCCATCACAAACGCCAGCGTGGCCCCGGGGCTGAAGCCCAGCGCCAGCAGCATGGCGATAACGATCGGCGTCAGAATTAGCGCGGCTCCGTCATTGGCAAACAGCGCCGCCACTGCCGCACCCAGCAGAACGATATACGTGAACAGCAGCCGGCCCCTGCCGCCTCCCCAGCGGGAAACGTGCAGCGCGGCCCATTCAAAAAAGCCGGACTCATCGAGCAGCAGGCTGATAATGATGACCGCAATAAACGTGGCCGTGGCGTTCCAGACAATCTGCCAGACCACCGGAATATCCCCGATTTGTACTACGCCGGTCAGCAGCGCCAGCGCGGCGCCGATAACGGCACTCCAGCCAATACTGAGTCCTTTCGGCTGCCAGATAACCAGTACCAGCGTCAGAATAAAAATCGCACCCGCCAGAAACATACCCTCTCCTTCTTAATTATAACTGCCCGTTGAAGCGGGCTGCTAACTGTACCCTGTAAATATATGCGTTTAATCGAATGTGTTTAGATAAAATTTTTACATGCAGACAGCTTTGCCGTTGGTGGTTGCGTTATCACGCTCAGCCTGCTGACTGAGATGAAGAATTTCATCCCGCTGACACAGATATGCCTGCTCAATGACCGCTGCTGCCCACGCAGGCATGTGTGGCGATAACCGGTAATGGATCCACTTGCCGTCGCGCCTGTCGATAAGCAGTCCACTCTCTCTGAGCAGGGCCAGGTGCCGCGATATTTTTGGCTGTGTTTCTTTCAGGATAGATACAAGCTCGCAGACGCAAAGCTCCCCTTTTTCGCGCAACAACAGCACCAGGCTGAGCCGGGTTTCGTCAGAAAGATTCTTAAAAAGTTGCAGGGGCAGCAGTGACGGCATAATTTCTCCTTCGTGGCGGACAGCAACAAGTCTCGTCTGCTGCAGACGAAAGGTCAACTTTATATTTATAAATTCATATATGTTTTGACGTGCTTACAGGCTTTTCAGTACAGCTTAATGAGGGAATAGCGGTTAAACGATATCACACAGATTTTAACGGCAGCACACTTTCAGCTGCCTTAATGGTCGGGCATGACGAAGTAACATCACAAAAAAAGCCTGTTTCTTTAGTGAACCGTTCTACTTATGGCAGAAAGCAGCATCAGTAAGAGTGGCTTCCGGCCAGATGACCTGCAGTGATAACCGGCACGATATCCTCAGGCTCTTCTGCCTGCTCCAGTTCGCGCAGAATACCGCAGTCCCGTGTTGCCCGGTTGGCATTGCAGTGGCTGTGGAGCTCAAATAGTTGTTTTTCCAGCATATTTAGTTCACGAATACGGGCCTGAACGTGGTTCAGATGTTCATTTATCAGGGCATTAACCGTACCGCAGTCTGCGTCTGGCTGGCTGCGCGCCTGCAGCAACACCCGGATTTCTTCATGGGTCATATCGAGCGCCCGGCAGCGCCGGATAAACATAAGCCTTTCGAGATGTGCGCTATCGTAATGGCGGTAGTTATTAGTCTGGTCCCGCAATGCGGCCTGCAGAAGCCCCTCTCGCTCATAATAACGTACCGTCTCTACAGGACATCCCGCCTGGCGGGCCAGTTCACCAATTTTCATATCACACCTCTTCTGAGCTTGACCCTGTAGTTACATCAGGGTCTTTAATGCCAGTATACGTTATGAACGGGATAAAAAAATGAGTGACTGCTGCAGTAATAAAAAATGTGGATCAGCCGCAACCGGAGAGGAGGCGTCTGTTAAAAATACCGCCACTGCCCCGACTGAGGCTTCAGGGAAAATGCCACCAAAAACGACTCAGACCACACCGGCCTGTTGCAGCACCGGGAGCTGCTGCTCAACGGACGGCCTGAGCCAGATGTCCGAACCGGTTGCAGAGCTTCCCCGCAACGATGACGTTCAGACGCGTCTGCGCATCATGCAGATGGACTGCCCGACGGAGGAGACGCTCCTCCGAAAAAAACTGGCAAAATTACCTGCCGTCAGCAATCTTGAATTCAATCTGATACAGAGGGTGCTTACCGTGACCCATACACCGCAGGCGCTGGAACCGGTTCTGCAGGCGGTGCGCTCGCTGGGTTTTGACCCGGAACCGATTGATAAAGCAATGCAGCCTGAAGGCAGCTGCTGCTCAGGCCGTGAGGCGGAAAATACCGGCGGTTCCTGCTGCTCGCCTGCCCCTGTCACATTCGGTGAGCTGCAGACGCAGCAGGTGACCGCTGACGGGGTGCGTACCAGTATCAGGATCATGCAGATGGACTGCCCGGTTGAAGAGGGCATGATCCGTAAAAAGCTGGACGGCATGTCAGCCGTCAAGGAACTGGATTTCAATCTTATGCAGCGTGTACTGACGGTGGTTCACGCACCGGATACGCTGGAGCCGGTTCTGGCCGCCATTCGTTCTCTGGGCTTTGAACCTGAACTTCCTGACAGTAATGGCCGGCACGCGGTCACTGAGGAAAAGAAAAAACACTGGTGGCCGCTCGCGCTTGCCGGTGTGGCGGCAATCGCCGCCGAAGCCATGCACTGGGCGGGCATGCCGGAATGGCTGGAAGCGGCTCTTGCTCTGGCTGCCGTTGCGGCCTGTGGCCTGTCCACGTACAAAAAAGGCTGGATTGCTCTTCGCAACGGCAACCTGAATATCAACGCCCTGATGAGTATTGCCGTCACCGGGGCGCTGGCGCTCGGACAGTGGCCTGAAGCCGCCATGGTAATGGTGCTGTTCACGATTGCGGAACTGATTGAAGCGAAATCTCTTGATCGCGCCCGCAATGCCATCGGCTCTCTGATGAAGCTGACGCCTGAAACGGCCACGGTTCAGCAACCGGACGGCTCCTGGAAAGAAACTGAGGCCAGGTCTGTATCCCTTAACAGCGTGGTCAGGGTAAAACCGGGCGAGCGTATCGCTCTCGACGGCACGGTGGTCCGGGGCAGGACCGCCATTAATCAGGCACCTATTACCGGCGAAAGTCTGCCGGTGGATAAAGGGGAAGGTGACCCGGTCTTCGCCGGGACGGTCAACGGCTCCGGTGGCTTTGAGTACCGTGTAACGGCCGCTGCCGGAAATACCACGCTGGCGCGTATCATTCATGCCGTGGAGGAAGCGCAGGGGGCAAAAGCCCCTACGCAGCGCTTTGTTGATCGCTTTGCACAAATTTATACCCCTGTGGTGTTTGCTATTGCCGTCGCAGTTGCCGTTCTCCCACCGCTGATTGCAGGTGAAAGCTGGCAGGAGTGGATTTACAAGGCGCTGGTGATGCTGGTTATCGCCTGCCCCTGTGCGCTGGTCATTTCCACGCCAGTGACCATTGTCAGTGGCCTGACGGCAGCAGCCCGCCGGGGGATATTGATCAAGGGCGGCGTTTATCTTGAAGAAGGCCGAAAGCTGAAGTGGCTGGCGCTCGACAAGACCGGCACCCTGACGCACGGTAAGCCGGTACAGACGGATGCGATTATCTATACCGGGGTGGCAGAAGATGAGGGGCGCAGTCTGGCTGTGAGCCTGGCAGGTTACTCCGATCATCCGGTTTCGCAGGCTGTATCGGCGGCATCAGATGGCATTCAGCGTTATGAAGTGGAAAACTTTGAGGCTCTGCCAGGCCGCGGCGTGCGCGGCGTCATCAACGGTCAAACCTACAGTCTGGGCAATCTGAGGCTGGCTGAAGAAACGGTGCGCTGTCCGGAAGCGGTCAGGGCTGCACTAACGGAACTGGAGACCGGGGGTAAAACGGTCATCATGCTCTGTGACACTCATCAGGTGCTAGGGCTGTTTGCGGTGGCTGATACGGTGAAGGAAAGCAGCCGCGAGGCGATAAGTCAGTTGCATAGTCTGGGTGTTAAAACGCTCATGCTGACCGGAGACAATGCGCACACTGCGCAGGCCATTGCCGGTCAGGTTGGTATCGATGAGGCGCGGGGGGATCAACTGCCGGAAGATAAACTGCGTGCTGTAGAAACATTTACGGCGCAGGGCACGACCGGCATGGTGGGCGACGGCATCAATGATGCACCGGCGCTGGCCCGCGCCGATATCGGCTTTGCCATGGGTGCAATGGGCACGGATACCGCCATCGAGACTGCCGATGTGGCCCTCATGGATGATGATTTGCGTAAAATTCCGGCTTTTGTCCGACTCTCCCGGCAGACGTATAACATTCTGGTTCAGAATATCGTTATGGCTATTGGGATCAAGGCAGTGTTCCTGGCCCTGACCATTGCAGGTATGGGGACCATGTGGATGGCCGTATTCGCGGATGTGGGGGCAAGCCTGCTTGTCGTGGCAAACGGTCTGCGCCTGTTGCGTAAGTAACCTGTCTGGCTGCTCTTCCGGTAAAGACAGGCACCTGAAAATAGCCGCTAATCTGCACTCCGATAAAGGAAGAGAGTATGAAACCGCGTAACATGATTTTATTGCTGATGCTCGCAGTCGTGTTTCCGGCAACGGCTGCGCAGGCAGTACACGGAAACCATGCCGGAATGTCACCGTCTTCTGAGGCCTATATGGACGGCATGAATAATATGCACGAAGGAATGATAAAGGCCGTACAGGACCCGGATGCAGACAGGGCATTTGCCAGGAGCATGATTGAACATCACAAAGGAGCCATTGCCATGGCCGAAACGGAACTCCGTTATGGTAAATCACCGGCAATGCGGAAGATGGCTGAAAGCATTATCAGCGCCTAGAAAGAAGAAATACGGCAGATGGAAGTATGGCTCAGTAAATAAGCTCTTTTTTATTACTTTCGTTACGGCGTAGCAGCTCCTTACTACGCCGTCCTTCACACACATAAAGTGAATTCCGGTCAGGGCCTGCTACAGAATACGTGGGATATCTGTTTTCATAAGAGCGGCGTTCAGTTTTTCCACATCACCTTCTATTACTTCTTTCTCATCGGGCGTCAGTGGCACTTCTTCAAGATAATGTTTTACCGATGCCTTACTTTCCAGTAACAGTCCTCTTGCACTTCTCTTTGGCAGATTAAAATCACATCCGATGCATGCCATACGGTGCGGGCAACTGCTCCAGAAGGGATTAGTACAGAAAGAGTCGCCCAGATCATAATATGTCGCAGGTCCCGTGAGGCTGGTTGCTGCGGGGTCATGATCAATCAGCACGCTTATCATGTGCGCTACCCGGTCAGCTTTAACAAAAGAGGCAGCAAGCTGCGTCGGGCGTATTCGAATATAATGCATGGTGGATTGCGGCGAAGAGTGTCCTGACCACTGCATCAGCTCGTATAAAGACATGCCCTGAGGAACACTGGCCAGGGCAGTTACGGCCGATGCGCGTCCCCTGTGGCTGGTAATGGGGCCCCGGCTGTCTTCCTCAGGCACTCCTGCCCGGGCACAGAGAACCGGAATAACGGTGCGGTTTATTATGTCTCTTCCCACCGGTTTGCCCCGGTACTGAAACAGAAAACGGACTTTTTCACCGGTGCGTTCATCCGTCAGAGCTGCCTGTTCTTCTGGTCGTTCTGCCAGCCAGATATCGACATACTTTTTCACCACTGCAGAAACCGGCTTAACAAAGGCTTTAGATGTCTTGCCGGCCGGCACGTTCAGATAGCAAAGAGTCCCGGCAGGAATGGTACTGCCGTCGTCCCGGTTAATATCTTCCGATTGTGGAATGATGCAGCCAGCGGTCAGGCGCATCAGCTCATTCTGACGCAGCCCTGCATGCGTCCAGATGACTGCCATAGCCTGCAGCATAGAGAGGGGGTAGTGAATTTCACTGAGCAAATCTTCCTGACGCAGATTCAGGCTTGCCCAGACCAGTTTCAGCCATACAGGATCATCAATAACACGCGGATTGACGCCCTGACGAAAGAGCGGTGTATCAGGTGTGGAGAGATGGCGGGCCGGACTGAATTTCAGACGTCCCCATTCCCAGAGTTCGTAGTCAAACATAAAACGACGAACGGCATACACGAAACCGGCACGGGAATTTGGCAGCATGGGCTCTCCGGAACGTGGAGAGCGGCGCACCCCACGTTCTGTACCCAGTGAAAGTTCATCAACCTTCATTCTTCCGATTGCAGCAATGAAGCTGGCGCAGATCTCCATTGTCCAGTCGGACGGCGAGCGAATTTCCGGATGCTCGCGGGCGAGCCACAGACCGCAGCGGAGGATAAAGCTGTACTGGCTCTCTCTGGACCGGGGCCGAAGCACCGACGTTTCTCTCCAGCGCCGGCACCACGTTACCCACTCTGTGGCAATATTTTCTGTGGGTTTTTCGTGCCACTCACGGTAATTGCGCATACGTACGGCACTTTTGAGGATGCCCATTGCGGCCAGCGCATGTGAAACTCTGCCTACTGTTCGTGCGATTCCCCGATCGTGATAATTCTGCGCGCGCCACAGGAGTTCAGTTGTGAAGCTTTCAAGCTCAGGATTATTGTTCATCATCATCAGTATGCCCAGCAGGGCTGACAGGGCGTTTTTCTGGTTCTGTCGTTTGTATCCCAGCGAGACAAGCGTATCAGTCAGCCGGTTGAGTTCCTGAATGAAAATGTCCCGGCCATAGATGGCACAGGCGTACAACGACGGAGCACCATGATGCGGCAGGTCGAACGGTGAGGGAAACGGGCCAAGATGGAAGGCAAATGCCGCAATAAGGGGCCTGCCGGAACGGTGCTGCAGGCACAACGTCAGCCACTTTTCCGAATCCCACAGCCAGCAGGGTTTCCTTGTCCGGTGTATTTCCGCCAGCACGACAGGAATGATAATCCTGACGAGTCTGTCACTCGTACCGCTGCGGGCGGCAATATCCTGAAGTGGCCGCAGTAAAGATGACAGCGGACCTTGCTTGCTCAAAGCAGAGATACGTTTGTGCCCTGTGCTTAATGCCTCAAGCTCTTCAATGCTTAACACATTATTCAGCTGATAATCTGAACGCCTGAAGGGGACATAAATTTTATGAATTCCTGTTTCTGCTTTCATCACACGGCTCCCGCCTGAAAGATAAGCCCTGCAATCTTACGGTCGGTTTCAGCGACGGCAGCAGCCATGCGGGCAGCCATATCCGTTCCCGACAGATGAATATAAATTTGTGTTGTACGTGGGTCCCTGTGCCCTGCATAAGTAGCCAGTTCATGCAGTTTCCATCCGGCCCGTGCCAGATGCGTCAGCCGGAGGTGACGAAAAGTATGCGTGGTGATGTCTGGCTGATCAGTCTTTGCCGCCCATTTCCGTACGGTTTTACTCCAGCTCCAGAAAGAGAGAGGAGCGCCGTAATTACGGTCAGAGACGGAACGGAACAAAGCACCGCCTGACCAGCCTTCCAGCCGTAGCTTTTGAAAATGGTTTGCCAGTACCGGCGCAACGTCGGCGCTATAGCAGACCATTCTTTCCCGTCTGTTTTTCGTCGTTTCTGCCCGGATGCGTATCAGGCGATGAGCCAGGTTAATGTCCTCAAGCCTCAGAGCCGTCACTTCAGTACGTCGGAGCGCCCCATAATAAGCCAGAGCAAGCATCAGTCGGTCACGCAGAGGCGCTGCAGAAACGTGTTTCAGGAACCTGAGCCACTCCCCGTCATCGGGAATAACGGGGAGTCGGTTGATACGTGGGGTCAGGCCGCGTCCGGTATAAATGGCACCAGGCAAACCCGAACGGGGTAACGGGTTGAGACTGCAAATATCCTGATAAACCAGAAAGTCATACCAGAGACGAAGAGCTGAAAGGCGCAACTGGAGCGTGGCGCTTGCAACGGACGACGGCATATCAGGGAGCTGAGGTCGGATATATCCTGCAATGTCTTCAAAGGAAGCTCTTTCAGGAGCAATGTCGTGTATTTCACAGAAGGCAAAAAAATGCGTCAGGGCACTTCGATAGGCTTTAATAGTTGCGCTGGCTCTTCCTAAATTCGAAAGAATTGTAAGCCACTGCTCAGTCAGCAGAAGAGCAGATGCGGAATGCATGGAAGTGTTCACGGCCTTCCCCTTTCAGTTCATAACAACTGATTAAAGTTTATACCGAAGATGTTGCATTCCATTTAACTTACTATAAGCTGTAATTACTTGAAAATGCTACAACACCCTTTTTCTCAGCCTCACGACCAACCTTGAACCAGGGATCGCCCATTTTTAACCCAAGTGATTTTGCTGCTGAGGAACGGGCTATTATGCAGCCATCGTTATTAGACAGCACCACCACAGGTTTGCCACGGAGATCTGGTCTGAAAACTGTCTCGCAGGAAGCGTAAAATGAGTTAACATCGACTAGGGCGAACACTGCTAAGCGCCCCTAAACTTGAATGAATGCACAAGATGGCGTACCACACCGAAGACAACGGTTTCGATGTCGTCAGTCAGGGGTATAGCTGAATATGCGGGATTAGCTGGCAACAGGGCTGGAGAAGGCAACAACTGCAGTCGTTTACAGGTAAACTCTCCATTTACAGCTGCAATGACAATATCACCGTGCTTGGCCTCACGAATACATTCAACTATTAATAAATCTCCATCTCTGATACCGGCGTTACGCATCGAATCCCCTTCTGCTCGCACCAGGTAAGTACTTTCTGGATAGCGGATACAAAGGTCATCCAGGGAAAGACGCTTTTCAACATAATCCTGAGCGGGAGAAGGGAAACCACATGAAACCCCATCGCCAAACAAAGGAACACATGCCAGTGATGGATTGCTACCTGTAAGTCTGGCTATCGCCGCCATCATCAAAACCGGTGTGTTTGCTGAATTTTTCTGCGAACTTTTATCCCAACACATCGTCTGTTCTAAAGGAATTGGCATAACTCGCCCCCCTCAAATTATACTGTTTATAAATACAGTATAATAATGCATTTTCAACGATGACAAGCTGTAACTATTTGGAAAAAAGTAACCTGATGAGTTTTAAAGAATTAATTAGTGTTCTCAGTCAGGTATCATGGATGTTCGTAATTGCACAAAAATTCCGCTATAGTCCCTTTAGAATTCACGTAATTCGGAGGGGGTGATGTATCAGTCTCAAGAGAAACGCGCCTGGAATCGTGGCGTCCGTTTTGCGGGTATATGGAAACGAGCCAGAACTACTCTATTAAACTGGGATAAACGGTGTGTGTCGTGGGCGGCTACTCATCGTCTACCGTCTTGGTGTGGGCATATCCCAATGATACCCATTGCATGTTTTGTAATCCTCACTTTTGGATCATTGTTTCTCATTAGTGCCGTGCTCTCACCTCATAGAAAACATCTCTCCGAAAGTGAAAATGCACCATGTGAGAACTTTATGGAAGAGCAGCCAGGTTATGGAAAATATCGTGATGGCCAGCATGGATGGGGATGGTACGACGCTGCAGGGCGTATGGTTAACGAGGATGAGTAAGGGCTCCCCCTTACTCATTTGTGACAATTTACGCTTACTTCATAGCTTTATTTGCAACAGCATTAGCTCCAGCCTCTCCCAACTTACCTCCAGAGCTTTCAGCTTTTGCTGTTCCTTGCTGATATGCTGAGCTTAAAGCATTCCCGATGGTAACTCCTGCCCATGATAATGCCCCTAACCAAACAGCAGGAAGTACCAGAAACATAGTGCCCATAACCAGATTCATAATAAGGTCATCTGAGCTGTTCTGCAGTCCCGCCATATTGAACCGACTGTGTGTATCCGAACTGTACAACGCGGTTAACAGCCAGCTGTCGAGCCAGCGCGCCAGTTCCCACCAGAATGTCAGGAAGTTAAGAGCAAACATCACAAAGGTCAGCGTAATAACGGTTTTGAATTCGTAGGCCGCAAATGCCAGGATCAGCGGCAGCATGACATATATTGCCATCAGCAGGATGGCCTGCACCATTGGCAGCGCCTGTCGCATCGCATCGAACGCCGGGAACGCGGCCAGACTGCCGAGGGCCGTACCGCCAATGGAGGCCACGCGCGCCGCGGCATTATCCAGGGTAAAATCGGCATTGCCGCCATAGCCGGCATACACGTGACCATTCTGTGAGACAGTCAGGCTTTCCGGGCTTACCAGACGACGGATGACGGCTTCCTGATAGTCACTGTCGTTAAAGCCTGACATTTTCATTGCGGCCGAGATACGCAGCCACATATCGGGGTCGGCCTGATCTTTCACCCGCGCTTTCAGTCCTGTGTCCGTACTGCTCCACCACTCGCTGCAGGTGGGATAGCCTCCTCTTCCGGTATTGGGCCGGCCACTGTCCCGGCTGTCAGACCATGGGAACGCAGCCCGGGGCAGTTTGGACTGCAACGAAGGATAGTACCGGCTCAGGAATGTACTGCTGCCAATCCATTCGATATCACGCAGCGTAGTTTTGTCCTTTGTCTGGCCCTGATCCTGTTGCTTCCACAGATACAGCGCAACCGAATAGCAGTCGTTGGTGAAGTCCTGCAGTTCCTGCGCCAGCGCTTTGTTGTCGATACGCGTATGCTGCACTTCAAAGCGGATCTGCCGCATGTCAGGGCGGCAGGGAATGGTCGCCACGGCCGCCTGGGTTACCCCTTTCGAGAGTTTATGAATCAGCACCCACCACACCGGTGCTGCGGCCGTCTGGTCGTTGAGACTGGTGACCACGCCGGCATACCCGCTTTCATCCGGCGCTTTTGGCGTCCACACACCACAGCTCTTTGCCCGGGTTGTGTCGTACTGCATCGTACTGAGGCTGACATTAATCAGCGGTACGCAGCAGGCAATCATCACCAGGAATCCGGCATACAGCGCGTTCTCGATACGAGGCAGCGACAGCATCCCCTTGTTGCCTTCATCCTCCCCCTCTTCACGGACTTTGAGCCAGATCCCCACCACCTTAAACGCCAGCGGCAGGACAAAAAGCCCGGTGCTCAGCAGGACATTCCACAGGCCGTTATTGATCACCCAGCCGAGCAGCGTGAGAAAATACTCAAGATAGCTGTTTGTTGTCATCGTCAGGCTCCCGGACCGGTAAACATCGCGTACTCACACAACGCGATAAAAAGCACACTGACCACACTGATGCGCAGCAGCGGCCGCCGGTATGCCTCCCGAAAACCCGGCGCATGCCGGATTTTCCAGAGGCCCCAGGCAACAAGCGCATACAGCGCCAGTCGCCACATCAGCCAGCCGTAACGCGTCGACTGCATCCAGCTCCGGAATGCAGCAGCTTCAGTCGGATGTTTCATGGCGGTGTCAGCCATCATCAGTGAGACCACCATGAACAGCGCCATACAGGCGAGGAAGAAGCCGGCACGGGTCAAGACTTTCCTGACAGTCGTTTTATTACGCATCCTTATTCCCTCATTCAGCCGACTGCGGCGCTGCCATCTGGTTGAAGCGACTGTCGGTATTGTCATCGGACTGGGTCTGCGGGTTGGTTTCGACGCGCTGATTCTCCCTGTCGATAATGGTCAGCACAGAATTACGTGACAGTTCGCGCTTCATCTCCATCTCGTTTTTCAGCGCCGCGATTTCCCGATCCAGCGCCTCAATGCGCTGGCCGGCGGTATCAATGGCCTTTGGCTGGGCAGCGGCATTCGGCTCCGACATACCGGTAACCATCATGCGACGCATCAGCAGCGCCGTTTCCACCGTGTCAGACATGGCCAGTTCGCCTGCAAGGCGGGCGGTTAGGGCCGCGTTATCCGGATCACGCTGCAGGGCTTTAATCACGCCGGCCGTCACCGGCAGTCCGCCAGTTTTCAGCTTCGCCAGATTCGCGGCCGTGGGCTTTTCCGTACCGTTGACGAGCCTGACCAGCTGCTCAGCGTTGGCTTTGGTTGCCTCTTCCAGCAGTGGGGCAAAACCGGTGCCGGCAACGGTCGTACCGGGCTGGTCATCCGCATCACCGCTGGTACATTCACTCGCGTTGGCACAGGTGCGCATCGAGCGATCGCCCAGCACCTTCACGGTCATGGCCGCCGCCTCTTCCGCGCTGCCGAATTTAGAGCATGCGCCACCGTTACAGCTGCTTTCGCCCACGGTCGAATCAGACGTGACGGGCAGACCGTTCATCATGTTGTAGCCGGCAGCGACAAGGTCATGGGTGACACGTATCGCGGGCTGCCCCGCCCCCCCACGTTTTTGGCCGCCAACCCAGTTACTACCTGACGCGCCGCTGGCCTTGCGACCTGCGTCATCAACACGAACTGCGTCAGCATCACCGCTGTTTACGATGGATTTGTACTCATCCATCATGGCCTGCTGCGTCCAGTTACTGCTGTCGCTGAAGTCCATCATTTTTTTCGCCATGTTCTGGCAGTTGAGTTGCGCCTTGTCGAATGACACATTGGCCTGAAGCACGCCGTTGGTGAGCATGTCATACAGACCGGGGTTAGCCCGCTGAATGACCATCGCCGGCAGACTGGCCACCGCGCCGGTGGCCCCCTGAATCACGTCGCCCATCAGGTTTTTAAAGCCTGATGTGACGCCGTTGAGCTGGTTGCCGACTGTGGTTTTCAGATCAAAATTGCCGCACATCAGGTCACTGCTCCAGCCGGTATTCAGCCCCAGCTTCTGCATATTGCCGCGCGTGGCCGGCTGGGAAATGACCGAGCCGCCGCCGAGGGTGTAGAACAGTTTGTCCGACACCGCACCATCGACGGACTTGCCGTAACCGATGGCGCTGTTGTTCACCTGCGGCAGGGACATGCCCAGGATGGTATTGTCATCATCGGCCGCGTGCGCGCCCGGGAGGACAGTCAGCAGTGAGCCGGTCAGCAGCAGGCTTAAGCGAACGGCTGAAAATGAAGGTGTTTTTTTCACGGTTTTCCTCATCAGATATCAGTGCTGCCCAAAAATTTCTGCCCGCGCTTTTTGCAGCAGCTGTAGGGCTGCCAGAACGCAAAGGCTTCATTGTTATCGCTCGCGGCGGTATAGCTCCCGTCCGGGAAGACGGCACATGACTGAGTCATGTGGGGAGCCAGCCGCTGCCATTTGTGATTGCGCGTGCCGGTGTTTTCCGTGACTTCGCCCGGTGGCCAGTACCCGTCATGATGGCTGCCCTGGAGCACCTGATAAACATGGGGCTGCCCGGCGCGGGTGATAATGTCTGCCACACGCTGCGCCACCACGGCAGAGGCTTTGTCATCATCGGTCTGGCTGATAAACCCCGAACGGGGATAGATGTTGCCCCACATATTGGCTGCTGCCTGACTGCCGATTTCCCGCTGGCCGGGCACAAGCGCTTCCGGATACAGGGACTCCGGTACGCCCGTGCGCCAGGCCGCCGAATCCAGCGTACTCAGGAAGTAAGGCATTAACGGGGTGGCTGCGGTATCACAGGAATAGCCCGGAATACTGCCGCCAATCAGGGAGGTGGCCGGGTGGCCAATCGCATCGGCATACTTGAAACGCACGGCGGACTTGCGCTGGCCGGGATTTTTCATGTCTGCCGGATTGGCTCCTCCGGCAGAAACACCGGAAAGCCCGCTGGTCACGGCACTTTCCAGCCCGCCGGCGGTCTGGCTGACAAACGCCATTTCCTGCCACGGGTTGCCGCCCGGCGCGACATAGGTCGAAACGACTGCCTGAGGAATGAAGTGGGTGACTTTGACCGACGTGCGCACCTTGCAGCCAAAGGGGGTGCAGAACAGCCAGTAACAGATGCCACTGACACGCCAGCTGATACAGTTTTGCGATACGGCGCTGGCAATAATCTGCGCCGTGTTAAGTGCTGCAACAGCTGCCGGCGCGGTTGCCGTACCCAGTACCGTGGCAACCGCCAGCGAGCACACTGTGGTTCTGATGCGGGAAGGTTTTGTATTCACTGACCACCCCCCCGGTTACGCAGGGAAGTGGCCACGTCAACATCCGTGGTGCCGTACACCACATCGCGGTCATCAAACACCACGGCCGGCACTTTTTTAATGCCCAGTTCCCAGGCCCGGACCACCTGGCGATAGGAATCATTCAGCTGCAGCTGTTTTTGTTGCCAGGCAGATGATGCCATAACCTGCCTGACCTGTGCTTCGGCCTGCTGCGGGTCTGCAGGCAGTTCCCCGAACATCTCGGCCTGCAGTTGGTCAGGACCATCAAGAAGTACCACCGGCACGTCCGGCGGCAGATTTGCCGGCAGATGCTGACTGTCGGTGAAGACGACCGTGCCGGCCAGTACGGATGCCGGCAGCAGAGCCGGCAGGAAAACAAGTGAGGTCAGTTTCATGAATCGGGGCTCCGTCAGACTGAATCGCCTGACAGCGTGCCCGTGGCCGTTCAAAAAAGCCGCATTAAATTCTATACCCGAACAAAAAAATTAATCAGCGAATCTGTAGCTTTTGCAGTAGGAAATGATCACAACCATTTAGCTAATGATATAACTACAGACGGTTAAACCCGGCATAAAGTACTAATCTGTAATCATTCAACTAAATTGCCAGAGGTGATGATGAATATCAGGTATCTGTATGGAAAGGAGAAGATTCTTGGCCCCGTTATCCGCGACGAAGCTCCGATACGACTGTGTGACCTGACGCATTATTCACGCATGGAAAACGAAAAAATGCGCGATAATGAAATGGAAAAAATTTTCACTCCGGATCGTTATCAAGTTGCTATAAAAATTAATGGGCGCACCCTTAACCCTGACGATATGACTGCAGATCCCATGTTTACGCTATCGCCTCGTCATTGTTATTGTATATGTTTGAGTAATCGGCAAGATGAGCCAGAACTCTATGCTGCTTTTAAAGCTGATATCTGCATCGCATTCGACGTTGATCTCCTCCAAGAAAGACTTTCTCTTTTAGACCACAGATTCCCGGGTACTGAAATTAAAGGGAAAGATGTGATCTATTATCATCCAGGAACGGCACCAGACAGCTTCACTCCTGAAGAACTTGTTTTTTTTAAACCAAATATATTTTCTCATGAAGCAGAGTATAGGATTGCGCTATTTTATCCTCTAAACAAAACAGGGTTTGCATACGAGGGAGGAGTTTTACCTTTCAAAATGGAAGGTGAATCAATGTTCATGGATATTTCCCATCAGCAAAAAGGATTTATAAGTGAATGCGTTAAGAAGGTTATGCGAAGGAAATCTTCTTGACCTCGTAGTCAATTTTATGACGTTACTTAGCAAAAAACCGGCCCTGAGGGCCGGTATGCAATATTGTTATTTTCTTTTTGTAATCATGCCCCTGGTGAAGGCAAGTCTGTAGTTATACGTCAAGCCCGTTAATCCACAGCATCAGATACACCAGGTCAGCCGAATCCGGCACCGTGATATACCAGCGCGGATGCGCATACTCCTCTTCCTGCGGCCAGCTCGTCTGTCCCGTCACGGTGATAAGAATATTCACCGCCTGCTTCAGCTTTCCCTCAAGATAGATGGCCACGCTGCTGCTGAGTCCCACCCGGTGCGGGTGACACGTCATTTTGACCGGCCCGGTCAGGCGCTGCCTGAGCATCGCCCGCAGCCTCACCAGATGCTGATGTGTCGCCGGGAGCACGCCGGGCTCCCCCTGAGGCGACAGGGTGAAAAGCGCACCGCCACTGTGCTCATGAATGGCGGGTTCAGGGTACTTCAGTGTCATCATACCGTGGCAGGCTCCTGTTGTTTATCCGTCAGACCGCGCAGACGGTCCAGATTCTGCGCGACGCGTTTTGCCGCCTCGAGTTCGCTGCAGTGAAATTCATTCATCAGCGCCCGGCGTTCGGCTTTCTCTTCTTTTTCCGTCATGCCCAGTGCCAGGAAGAGACTGGGCGGCACGGCACGAAACAGCGCTTCGATCCGTTTCGCCAGCACCACGCCTTCCGTATAACACCCCGACAGTTTACTGGCGGAAAGCAGCACCGATTCCTGCTCCGGCGTGAGCGCGCGGAAACGGCTGATATCTTTGACCTCCTCCGGGGGCATGGTCAGACAAATCCACCATTCCGCCATGTTCAGCATTTTTTCGGCAATATCCGGGTAGTCTTTAAGGTTCTGGGTGGCCAGCCACAGCCAGGCACCGAGCTTACGCCACATCTTGACCACCTTCGTCATGTAGGGCGACAGCAGCGGGTTGACCGTCACGATATGCGCCTCATCCACCGTGAAGACAATATCCCGGCCCAGGAACTGGTCACGCTCCGCGATGTTGTTGATCATGTTGGTCATCGAGACCATGGTCAGGGCCATCTGCGCCTCGTAACCCTCACGCGCCAGATGCCCCAGGTCGACCAGCGTCACGTCCGCTTCCGGCCACAGCTCCCCTTCGCGGTTGAACAGCTCCGCTTCAAAGCTCCCGGCCTGAG
Source organism: Pseudescherichia sp. (assembly GCF_032052675.1). NCBI lineage: Bacteria > Pseudomonadati > Pseudomonadota > Gammaproteobacteria > Enterobacterales > Enterobacteriaceae > Pseudescherichia > Pseudescherichia sp. The sequence goes on from NZ_DAMBWA010000004.1 coordinate 29,329, forward strand.
TGAACATGCCCAGGGATTCCGCCATTTCCGCCGCTTTCGCCTTGCGCTGAGCATTGCGGACATTGATGACGCCCTCATCGTTGTCAGAGGCAATGTCGTACAGCGCCTTCTGCAGGTCAGACGGCAGCATCTGCCGCCCTTCCTTATACGTGGCATGTGCCGCCATCAGCAGCGCCTCACGTATCATCGCCCTGTCGGCACGCTTAAGGTCAGCCTCTTCTTTCGGGTCGCCGCCGGTGATCATCATGCGCGCGGAGATTTCCATTTCACCGAGAACGTCACGCTTGTCATCCTCGCCATCGTCGTCCGTGTCGATATCAGGCAGGTCGCTCTCATCCACGGCCTGGGCGGCCAGGCCTTCTTCCACCAGTTTGTGAGCATCAGCAAACGGCGGCAGACTGACGCCGCTTCCGGGTTTGACGCTGATTTTATTCACCGTCAGCCCGAGGCTGTCAAAGAAGTCGGCCAGCAGGCCGAACGAGTTGCCGGCCTCCGCAATAAACAGCCGCGGACGATGGACGGCCATCAGCTGGGAGAGCGCGGCACACAGCGTGGCCGACTTGCCCGCCCCGGTCGGGCCGAACAACAGCAGATGCGCGTTCTGGGTGCGGTCGAGCTTGTTGAGCGGATCGAATGTAAGGGTATCCCCGCCGCGGTTGAAAAAGCTGAAGCCGGGATGCCCCGTGCCGGTTTCCCGCCCGGTTACCGGCAAAAGTCCTGCCAGGTGCTGAACCCATGTCAGACGGGTATACCAGTGTTTTTTGTCGCTGTCCGGGTTAAAGCACATCGGCAGCGCCCGCAGCCAGCTGTTCAGCGGACCTTCTTCAAACTCCGGCCGTACCGGCTGCAGACCGGCCCCTAGCAATACGGTGGACAGCTCCAGCCGCTTGCGCTTCAGGCTGGTCATGTCGTCGCCGCGCAGCAGGAAGGTGATCCCCGCCCGGTACAGCTTGTGCCGGTTGCCCAGATACTCTTTGACCGTCTTCACATCCTGGCGGACGCGGCCCGACTCGGTATTCTCACCGACCGCATTTTTCGACAGCCGGTTAAACTGCTCTTCAAGCCGGTCCTGGGGCTGTACCACCACGGTCATGCACACCATGGTCCCTTCCGGAAACATATCCATCAGGGCATTAATTTTCTTTTCACCCCGGCTTTTCTCGCCGGTCAGGGTGCCCGGCTCCGGCGGTGTACGCAGTTTTTCCACCGCCACCGCGCAGTGCGGCTTGTTGTCAATCCACCACACGCCGTTTTCCGGGTCTGAAACCGGCGGCGTGAACCACAGGGTTTCGGCAAAATCATTGCTGACCGGCACGGTGCCTTCAGGTGTCTCGCGCGGGTCTGCGTAAGCAGCCTGCCGATAGAGCGTGGTTTTCTCCACCCAGTCCGGTGACGGATTGAACAGCCGCAGCAGCCAGCCATGCACCTGCAGGCCGTTCTGCCGGGTGCAGCGGATCCCCGCCCCGCCCAGGGCATTAACGACCCGGTCACACACCTGATTGAGCATCGCCACCGGCGGCATCGGATCCCGGCTTTTACCAAGCCAGCGATAAACAACCATCCGGGTGCGGCGCTGCTGCCCGCGCCACGGCTGGCCGGTAATCAGCGAGTCAGTAAAAAGTCCCTCAGGCCGGGAGATACTGCGGATATGGCGCTCCATTTCACCCAGCCAGGCGTCGGTAAACGCCGTGCGCTGTGCATGTGGTTTGACATACCCGCGCAGCCTGTCCAGGTACGCGTCAGTGTCGTCCTCGTCCTGGCAGAAGAACTGCACGACCCAGGGATTCACGTCATGTTCATCAAAGCTGTCCTGAAGTGCATCCTCAACCGAGTCCCGGATCTGCTCCAGGCGCTCTTCGGTTCGCCCTTCGGTCGCCACCGGTGTCACATCATAAACGGCCCCCACCGACACGCCGTCATCAAGCAGGAGACACTGCTCTTCATCGAGAAATTCTGCCCAGGGCAAAAAGTCAATGATGGACGGATTGGCGTGATAAACCTTCTCCTCATCCTGGCGCGTCATTTTCCCGGGGCGCTTCAGAGGTTGCCGGCCCTTCACGGCCGCGGTCAGGGTTTCATCTGCCTGAACGGACTGGCCGTCATCAACCGGCGTCTGCCGGTCGGTGGATTTATTACGCGTAAACAGTGAAAGCATTACAGGGCCTCCGTGCGCTCGCCAGGCATGGCATACTGCGTCTGGCTGTAGAACGGGAACACAGTGCTGTAACCCGGCACCGGCGTGTTACCGTCTGCCAGATGGGGATACAGGTACATCACCATGTCGGGGTTGGGCAGCCGGGGAAACTGCTGGGTGATTTCGCTTTCCTGAGTACGGCTGTAGCTGCGGTCGGCCTGCGCGTCCGCCTGCGTTTCGCTGCCCGTCAGCGGGCGTCGCAGCGTGTCGCGGGCCGCCGCAGACTGGCGGGAAGTACTGCCGCCACCGTCCGCCCCGTTCCACAGTTCAAGCATGGTGTTATCGCCCGCCGGCAGCATTTCCTCTTTGGAGGTTGAGCAGCCGCTGAGCATTACACAGCTCAGGGCCAGAATGAAAACCGTTCTGTACATTACCGGTATCTCCTTTGTGAGGCGGCCGGATCGTAACCGCCGCAGATAAAAACGAACGCACTGACATTCAGCAGGTGCCCCAGCTCCCGTAATGTCATACGCGGGCAGTAAAGCCGGCGCGGGATTTTCGGGCTGCGCCACGAAACGGCACACTCCCGGGCACTGAGCGGCAGGGAGAACCTGCCGATATCCAGTAAAAGCTGGCCATTGCGCCAGCGCAGTAAAGGTGCGCCGGCAGGCAACAGCGCGACGGGTCGCAGCAACAGAACCGCAGAAGACGCAGGGATCACGTCAATATGCCAGCCTGCCCCGTCGCTGAACATCCAGCACACGGATGAAAGAGGGAAAAACGTTATCTGTCCCGCCATGGCCGTGTACTCAGTCCAGTCCGCCATTGTCACTGACGCCACCCGGCAGGGTGAAGTCGTAGCGCACCTTACGGCCCTTATCTTCATAATCAATGGCCAGCTGACGGGTGATATGCACGGCGAGACGGGCACCGGGCGGCACATAAATGGCATCAAACGTCATCCCGTAACGCTGTTTGATCCAGTCGGTGGTTTCAGACATGCCGCCGGAAATGGCTTTCCCCAGCGCCGCCTGTCCGGCGTCGCCGGTCATGGTGGCGGAAATGCCATTCACGTTGTTCTGCGTCGTGTACTGCCCCTGGCTCATCGCTTCACCCGCCGCACCGGCAGCCGACAGGCCAAAGATGGTGGGCAGGTAGGTGGAGGCGTTGGACTTACGTTCGCCGCCAATGCACGGGATCCCGTTTTCATCCGAAATCCAACCGATACCGCCACTGGTGCCGGTATCCTGTTTAGCCTGAGCGTTATTATTTTGCCCGCCGGCGTTGTTACTGGTGTCGGGTCTGGGGAGGGTGCGCACCGTACCGTCGGAAAAAACAAAGGTGACGCTGTTAACCTGCCCGCGCACGCAGGACAGCGTCCAGTCGCCGCTGGCCGTCCCCGAAACAATCGCCCCTTCGACGTCCGGTAACTCGATGCCGTTCGCCGTCAGGTTATCCTTACCGATAAGCACCTTGAACGGATAAGGATCGGTCACGGTGCCGTTGATGGGCACCCGGCCAAGCAGTGCCGTCATGGCGCGGCTGCCGACCAGCGTGGAATTTTCCGGCAGCGTGTAAACCGGCTCGGCGCTCTCTTCCGCCCCTTTTTCATTCGTCCGTCCCTTCACTTTCTGCTCATAGGCGGCTTTCTGGCGGGTCAGCTCATTTTCCCCCAGAAAAGAGGTCGGGAACTGAGGTGAGGCTTTGCCGCTGGCCGCATCCCGCGGATCCGTCTCTTTCTGGTCCGTCGGCGCGACCCACATCATGCCGTCACTGCCCTGAGAAGCGCTCCCCCCGGTGCTGCTGCCCATGCCGTCCAGTCCCAGCCCCAGCGGGATATCGCTGTCCGCCGTTTTTTTCTCGCTGTCAGGCTTTTTGAGTTTGTCAGTCAGCTCCTGGATTTTCGCCGTCAGGCTCAGTTGTTCGTTCTGAAGCTGAGCCTGCCGCTTGTCGTACTGCTCGCGCAGGCCATTAACGGCCTCATTCACCTGTCCTGAAACGTCCTGATTGCGCCGGCGCAACCGTTCGTTTTCTTTCACCAAATCCGCGTTCTGCTTATCCAGCGTTTTCTGGCGGTCACGCACATCGTTCAGCCGGCCGATGAGCGTGCGCAGGGTGTCCTCCGGCGTGTCGCCTTCCACCCCCAGCGCCTTCAGTTCATCCGGCGAGAGGTTTTTCAGGGAGCCGCTTTGTTTTGCCTGAGGTTGTTCTGCCGGTTCGTTTTTGCAGCTTTTGAGCCCCACGGCCAGCCCGGCAATCACCACGGCCGGCACGATAAACTTCACCAGGGCATTAGATTTAATCTGCATGGCGGGCCTCCTGTTTTACCGTGCGGGTCGCTTTACGCAGTGCAGACGGCTCAGCAATGAATGCGCTCTCCGGACGACCGGCGGTCACCACATACACCGTGGTGGTGTCTTCAGGCGTGCCGGCCGGACCGACCCAGCGGTGCTGGAAGGTGGCGGACACAAACTGTCCCTGCAGCGAGCGTGGATCCAGAACGACCTTACGGCTGCCGGTGTTCGTGAGCCTGAGTGCCACCACGCTGCGGTTTGCCACACCCCAGCCAGCCAGCGGCGTGACCGTTAATGGTTCAGAGGGATACAGCGTGCTGACACGTCGGGGCAGATGAGGATTGACCGGATGAATACCCGGGACCGCCTCGACCGTACGTGCCGGAGCATAAAGGCTCTGAGCGGCATATCGGGTCAGCAGCACCGGGATGGGGGCGCTGTAGCGGATTTTTTTACGCTTTGCCTGAGTACCATCATCGCTGCCGGTGGGAGCAGATGAGCCTGATCCGGAAGCAGCCCGGTCTGCACCACCTGGCTGACCGGCCGCATCGCCGGCGTGACTCAGCGTGCTGACATCACCGCTGTAGACCAGCCGCACCGGCTCAGTCGGCCCTTTTTCACCGGCGGCGATATCAAACAGCAGAACCTCGCCGCTTTCCACATCCTGCAGCTGCACCCGCGTCTGCGGAAAGGCGCTGTCGGCTTTCAGGTAGACGGCTCCCCCGGTGCTCTGCACCCGGAGTTTACCGTTAAGCGCCGGCGGAAAACCGACGCGGACGTTTTTGTCCACAAAGACCACCCGCTCCTGCCCCACCTTCAGGGGGATCTGCAGCGGAATACGCTCCCATTTCATCAGCTCATCTGCGCCGGCAGGACGTGATACCAGCATTGCCAGGGGCAGCAGGGCGAAGGACAGCGCCATCAGCCCGGCGCGGTAGTGGGGGTTTTTACTCATCACTGAAACACTCCTGACTTCTCCGGTTTAGGTGCAGGCGGTGCCGCCTCCAGACGCTGGGGCACACCGGCATAACAGTCCAGCGCCAGCCCGAACGGGTTGCGCTCCGCATCACCTTCCCAGCGCACCACTTTAAGCGGGTAACGTACCAGGGCGCGTTTGACCGGCTCGGCATGGAAATATTCGTCGGCCACCATGTCCAGGCGGGCAATCCAGTGATCGCGATCCTGTACGGTCACGCTCTGTGACTGGTAACCGCGACCAGGCACTTCATACACCACGCGCACGCGGTCGGTGAGCTCCCCGGCGTCACCGCGTTTCTTTGCATCCGCTTTCAGGAAATCCTGACAGGACGGCGTCAGATACGGCGACAGCGCATTGATTTTGGCGGAATAATCCACCTCGCCGTTTTTCGGCCAGGCATTGAGCTGCTGAAAAATGTAGAACGCAAAGGAGTAGACCGTCGGGGGCGGCACTTCCCACCAGGGCCGCGTGCTGCCGGTACGTAAATCCGGCGGGTTATGCACGGTCAGCTTGCTGGGTGCCAGCATCCAGCCTGCACAGGTGAATAAAAGGAAAAAGGCAAGCACGGCGCAGGCGATGCGCAGCGTCTGAATATGCTGGTCGCGGTCTTTTACCGCATGGCGAAAACGGCTCATGAGGCTCTCCTGTTACGTTTCACTGACCAGCCCCGGGCATCCACAATCAGTTTCGGATTGCCCATCCCCAGCCGGCGTTTTTTCGTCTCCAGTCGCTGCCAGAGCCAGTTCTCGGGCTTACCGCGCTTGAGCCTGGCCATCCAGCGGCCGCCGAACCAGACGAGCAGCAGCGGCATGACCAGCAGGCCGGTGGGAACGACAACCCAGCCGGCAAGCGGGATAAACGGCAGTGACAGGAGCAGACCCGCACCCGCGCCGGCAAGGGCTGCCAGCCCCATCTCATGGGTGGTAAACCCGCGAAATACCACGGGCTCACTGTTGAGACGGTCAGGTAAAAAACGAATGGTCTGCATCGTCGCAGGCTCCTACAACAGAATGTCGGCAGACTTGCCGAGCAGCCAGATAACGGCAACCAGCAGCACCACACCCACCACCACAATGGCCCCGAATTTGGTCCAGGTGGCTTTCTCATTGCGGACTTCGGTGAAGGTGTGCAGGGCGGCAATGGCAACGTTGATAAAGGCAACGGCCGCCACGACCAGCCCCCCGATAACAATGCCGTCCTGCAGGTATCCCTTGATTTGTCCGGACAGCCCGCTTCCGCCTCCGGATTCAGGCGCTTCAACGCTTGGCAAGTCCGCAAAGGCCGGTTTGCAGGTGAGCCAGCCCAGGAGGGCAAGCGTACCGGCGCGGGTCAGCGTACGACTGGCGAGACGGCGCAGGCGGGCAACAACAGACTCAGAATGGTGCATGGAATTCATCTCCTGACTTAACGTTCATAATCGGGTTAACTGGCAAACATCCAGATACACACAAGCAACAGCAGCACGGTGCGGACGGCAAAACGCCCCAGGGCCGCGTCCCGCACTTTGGTGTTACTCCAGCCGGTCCAGACATCCGACAGCGCCCACGCGGCCCATAAAAAAAGAAATGCCAGCAGTGCCCCGATGCAGAGCAGATGAAGGATGTTCACATCAAGACTGCCGGAGCCGGCTTTAAACGCGTTCGTTTGTTCGGATGTCATGGGCATCAGGGCCGCTCCCGCCGGTAATTACCGGCCACATAAGACGGGTCACGCGGTTGCGCGCGGGAGGGCTCCAGATAGCGGTCAATGCCGCTGCGGATGGTGTTGAGATCGGATGTGGCCTGACGGTAATCAAAGAAAAAGCGGCCACGGTCAGCCGGGTCGGCCTGTGCAGCCGCCACGCGGGCCCGTTCAAGCGACGCCTGAACCTGGTCCAGCTGACGCTGAACAGACGCAAGCTCGTCTTTCTCGGATGCCTGTGCAGCAGCTGATGCCAGAAAGGTCAGCAATACCAGGCCAGTGATGCCCGGGACACGACGGTTGCGCCGCATGGCCGGACGATTTGAGTTCATACGCACCTCCAGAAGGATTAAGGGGTGCGGACAGGATGCGGAAGAGGGAGCGTCGGGTCAGCGATAAACCCTAAACAGGAATTTCAAAATTAATTGCAGGTCAGTGCCGGTGGCAGGTTTAGCTGTAAATAAAGGTTCATTGTGATATTAAGAAAACTCAACGGTAAACAGAGGGAAAATGAAAATGATGAAGACTGTTCTGAAGGCCACGTTAATCACTGCACTGATTACCGGCCCTGTTCTTGCGGCCGACGGTACTGGCAAAGTCCAACTTTCAGACCTGCATTTCGCCACAGCAGCAAATGGTTTGCAGCAAATTGAAGGCACGGGAACAAACGTGTCAGGTGGGCCTGTGAAGACTGTAATTGTCAAATTCAACTTGCTTCAGAATGGGGCAGTAATAGGAAATACGGCAGCGATGGCTGAAAATCTGGAGCCGGGTCAGCAATGGAAGCTACAGGCACCCTACGACAGCATAACCAACAAGCCAGACAGCTTCAAAGTGACAGAACTGACGGTATTTAATAACTGACACTGACGCGCCAGTAACAGTGGTTTCATGGCTTGTCTGCTGACGGCAGGCGCGCAAAACAAGTTTTGCACGCCTCCGTCCAGCCCTGATTTAAAGATACTTCTTGAATGAGGCAGTGGTCACGGTCACGGCGATACCCAACAGGACAGCCGCCGGCAACAACAGCAGATTGGGGTAGACTGCAGTGGGCCAGGAAAGGTACAGCATGGCGGGCACCACGGCTGCCGGTTTGACCAGTTTCTTGGCATGGTGATAGACAAAAGAACTTTCATACCCCGCCCCGTAACGCCGCAGATCACGCCGCCCCAGCCCCTCAACCAGGGCCACCACCACGACCAGCACAAACAGCGGGACGGACAGCACCAGGATGGTGACGCGTACCAGTGTGATAATGCTTATCCATACCGTGGCCAGCAGGTATTCACGCAGGTAGCCGGCAAGCCAGCCGCTCCAGCTGTTGATTTCCCGCGTGACTGCATTGTCACTGTGCATCTGGTGCGCATACTGCTGCCGGACCCAGTCAAGGAAGCCACTGTCCACAAAGGCCCACTGATACGCGGTGCTAACCCAGCGCACAACCGTCACCGATGGCTCAGACAGCAGCAGGCTGCGGGTGAACTCTGTGGACAGCCACCCCAGCTCGGTGTTCATGACCGCTTCACTGTGCGCCGCCCCGGCTTCCGGCCAGAAGAAGGCGATGCCGATATATTCAATCAGCAGGCTCAGCAGCAGCGAGGACAGCACCACGCCCACCAGGGCCCATGGCCAGCCCCAGAGCAGATTATACAGAATGCCGTGCTTGCGTTCCGGCAGCGTCTGCTGCTGTGGGGGACGTTTTACCTCAGCCATTCGCCCCTCCTGTGACCGGCACGTTCAGGGCCGGGCCGTCCCGCCACCAGGATTCGCCGCTGTGATAGCTGCGCCGCATCTCCTCCGCTATTTTCTCAATACTTTCCGGCATCAGCACATCATCAGCATCCCCGGCAGGCAGCGGCATGCGGATTTTCCACAGTTGCCCTCCTTCCAGCAGGGCAAACGCCTGCCCTTTTGGTAGCGTCACGATATCGGCCGGCTCCAGTAGTGGGACTTTTACCGTCCCGACGCGGTCCTGGGTGCTTGAGGTGAAGTCCTGGTCTGCATTGACATCCGCCGTGTCCTGGTGCCCGGAGACCAGCGTTTTGGTGTAAATCTCCACCTGCGGCAGCTGCGTGGTCAGCAACTCGGCGGTGCGGTTCTCCCTGACGCGCAGCATAATCAGGTTGTTAAAGTTACCCTGTACCTGGGCCGTCTTGGCCGCATTCCCGATGCGTGCCTCAATATCAGAAGACGTCTGGGTATAGGCCGTCACCTGCATGCCGGCACCGCCCCCTTTGTTGATGAGAGGAATAAACTCATACCCCATCAGCTCGTTAAACTCATCGCAGTGCAGGTTAATCAGGGACTTCCCTTCTTTCCCGCCCGGCAGGCCCGCATTGATACCGTGTTTATAAATGTGCCCGGCCACACTCACCAGATCGGCGAACATGGAGTTACCGACCGCGCTCGCCACTTCACTGTCACTGAGCGCATCGAGCCCCACATACACCACGGCTTTTTTACGGATGATCTGTTCCCAGTCAAAAATCGGCCGCGTGTCGTCAATGTCCTGATAATCCGGCGACAGCAGCTCGGCGGTCTTGCCGGTGGTCAGTTTTTCCAGCAGCGGCAGCAGCGACGCCACGATTTTGTCAAAGTAAGTACGGTCATAACGTACCGCTGACCGCAGCCCGTCAAGGATGGGATCATAGAGTTTTTTACCCTCTTCTGAACTCAGGGCAACCTCAATGGCCCAGATACGTAAGGCATCCGGCTGACCCTGCATGTTACGGGGCACGTCGTCCTCTCCCAGCACCTGCTGATTATTCTCAATCTGCGTCTGCAGAGCCGGCAGCTGCGCCTGGATGATTTTTTCCGCATAGCGGATATAGAGATCGGCGATATTGTTCACGTAGCGCATGATCAGCGTGTAGTCAGGGCGCTCACCCAGGGCGACCAGCGCACGGGCGATGATGTTGACGAACCGCCAGGCAAATTCGCGAAATGCCGCGCTGTTCCCCTCACCCGACAGCTGACCGGCCACGCGGGACGCCACCTCTGACACGCGACCAAAACGCCCGACGGCATTATAACGGGCTGAAATTTCAGGCCAGCCAAGATGAAAAATATACAGCTTGTCCCCGCGTCCGGCCCGGTGGGCCTCTGCCCAGACGCGTTTCATCAGGTCTGCGTCGCCTTTCGGATCAAACACGATGGTGACTTCACCCCGCCGGATATCCTGGGTGACCAGCAGCTCTGCCAGCCGGGTCTTCCCGACGCGCGTGGTGCCGTACACCACCGTATGGCCAACGCGCTCCCCCAGAGCCAGGGTGACGTCTTTTTCGTCGGGCTCGATGCCGTGCAGCGCCGGATTGCCGCCCACCGGTGGTAATGGCCGCACCGGGTTCAGCGGCGTATCGGCACTCAGCAGCTTACCCAGCCAGGGCAGACGGTGCTCTGTCATCATTTCGAGCTGACGCGCCCCCAGGTAAAAGCGGTTTGGCTGCAGGTAACGGGCCACTTCAGGGCGCAACGTATCCTGCAGCCGCTGGGTGTGTTTCTGCGTCCAGCGGAACCCCCGGCCTAGAAACAGGCGACGATGACTGACGGGGATCTGTTTAGTACTCATGACATAGCGCGGCAGGCGGCGGAGATTCCGGCGGTAGCGAATAATCTTCATCCCCTGATGCGTGCGGGTGACGGCCAGCGCCGCAAACCCGGCTGCGGTGACATAGCTGACAGACGGAGCCAGAGCGACAGCCCAGGGTGCCTGCACACAGACATACGCCGCCATGCCCGATACCACGGCGGTATTCAGCTCAACGGCCGGACGCAGCAGGGCCTCAATGACGTAACGGTTACTCATCGTCTGCCTCCTTTATAATTTTACCGTCGGCTATACGGATATACGTTCCCCTCCCGGCACCGGCTTCCCTGCAGGAAAGGGAGTGGTAACGCAGGGCATCCGCCAGTAAGCGCCAGAGCACATACAGAACATTCGACAGGATGAAAAAAATGATCCATACAGCCCGCAATGACAGCAGGTAATTGTTCGCCGCGGTTTCTGTGGAGACGGCAGTGACGGTACAGGCTGCCGGCTTTGCATCAGGCGGAGCCGCATTATCAGGCGCCGGGCATTCCTCCCACATGTAATGTCCGGGCGGCGCGGTGCGCCATGCCGTTGCCTCCTTCTGCAACTGGTCGTTCAGGTCACTGACCGGATGGCCGAAAACAAGCCAGGCGAGCAGGTAGACACCGCCGAAAGCGGCAGGCACGAAAACGGCATGACGGAATAAACAGAACACAAGCCACAACGCGTAACGCAGGCTGTTCAGGAAGATGTGCATAAAAGATTCCTCAGAGATACTGCCGGACGTCCTGACCGGCGAGAATGGCCAGCAGGCGTTGCCCGCTGATGATGCGCAGACGCGGTGACGCCGTGCGAATGGTGCGGCTCATTTTTCCGGTACGGCCCGTGTGGATAAACAGCCCCCGGCGGCCGGACTGCAGGAGAAGCCGGTCGAAGTCCTCAACATGTGCGGGGGAAACAGCACGACTGTACCGTTTGGCCTGGATAAGCCAGTGCTCACCGTCAATGATGACCTGACCATCAAGGCCGCCGTCACCGCTGTAGGAGGCATTGCGCACCACGGTCAGCCCCTGGCGTTCAAAGGCAGAGAGCAACAGCTCTTCAAAGACATAGGGACTGACTTTGCGCAGATAGCTCAGACGCTGCCCGTCTCCCGGCAGGCGGGTCAGTTTATCCAGTACCCGCCCCGCCGTTGCCCGGTATCGCCGGTGACGGCGGGTGCTGGCTTTCTCCCGCCGACGCAGGTTCAGAAAGGCCATCACCACCAGGAAAAGGACAACCAGTATGACCGCCCCGTAAGGGTGCGCCATCAGCAGACCGTTGATATCTGGCGCGCTCATCACGGCTTAACCTGCTGCGTCAGGCCGGTATCGGTGATGAGTACCGGATAATGCGCAATCTGCAGGCGACGGGCCAGTTCGCTGCCGGAAGCCGGGGCCAGGCTGACACCGGGTGCCAGCTCGCGCAGCTCGCGCACGGTATCCATGTCTGTGACGTTGACTATCATCCCGGCCGCATGCTGTTCAGCCAGCGCGCCGGCATTGGCTTTCAGCCATTCACGGGACAGAGCATCATCCCCGATCAGAAACAACGCCCCAATGCCGGGCAACTGCAGCGGCCGGTCTGCTGTATTCCCCGGGCTCAGTTCAGGTGTGTTAACGGGTAACATACCCGCCATCCCGTCAGCCAGCGGAACACCGTGGTCCGGCTGGCGTGAAGGCTGTACGTCACTGACGCCGGGCATGCCGGGCTGTTTATTAACGGCCTCAAAATACGGCGCAGCATCTTCACCGCCCAGATCAGCAATCACATTCAGTTCAGCATGGCCGGTCAGGGGAAGGAGGGTAAACAGCAGTAAGGACAGCGTTTTCATCAGGGTTATCTCCCGGGTTCAGTCCAGACGAAGCCTGGATCGGGGGTGAGCGCAGCAACCGAGCGGGGCGCTTCAGCTGCCGGCGCAGAAATGCGGGGTGCAGGGCTGATTTTTGCCAGATGCCCTCTCACAATGGCGCGGTAACGTGCAGCAGGCTGACCACCTGCGGGATGGTGGTAGCAGCCGGCCGCATCCAGCCAGCTGCCTGGCTTACGCGCCCAGCACTCACGCAGAATGGTGGCGGCGGCGTTCAGGTTGGTGTAAGGGTCAAACGCATCCCACGTCGAGGCAAAATGATGACCGTTCCAGCCCAGATTGACCTGGGCAATACCGACATCGATGCGCTTAAGCGGGTGACGCTTCATAAAGACCTGCAGCGCCTGCCAGGCCTGCAGGCGCGTCTCATAGCGATACCCTTTGCCTGCCACATTGATGGTCCAGGGCCATGGCCGTATTCCGCGGGGAAGTTTGCGCGAAGACTCGCTCAGTGATACCGAGTAAAGCGCTTCGGGGGGCACGCCGTGCGCCATGGCCACGCGGACGTAACCCTCCGGCACCGTCTGGTCAGCATGGCCGTCAGGGACGGCCGCCATCAGTAAGCCCAGCGCCAGCGCGCCGGTCAGAATGCTGCGATTGCCCATTTACCGTCTCCCGCCTGCTGCAGTAAAACCGGCATCAGGCCGTTACCAAAGCGCATCCACCGGCCGCCGTCGTGGTTAAGCGTGATCTGGCGCTTGCGGACCTTTTCCACGGGAATGTGATGGTCCCGCGCCCAGCTGCGAAGCGCATCATCACTGCCCTGGCTGTCGACCAGATAGATGTCCACCGGCCGGTTGTCAGCCAGCACGGCAGACAGTTTCGCGTCGCAGGTTGCGCAGTCTTTTGACCTGACGAACAGTGCCAGCCGGCCGCCACTGTCGTGCGCCACGCCGGAGGCGTTCCCCATATTGACCGGCAGTGTGCCCGGATACAGGCGCTGCCAGGCCGCGTTCACCTCACGCTGGAAATCAAGCTCTTTCTGGGTGCGGGCAAACTCTTCCTTCACCCACTTTTCAGCAAACTTACGGCGCTCTGCCGGCGTCTGCGCCTCGATACCGAGGGTGGAAAGCGGATCGAGACCCGGCGACTGGGTACCCCGGGGTCCCTTCATCAGCTGCTGATAACGCTGATAATCGTCGGCACTGAGTCCCCACTGACCGGCCTGCTGCTGCAGGTTTTGCTGTGCGGAGTCCGCCCGTTGTGTTGATTCCTGTCGGCTGACATCCGTCTGTCCTGATGTGGTCGCGGCCAGGGTCAGGGGACTCAGCAGCATGGCGGCTAAAAAGGTGTGTTTCAGTTTCATCATTCGCTCCGTTATTCTGCTCTGAGCACGGTCAGGCGGCCGTTAACCCGAAACGTCGCCTCACCATAACCGGCACTGACCAGCGTCCAGCCGGCAACGGTTTCGCCCTCTCCGACCAGGGCCACCTGCGACAGGCTGCTGTAGCCCCGGGGCGCGATGGCAGCCCAGGACTCTGCCCCCCGCTTCTCCACGCCCGTCAGCACAAAAGGCGCATTGCGGGCCACGCGAAGGGACGGAGCAGCACGACGTGTGTCAGCGGGACGGGGCTTTTTTGCAGCAGGCGCGTTTTTTTTGACCGGTGCGGCGACAGGTGCGGCGGGTGCGGGTGCCGGCTGTGATTTCAGCGCTGTCAGCTGCTCAGTCAGCGCACTCAGGCGGGTTTCCAGCCCCTGCTGGGCGTCCTGAAGGGTTCGCAATGACTGACGCACGGCGTCGTCGCTGCCGGCCTGTTTCGCAGCAGCGCTCAGCTCCTGCTGCATCTCACCAAGTTTTTTCCGGGTATCCTGCAGGCCGGTTTTGAGCGTGGTCACATCTGACTGCAGGGCCGCGACTGTCTCAACAGTGGCCGCTGTACTGCCCTGAGATTCAAGGCGTGCAAGGCGTTCATCAAGGTTCGATATGCCCAGACTGAAGGCGGTGTAGCCCAGCGCCAGAATGCCGGCCAGCGCCACACCGCTGGCAGCGCCCCAGATGAGGCGGCAGCGGGGACGCCAGCTGAATCTTTTACGAGCCGGAGCGGGGTCAGTATGGAATGGTTGCTGTTCGCTCATTTTCTCAGAAACCCTCCGCTGACAGGTTTAACGGGTACTGACTGAGGGGCGCTGATGGCCGGTTGTGACACGGCGGACGGCGCAGGCGTGGACCAGCTGCTGACCGGCGGCGGAAGCTGGGAGACCGGCAGCTGGTAGCCGTCGCGCAGGCTGTGGCAGACCACACGCTGTACATCATCCACCTCAAGCTGCCAGGCCGGACCGGCCAGGACCTGCAGGGCAGTACGCAGGCGCATCGGGCCCAGCTGGTACTGAACCGCCGGCAATGCCTGGCGGTAAAGCACGCCGTTGGCGGAGCCTGTCGCGCACAGGGAATAACCGGACTGGCGCAGGGCGTAACGCAGCGCATCCGCCACGGTAGGATGCAGGGATGACGGGATACGGATATCAATAATCTGGGAGAGAGGGTCACGCTGGGCCGCCTGCGGATCGGTGCTGACCAGCAGATAACGATCGTAGCGCACCACTTCCGGCGTCCGCGCATACTCGTCCGGAGAGACCGGCTGAACGTTGCGGGTGACGGTGGTGCCGGGTGTCGGGTCGGCAGGCGCACGCTGTTGCAACTTTTGCGGCTGGGAAACACAGCCCGCAAGGAGCAGCAGGGGAAGAACAGTGGCAAGCCTGCCTGGTGAAAATACGTTGTGAGAGGTGTTACGTTTCATCCGGAATTTTCCTGTACAGTGATAAAACAGCCCTCACTGTGCGGAATCGGTCCGGTTTCACTCAATTAACAACTGATTTTCCGTTGATGAAAAAAAACGCCACCCGAAAGGATGGCGTTGCGGTGAAACAGACAGTAATCAGTCCGGGTAAAACTCGTTACTGAGAATAGTATCTGTTGTCCAGATGCTGTCTTCAGGAAAGATATCCAGACCTATGCCGGTTTCTTTGGAAGCATCGGCGCGGGCGTCAAACCACACATCCGCAAGCCATTCAGGATCAGAAAACGCGCTTTTCAGGCTCGGCGTCTTGTTCAGACGTCGTACAATCAAATCACGCTGACCTTTAATGGTTAACTCCCAGCTTTTACCTCGATGGGTTGGCTGAAACTTCCATTTAAGAAGGTGGGCCAGTAAGACAGCCATACGGCTGGCCAGCTCACGCTTTTCACTTTTGCCCACGTCTTCAATCTCCTCGGCGATGTTCTCAATATCAATCTGACTGAGCTTTCCGGCACGCAGTAAAGCTGCCTGTTCACTGGCCCAGGCAACAACGTCTGAATCGTAACGTGCTCCCATACAAGCCTCCGTTAGTCAAAAAGTGAAGAAACCGCCAGAACAGATATGCTCCGGGGATAACATAAGATGCAACATAAAAAGTTGCTTCCTGAAGTTTGTCAGAGACAGTCATAACAGTCAAAGCTCCATTAATTCAGAGGGCGTGAATTGCCACTCTGGAACAGTCATACCCGAATCCAATGAACGGTATATCGTCATCGAAGTCCATCGGTGGCGCACCGGCACTGCTGCCGGAGGCCTGGCCACTGTGAGTCGGTCCTGAAGGTTGCTGAGGCTGCCCCCAGTCATTCCGGGAAGACGTATTCTGTCCGCTGCCGGACTGGCGGCCGCCAAGCATCTGCATGGTGCCACCAATATTGACCACCACCTCTGTGGTGTATTTCTCCTGGCCGGCCTGATCGGTCCATTTGCGTGTGCGCAGCTGACCCTCGATGTAAACCTGGGAGCCTTTGCGCAGATATTCACCCGCAATTTCTGCCAGCTTGCCGAAAATAACCACCCTGTGCCATTCGGTCACTTCTTTCTGTTCGCCGGACTGCTTATCGCGCCAGCTCTCAGACGTGGCCAGAGAAAGGGTGGCAACTGCACTGCCGTTGGGAATATAACGAACTTCAGGATCCTGGCCGAGGTTTCCGACAAGGATAACCTTGTTAACGCCGCGTGAGGACATAATCATTTCTCCTGTAAGGAATAAAGAAACACCCCGCGAACGGGGTGTGTCAGGTGCGCATCAGAATGAGTTTTCTGCGTAGTTTTGTTGTGCGGCAGAGCCATTCTGCGGCGGCACGGAGTCAGATTTTTCAGTCTTGTAAACCATTTCCTGGCCTATTTTGATCCAGTCCACCTTTATCAGGCGGGCTTTCAGACTGACGCGCTGTTCGCCGGCATGGTCGCCTTTGTTCAGCGTAAATATGTCCGTGGACGGGTTACTCAGGTTAAAGCCCAACAGGACTTTCTTGTCTTCATCGACGGCTTTCTGGCAGCGGGCGATAAGGCTGGTTGCCTCTTTACCTGCGACAGAAATGTCAAAACGGACGTAGGCCGGATTATCAGTCGGACCACTCAGTGCATTTATTACGCAGCTGAGGAACGAGCCATTCTGATGGTTAACCTGGCGGATGTTGCTGAGATACCCGATGCCTTTGATAGTCAGGTTGAAGTACTCAGATTTTGCAGATGCAGAAGTATTGTTTGCAGACATGATGTTTTCTCCATGGAGGTAAAAAAAGGTACGGCGGAGAAACCATCTGCCCTGACGGGAGTGGTTTCCCGTCGGGGGTCAGGATCGGTTGAATCCTGAGAGTCTGGTATGTTGAAAGGACCTCAATCACTGTGCAGTGATATCCGTTTCCAGAGGTTAAACGGATTTACCACCCGAAGGTATCCTCTCTCAGGCTGCGAGGATTTTCCGGTCACCCGAAGGTGTTTCTCTCAGACCGGTGAAACGTTAGCTGGCAGTCACCCTAAGGCGTTTCTCTCAGACTGCTGAAACTTTAGCTGGCTGTGAAAAACAGCGGTAAGCACTGTTGATTTTTAAACCAAACAAGCCTGGTGTCAACCCATAAAACCAGAAATGAAAACGGCGCTGCATATGCAACGCCGTGGGGGCTGTACCAGACCTTAATGTATCTCACTACTCCGGGGATCCGTTCCCGACGCGATTTTCACGGAGCGCATGCGTCTTACAGTTCCTGCCAGATGTGCGATGGCAGACCGTCGTGCCGGTTGCCAGATTAATCCCGTTAAAGTTAAGCTGGCTGCCTCCGGCAAAGGGGTACATATCGAAGCGTAGTCACATTAGCAGAACCCGGCCCGGGGTTGTACAGTGAAATAACTCATCACTGTGCGGATGATTCTGTTTTTGTCCCTGATGCTGCTTTTTTGCGCTTTGTGGTCTTTTTCCCGTTGGTGTTAATAATACCTTTGCAGTCTGGGTAACGCACGCAACCCCAAAAATCTCCTTTCTTACCTTTGCGTTTACGTGTGGGCCCTTTGCATAACGGACAAGGGGGCGTGACGGGAGCGGTGATTTTCACACTGTCCTGGCGGCCTTTTTCGACAAGGTGACGGGTCCACTGCAGCTGCTTTTGCATAAAGACCGCAAGCGACATTTTCCCCTGCGAAATATCATCCAGTGCCTGCTCCCATAATGCGGTCATGCCCGGGCTCGTCAGCGTTTCCGGCAGGGCCGCAATCAGCTCCCGGGCCATCTGCGTTGAGTGGATGTGCTTCCCTTTTTTCTCCAGATAGTGTCGTTTGAAGAGGGTTTCGAGTACTGCCGCACGCGTCGCCTCTGTGCCCAGACCTGCGTTATCACGCAGCACTTTCTTGAGCTTCGGGTCACTGACGAAACTGGCCGCGTTCTTCATGGCAGCAATCAACGTCCCCTCCGTGAACGGTTTAGGCGGACTGGTTTTCATATCTTTAACCTCAGAACCGGTGACAGCGCAAATATCCCCTTTTGCCAGCGCCGGCAGCGCCATACTGTCACCGTCGACGTCCTCTTCATCGTCATCTTTTTCAGCCTGGAACAATGACTTCCAGCCCGTCACCACACCGACTTTCCCGCGTGTACGGAACAGCTGACCACCGATATTGAAAGACGCCTCCGTCACGTCAGATTCCTGCAGCGGAAGGAACTGGGCGAAATAATGCTGGCGAATCAGATGGTAGACCTTCAGCTCATCGGCGCTGAGGCGCGACAAATCAAATGCCTGTCGGGTGGGAATGATGGCATGGTGCGCGGTGATTTTCTTGTCATTCCAGACACGCGAGACAAACTTCCTGTCCAGCTGATTCAGTACCGGGGCCACAGCGGGATCGGATTTTGCCACTGCCGCCAGAACGTCGGGTATTTCCTGCTGCATCGAAGTTGGAAGGAAACCGCAATCTGTCCGGGGGTAGGTGGTCGCTTTGTGGGTTTCGTAGAGGGATTGGGCAATGGCGAGCACATCATTTGCGCCCATGCCGAACTTTCGGGAGCAGACCTGCTGAAGGGTGCCCAGGTCAAAACAGAGGGGGGCCGCCGTTTTTTCCCGCTTCTGTGTTACCTCCAGTACCACAGCCCTGCCCTGCTGCTGACACAACTGCCCCACCGCCCGGGCGGCCTGGGGATTGATGCAACGCTTTTCCTCATCACAGTACTGCTCAACGGGCACCCAGACTGCCCGGAACCGGACGCCCTCTTTTTCAATAAGCGCATGTACCTGCCACCAGGGCTTTGGCACGAAGGATGTGATTTCATTATCCCTGTTAACCACCATAGCAAGCGTCGGCGTCTGTACCCGCCCGACGGACAGCACTTCTGACACCCCTGAGTCACGGGCCTTAAGGGTATAAAGACGCGTCAGGTTCATGCCAATGAGCCAGTCCGCCTGGCTCCTGCCCTTGCCGGCATCATACAGCAGGGCTGTTTTTTCCCCCGGAAGAATACTGCTAAGTGCTTCCTTCACACTGGCCTCATCCAGGGCTGACAACCAGAGCCGGCGTACCGCGCCACTGTAGCGGCAGTATTCCATCAGCTCACGAGCGATCACCTCGCCCTCGCGGTCGGCATCGGTTGCGATGACCACTTCAGACGCCTTTTTGAGCAGCTTACTGATAACGGTGAACTGCGATTTTGTCTGCTCTTTAACGACCATTTTCCAGGCCTCAGGCAGCACAGGCAGAACATCGGCACGCCATGGCCTGCCATACTGCTCGCCATAGGCTTCAGGGCTGGCAGTTTCGAGTAAATGGCCGACCGCCCAGGTCACAACGATGTTACCGCCGCTGATAAATCCCTGCTCACGCTTGCTGATACCCAGCACGCGGGCAATATCCTTTGCCTGGGAGGGTTTTTCACACAGAAAGAGTTGCATGTGTTGCCTCCCGCATCAGCGTTTTTCACCCGCCGCAACAGCGCGGACATCATTCATCAGCTTCGTGACGCCGGACCCGGCCAGACGCTGTGATGATGATGAGCGATAGACAACATAGAGCCTGCTGCCGGACCCGTTTTTCTCGATTTCGATATCCAGGTGATCACGTCCGTTCCAGTCGGAGCCCATTTTGTAGTAGCTGCCCGGCATGGCGTCCCAGACGGGATGCGCATCATCTTCTGCCGCCGCTTTCCAGTCCCCGTCATTTGCGGCCTGCCGCAGTGCCTCAAGCTCCTGTGTGGAGATAAATTTGTAATGGCGCTTCAGGCGGGCCGCCGCGGTATCCACATCGACCGGCACGGAGAACGTTTTATCGACGGACTGCATGGCCTGTTGCCCCGCCGGGCTCATCAGCGGCATCCCGCCACTTTCTCCGCTGTCGTTGCCGCCTAACGTTTTTGTCAGGTTCGCAGCGGTATCGCTGACCTGTTTATTAATCGCAGCCCAGTCCGTTGTTGCGCATCCGCTCAGTAAAAAGAAGGAGGTGAGGAGGAACACAGGGCGAATCATATTATTTCTCCTCCTGAACGGCTTTTCTCAGAGGTGGAGAAAAGGAAGAGCGTTTCTTACCAGTAAGAATGTCAGTATCGGGCATGCCCAGTTTTTCTATTGCCTGTTGTGCTTCTTTAGTCTGGATTGCTATGTCAGCACGGTTAACCTTGACGGTTCGATAAAGGCGTAGCACACCATATACTTTTCTGATTAAGTGAGCGCAATGGCTCAGTAGTTCATCGCGACGGTTGCGGGATATGAGACCGTAATGAGCCGCCTGGAATGCTTTAAGGGCCATCTGGTCATATCCGACGAGTACCCATACACATCTGTAACCCAGCGGAGAACGACTGTATACGCCTATATTAAGTGGAGACGAGGAGGCAATGTCAGAAAATGAAACAGCAGGGGGAACTGATTTCAATATGACCTCAAGTTCTTCTACCCGGCTTTTGATATGTTCTCCAGCTTCATTCAAAAGCGTTTCAACCCTGAACATCGCCTCATCTGCCCATGGGTTATCTGCCAGGGAATCCTGATAAATAATTCCTGAGCGCTTAATAGCCTGGGGCATACTCATGATGGCATGCTTAACTTTCTTTACACCCTCCTTCGCCTGAGCCTGCGGGCGGCCTTCCCAGAGACGGATAGCATAGTTTGAGTGGATCTCGATTTTCAGGGAGGATGTGAGTCCGCCCGGTTTATCGCTTCGCGTTTCATTTTCAGTGGTCATGAAATCATCTCCTGTAAGATCCCGGTCAGGTTCGACCTGAGTCAGTGATACTCTTCAGGCAGGAGCTTGGGGACAACTAGAAACCAGATCCCTAATCTCGGAAATTCACTTATATGGCTTCATAGCGGGCTGGCTCAGGGCGTTGAAGTAGTCAGTTATATAGAATGACACCTCAAACTGCTTAAAAATCAAAAGATAAAATCCTTTCATGTTTTACTCAAACCAGACCCATACAGTGCTGTACATTTTTTATCCGCCGCTGCCACTCGCAGCACTGTTTGCTTTTTAACCACTGCTGCCACTCGCAGCACCGATTACTTTTTAACCACTGCTACCACTCGCAGCACCGATTGCTTTTTAACCACTGCTGCCACTCGCAGCGGTGGTTGTTTTTTAACCTCCGGTTCTAGAAGTAGCTATCTATCGTTTAGCTTTCTACGAATATCTCTAACCAAATTTCGTATGTTCTCTTCCGATACAGGATGGACAGAAGAACGTGGTTCTGGCTTCCACAGCTGTTGTTCAGGACGCTGAGCATTTTTTTGCACGGCACTCTCAGGCGAATCATCAGCCTGACGGGGCGCGTATAACCTGCCCTCACGGGCCTTTTTCATTACGGCCAGCAACCAGCCAACCGGGTTGCTGAGCTGCTGGCGTGCCATCACCTTTTGCAGGCTGAGCAGCACAAGTTGTGCCTGTTCTTCAGGCAGCGCCTGCAGCTGGGCGGTCAGCATGGCAATATCTTCTGCCGGCACAAGTTCATGCAAACTGTCGGGAAGCACAGGTTTACCCGGTACGTACGTATTTTTATTCACACTGTGTGTGATACTACGTACGTAATGGTTCGGTTTCCGAACCCGGTCATAACTGCCTGTTTTTACTGGCAGTACGGATTCCGAACTCAGTGAATTGTTGTATCTTTCTGGGCTGAGTTCGGTATCCGAACCCTGTTTTTTAGCGATGATTCCTGGCCGTTTATGACTGAGTTCGGTTTCCGAACCCGGTGCGGGACGGGGTATTCGGTGATGATGTTTCGCCATCTGGCTGGGCGTCTGTGGGCGGTCCAGACGCGATTCGATCAGCGCAAGATGGCTGCGATAATGGCGCATGGTGGGGTCGTTTTTTATATCGTCGAGCACTTCGCGGGCGGTCTGGCTGATAGTCCGGTTTTTACTCAGGCAGGCATCCGCCACCGTATCAAGGAAGCGGGGGTCGAGCGTTTCCGCATCGCTGAACGTCAGGGGCTCATCGTGCTGAGCATAGATATTCCCCCGCACCCGCCCTTTATCATCCCGCACGCGTTTACAGAGGCTGAGCCAGCCGGTTATTCGTAGCATAAGCAGGACGCGGCTTACCGTTTCCCTTGAGGCTTTCCCCTTTCCGGGTGAGGCAAGCTGCAGTTGCAGTTCGTCATAGCTGGGGAAAACTGCCCCCTCATTATTTTGTGCATACAGCCGGATCATCATCCAGCCCATCTTGTCCAGTGGTGACAACCGCGTGTCGAGCAACAGCCGGCGGGGAATGGAATCATGCACATTTCCGGTAAACAGCAGGCCGTTACGTATCCTGCCATCATCCCGCCGGGGTCTGGCCGCAAGGCGGGCATTCATTTTATCCAGCGTATAAGCAATCAGGCTTTCTGCAGGCAGACTCATTATTTTTCCTTTTCGGCCGCCATCACGGCCGTTCTGAACTGTCAGTATGCTTAGTAATGCACCCGCGTACGGGTGCAGGGTAAACAGGCTGTCATGCTGCTATTTCCGTATGGCGCTGTTATAGCGTTCGTGGCTGAGAAGAAGCCATGTCCGGCCTTCGTTGCGACTCAGCAAACGCCAGAACGGGCCGAGATCGATTTTGTAGTAACCGCAGCCTTTCTCATCGAGCCGGGTGTAATTACGCGCCCCCTGCCGGAAACGGCGAACCTGACGTAACGCCTTCTGACAGCATTGCGGCGGCGTACCATGGGGAGCCCGCAGGCCCGGCGCAACCATCCTGTATTTCATGCCGTCTTCCTTACCGGCGTTCGTGCCGGAGAAGGCTGCCGGGTTTTGTGCCAGCCGCGGACGGCATGCCAGACGGACGTCAGCGAGACGTTCATCTGTTCTGCAGCCAGCATCATTACGTCCAGCCCGTCAGCACTTTCCGCATCTTCAACGCCGGACTTTTGCCACTGACGCCACAGGGCGGCGTTTTCCTCATCACCCAGTGCGTTACCGCGCCCCGGCCGGACATCGATACCGGCAATACGACGGCGGGCCGCCACGTCCGTACTGGAGAGCCCGAAGTAATTGGCCATCAGTTCAATGGAGCCGCCCAGCGCCAGCGCCCGATCGATACGCTGGAGTCGTTTCTGTTCCGTCCGGGCCTGCTGCAGCATGCGCACCAGATTGCCGTGATTGATGCCCACACTGATGATCGACACCTCACTGCCGGAAAGGTAGTGAAGCTCTTCGAGCGAGAGCCCCTGCAGCATCTGCATTTCCTCGCGGTTCAGTCCCAGCGATTCGCAGCGGCGCAGATAGCCACTTCTGAGATCCATAACCAGCTGCATCAGCAATCCGTTGGCAGCCTGAGATAAACTGTTCATCATTCCCCCTTAATCCTGACGGTAACCAATGGCTGCCGGACCCCGGCCGCTGACACCATGATGAATACGGGCATTTTGTCCGGCTTCATACCCCTGATAACGTGCTGTATCCGCCCCGCGGCAGGCTTTCAGTTCACGGGTTGTGACTGTTTTCATACTGCGGCTTTCCAGCCAGTGGCTCATCACCTGCTCCTCCTCGCTGCTGATGTCAGTTGCCGATATCACCTCACGCACCCCACATACCCAGCCGTCACGGAACTGCTCCGCTCTCGCCCGGCGTGTGGCCAGTTTCAGCCGCTTACTCTGGGTTTTGAGATAAGAATTTGTGGCATCTTTCAGCTGGCGCGTCAGCACATCAAAGGCATAGGCTGCTATCTCAGGTTTTTCACTGAATCCGTAAAAGGTTACCGAACGGCGATACCCGGCAGAGGTCTGACGCCATGAGTAATAAGCGCGGCAGCCAAAGGCATGACAGACGCCCCGGACAAGGGTCACCATCCATTCCGGAACTTTTTCAGCATCCGAAGGGGCCGTGCGGGAAGACGCCTCGCGCACAGATGTAAGACTGGCGTCAAGCTCGCTGATACCGTATCTGGCCATCAGCTTCTGGGCACGCTGCAGGGCCAGTCCTGCCTCATGGGCATTACTGTTGCTGCGGCCCAGCTTCAGCAGTTTCCTGACAAGATTCAGCAGTCGCAACTGTCGCTGTGAGTTATTCATCACTGTTATCCTCCCCGTACGTCAGACCGCGTTGCAGCTCCCGAAGACGGCGCATAACGCGCATCAGGCGCAGCAGTTTCAGAGCATCTTCATCTGTCAGTGCAGGTGCTTCCCCCTCACCCGGGCCGCCGGTGAAAAGCTCCGGCAGACCACACACTCCTGCCGCAGGATGCAGCGCAGGCGCTTCGCCGGTCAGGCCCAGCAGAAATGCGGCGGCTTCAGAACACACCTCACCTGCCCCGACGTAACCGGCAGACATGTCATTGTCGCGTTGCGGAAGAATTTCATCTTCGCAGCCAAGGACCTCACCCAGCTCCCAGGCCAGACGAAAAGCGGTATTCTGCAGGTGTTCGATATCGTCCTGATGGGCCGGCACATGCCAGATGCTGTCATTAGTCACTGGCGCGTCATCCTGCAGGACAACTTCAGGTTCTGGTGTTAAAAGAGAAAGCAGGCCATCCTCCCCATTGTCCTCTTCTCCACCATTCTCTTCTCCGTACCCATCGGAGAGGGTAACCAGCCCGCTAACATCCCCGCTCTCACCTGAAATGACCGGCGCGGCACCGTACATATCTGGCTGAACCTCATGCCGGGGGGGCTGTTTATCCAGTTTTTCAGGTGGGGTATTATCCGGGGCGGGCGTTACCGGCTCTCCTGAGATTTCACGACGTGGACTGGAGAAAGGCTGCGCGACCTCAACAGACTTCTGCGCCGGTGTGGCCTGACCTGCAGAGTCAGCGGTGACGAGGCTGTTTACGGGAGGGATGGACACCGGTTCTGGATCGCCGAAGTGATGTCTGCGGTTACGTTCTTTAGGATCCAGTTCCATCATCCAGCGGTCATAATCCAGCTCCGGATGGGGCAGCGCATGCAGTAAATCACCAATTAATTCATCGCGAAACATCTCAAGAGACCACAGTTCCGGTGAGTTGAAACGGCCACAACACTGGCCAAAAACGTCGCTGAAGGATTTGTCGCCTGTGTCTGAAATCAGGCAAAACTCATCCCACACGCGTTCAGCATCATGCCGGAGCGCCAGCAGCGCCGTTATCTGAGGCCTGCCGAGCCCGGACTCAAGCAGGTCTGGGATCCACGGAAAAAGATATTTCAGTGCATCTTCCATACGGCTGATAGTTGAATTATGTACCGGCAGACCTTCACGGGTCAGAAGCTCTGACAACTGTCGTAAAGAGACTGGCTTTCCTAACTGCTCTTCATATATAGAGCGGGCTTTGTGGATCCCCTGCGCTTTTTCAATAAAACTCAGTTCCCCGCGCACTTCATTCTCTGCCAGATGGCCGATAACACACTGCAGCCGTCCCGGCCACGGCTTGAACAACACATGGACACGGAAAAAACGGTCTTCTCCGGTCTCCTGCCACAGTTCTGACAGGATCTGATAACGTGTATTACCACCGTCGCTGAAGATGTACATATCGGGCTCACCATCCGGGTCACGGGTGACTTTGGGTACGGTGTCCAGCCCGCGCGAACGGATGGAAGCCTTGATATCGTCATAACGCGGATTGCGTGATGTTCGCGGATTATCAGGATTCGGGCTTAACTGGTCGAGCGTCAGGACCATGGGCATTTCAGCCGCCGGCATGACGCTGATATTGCCGGCCGCCTGCGACTGGCGTCCGGGCTGCAGCATGGCAGCCCCCACATTAGAACTTTTACGGCTCATGCCTGTTTCCTCCCGCTGCGGTAACCGAAGTCATAGCTGCCTTCCTGAAACTCCGAAAAGAGGGTATAACGCCCGTCAAATTTGACTTTCACCGTGCCGGTTGGCCCCTGCCGCTGCTTGCCGACAATGATCTCAGCCACCCCGGCATCAGGAGTGCCGGGGTTATAAACCTCATCCCGGTAAATAAACATGATGAGGTCTGCATCCTGCTCAAGCGCACCAGAGTCACGCAGGTCACCATTATTAGGGCGTTTATCGGCCCGCTGCTCCACCAGGCGGTTGAGCTGGGAAAGCGCCAGTACCGGACAGCCCAGCTCTTTACCGAGCGCCTTAAGCGAGCGGGAAATTTCCGCTATTTCCTGCGTGCGGTTTTCCTGCTCGGGGGAGCGGACAAGCTGCAGATAGTCCAGCATGATGAGAGAGGGTCTGCCGTATTTGCGGACATAGCGACGGGCGCGGGCGCGCAGTGTAGCCGGGGTCTGGTAGCTGGTATCATCAATGATCAGACGGTTTTTCCATTCAATAATGCGACCGGTAGCCGCTGACACGCGAGCCCAGTCTTCATCATCCATGTTGCCGCTGCGAAGCCGGGACAGTTCCACCCGGCCTTCCATCGCCAGCAGGCGCATCATCAGCTGCTCTGAGGGCATTTCAAGACTGAACACAAAGACGTGATCGTCAGGTTTTGCGCCCACGGCCGCGGTGCAGGCGGCCATGGCCAGCGACGTTTTTCCCATGGAAGGACGGGCGGCCAGCAGGGCCAGATCGCCGGGCTGGAGACCACAGGTCATCGCGTCCAGTTCACTGAAACCGGTCGGTGTGCCGGTGAGGCCGTCACTGGCGGACATACTTTCCAGATGCGTCAGCAGTTTATCCAGCGCCTCGTTAACGCCGGTCTCACTGTTGAGCTGCATGGCTCCCTGTTCGGCAATGTTAAACAGCTTACCTTCGGCCGACTCAAGGATGCCGGCCGAGCTGGCTTTCGGGGCCTGCACATCGGAAAGAAGACTGTTACCCACTGTCATCAGCTGCCGCAGGCGGCTTTTCTCCGCCACCACGCCGGCGTAAGCAAGGATATTGGCTGCAGACGGCGTGTTTTTACTCATTTCAGCCAGATAAGCAAAGCCGCCACACTGTTCAAGGTCGCCTTTGTTCTCCAGCCGTTCCGTAATAGTGATGAGATCGAGCGGTAGCCCTTCTCCGGCCAGCTCGGCCATGACGCGGAAGACCATACGGTGCGGCCGGGAAAACAAATCTTCCGGGGAGATTTGCAGTATCACCTCATCCCACCGGTCGTTATCAAGCATCAGTCCGCCCAGTACGGCCTGCTCAGCCTCATAAGAGCAGGGCATCATCATCTCAGACATGACGCACCTCCCGGGTCAGAACGTCACTGAAATGGCTCTGCCACTCAGGGAACAGTTCACACGCGAGGTCGTGCATGGTGACGGCTGCGGCCGGACCTTTGCGGCGTGTTTTGTATTCCAGACGATGCACGGGCTGCTGCTTGACGTGCCCCAGTTTGAAAATATCCAGCGCCTCGATACGGGTATTGAGTAAACGATAAACGTCACGGTTGCCCAGCGCAGAGGCGTCGTAATGTTTTTCGTTAATGATGGCGGCAAGACCGTCCATTGCTTCACGGTCAAGCAGAGTGTTTTCGATACAGTTGACGAGAATGGAAATATCAGGAAGGCGGATACCGTAATTTTCATAGGTTTTCAGGCGGGTAAGCATGTGAAGGGAGCCGCGGATAAATTCACGGACATCCGGAAGGATGGGTTTAACAACGCCCATCACATTACCGGTAGAGGACAGGAGGGAAAGCTCAGTCATAACGCCTGTTGCGCCTTTAGAATCCACAATAATGGCGTCATAACGGTTAAAGAAAGGATGCTGAAGTATGTTACGCAGGCGAAGACGGCCATCTGCAGCGTGGAGCATCGCGGTCGGCAACAGTTCGTCCGGGTCGTTTGAGTAGATGACATCGAGATTTTTTATGGCGGTCTGCGAAATGCATTGCGTATGGTCACTGACCATCTGCATCAACAATTCATAGAGACCGAATGGGGATTCATGCTCCAGCGCGAAGATACTGCTGGCTGTGGGCTGGGAATAGTCTGCATCCACAAGAAGGGTATTCAGGCCAGCATCGGCAAGAAAACCGGCAAGGTAAGCAGCAAACGTGGATTTGCCTTCTCCACCTTTGGGAGAGATAACGGGAAGT
This sequence comes from Pseudescherichia sp., assembly GCF_032052675.1. Lineage (NCBI taxonomy): Bacteria > Pseudomonadati > Pseudomonadota > Gammaproteobacteria > Enterobacterales > Enterobacteriaceae > Pseudescherichia > Pseudescherichia sp. Next base: position 57,534 of record NZ_DAMBWA010000004.1, read on the forward strand.
ATTGTCATTTTGCACATCCAAAACAATGGTTTGGATGTATGCGTTAGCGATTATTCACATCTCTGTAACACAAAGGCAAAAAATTTAACTTTCCGGCAATGGGATTGAAAATCCCCGTGTCCTTGGTTCGATTCCGAGTCCGGGCACCACTATTCAGAAGAACCCGCCTATGGCGGGTTTTTTGCTTTTGAGCCTTTCACACCGCCCTGCCCGTCCCGATCCACGGGTTAAGAAAATACTTATTTTTTTTGCCCTCAGACCGGGCAAATGAAGAGCAATATAGCTCTCCTCATTAAGACATTATTGCGTGGCTCCCTTATTGGGAGGCAAAAAAACAGTACCTATCTAAATGAGGAAAAAGATCATGGCTATCACCGTTACTTCCGGCCGTATTACATTAATGCAATATAATACAACGACCAATATGATCGCGTTCAACGTATTACCAGACCAGATGAGTGTTTCTAAAGACACGGATTTCGTGCTTGCTCATGATATGTTTAATATTGCTCAGTTTATGGAAAATGCAATGCGCAATGGTCACATTGTAAACGTTGAGCATGAAGAGGGTCAGTCTTATGTGCAAGCCATTGGTAGCGTTGCGTAAGCTCTCTTCTTAAAGTTGTTACCGTTAATAGCGGATAACCCGATAATTTATACGATTATCGGGTTTTTCTATTAAACACCTATTTTCTGAAGCCATTGCAGAAAGCCATTAGCCCGTCAAAGACGTTGTAAAATCCTAACATTTCTCCTTGCCCGGAATAGTCACTAATATGTGCATTTTTTCGCTAACCCCATTGCCAAAAAAGTGGAGTAGACTGCCTGTCGACATCGATAAAAAAGGAAAAGAGATGAACCAGCAAACAGCACTACAATCACAGCCACTGGCGTGGGGACATGGCCCACGTACCTTTGAAGTTTTTCTGGAACCCACCTGCCCCTTCTCGGTTAAAGCCTTTAATAAACTGGACGCGTTGCTTAAGCATGTCGGTGAGGACAAGGTCACGGTAAAAATCCGCCTGCAGTCACAGCCGTGGCATATGTACTCCGGTTTGATCGTCCGTTACATCCTTGCTGCCTCCACGCTGCCGAACGGCAGGGAAGCCGCACATAAAGTCATGCAGGCGGTAGCCGACCATAGAGAGGAGTTTGAGTTTACCGATCACTGCGGTGGTCCTAACCTGGACGCTACGCCGCGGCAGATTATCGCGCGCCTCGATAAGTACAGCGGCGTCGACGTAAGCGAGCCCTTTGCCCGCGCCGATCTGCAAAACGTTATTAAGTGGCATTGCAAGTATGCCCGTCAGAACGGTATCCACGTCTCGCCCACCTTTATGGTCAACGGGCTGGTACAGGCCGATCTGGGCAGCGGCGACGACGTAAGCGTCTGGGCCGAGCGCATCCTGGCCTGAAGAGAGGCAGGTGATATCACGCGCCTGCTACACTGCTTATCAAATCAATGAAAGGGGAATCGCTATGTCAGACAACAGCTATCAGCCACCTAAAGTGTGGACGTGGGATAAATCCGGCGGCGGCGCGTTTGCCAACATCAACCGCCCGGTCTCCGGCCCGACGCATGAAAAAACGTTGCCGGTAGGCAAACATCCGCTGCAGCTCTACTCCCTCGGCACGCCGAACGGCCAGAAGGTCACGATCCTACTCGAGGAGCTACTGGAAAAAGGCGTCAGCGAGGCGGAGTATGACGCCTGGTTGATTCGCATCGGCGAGGGCGACCAGTTCTCCAGTGGTTTCGTTGAGGTAAACCCGAACTCCAAAATTCCTGCTCTGCGCGACCACAGCACTACCCCGCCCACCCGCGTCTTCGAATCCGGCTCGATTCTGCTCTATCTGGCAGAAAAGTTCGGCCACTTCCTGCCAACCGATCCGGCTGGCCGCGCCGAAACGCTGAACTGGCTCTTCTGGCTGCAAGGCTCAGCGCCCTTTCTCGGCGGCGGCTTCGGCCATTTCTATAGCTACGCGCCGGTAAAAATTGAGTACGCCATCAACCGCTTCACGATGGAAGCCAAGCGCCAGCTCGACGTGCTCGATAAGCAGCTTGCCGAGCACAGGTTTGTCGCGGGCGATGACTATACCATCGCCGACATGGCTATCTGGCCCTGGTACGGTAACGTTGTGCTCGGCAACGTTTACGACGCGGCAGAGTTTCTCGACGCTGGCAGCTATAAAAACGTGCTGCGCTGGGCGAAAGAGGTTGCGGGACGCCCTGCCGTACAGCGTGGCCGCATCGTTAACCGCGCTAATGGGCCGCTTAATGAGCAGCTGCATGAGCGCCACGACGCCAGCGACTTTGCGAATAACACGGAAGATAAGCGCCAGGCCTGACGCTTTCCGACCGGGCATCTCCCGCCCGGTCACCTTTTGAAATCGATTACGTTTCCTCTTTTTCCCTTACCGTATTTACAACAAAAAAATAACTAGTAAGAATGTTTTTTATTTACAGCTAATCGGCCGGTATGTCTGAACTCGCGCTTAAGCAGCAGATCCAGAATCTGAAGAAGCACAACGCCCGTCTGGTGCGGCTGGCGCGTGACGCCCGCAGCAAGCTCAGCGCGGCGTTAGACGGTACTGGCCTCTGCCTGTGGCAGCTGGATGTGCCCAGCGGCAAGCTGATTATCTATAACCGTCGCTGGGGCTCAATGCTGGGCTATCAGCCGAAAGAGCTTAGCGCGCGCTTTGAAGTCTGGAAGGAGCACCTGCATCCAGATGACAGAGAGCGGGTGCTGGCGGCTTTTTACGGTCATCTACATGGCAAAACGCCCTTCTATGAAGCGCTGCACCGTATGCAACATAAAAACGGCACCGTGACCTGGGTACTTGACCGGGGGCGCGTCAGCGAGTGGGACGATAGCGGCCAGCCGCTAAAGGTCACCGGCACGCATATCGATATGACCAAAGAGAAGCAGTACGAGGAGCAGCTCGCCCTGCTGGCGAATCACGATCCGCTCACCGGTCTTGCCAACCGTCATGCCCTGATTCAGCATTTTGAGGCATTAAAGATGGCGGGTGCGCTCTGCGTGGCCTTTATCGATCTTGATGATTTTAAAAACGTGAATGATACCTTTGGCCACCGCAGCGGCGACGAGCTGCTGATGCAGCTTAGCCAGCGACTGCGCGACGCCTGTCCGCCGGGCACGGTTGTTGGACGGCTTGGCGGAGATGAATTTGTCCTGTTGCTGCCTTTTGCTCTCCATGATGCGCAGGTTACCCGCGCTGCCCAGAGCTGTCTGCAGGCCGCATTAACCCCGTTTGAGCTGGCCAACGGCGTAGCCAGCGTGGGCGCCTCAATTGGCATCGAACAAGCCCTGGACGAGGATGATTTTGTCACCTCGCTCGTCCAGGCCGACCTGGCTATGTATCAGATCAAACACAGCGGTAAGAACGGTGCGGCTATCGGTACCACGCTGCTCTCTGGATGAGTAACGTAGCGGAGATACGGCAACCCACCGCTACGTCGCTCAGAGGGACGCGTTTAGAACGCAACCCACTCATCCTGAGCGGAATGCGCGACGGCGGGACGCGGCATAGCAACAGCGTTTACCGCTGCGCTCCCCGCTTTTTGCTCATCGTTGCCAGAGAGGCGGAACCGCTGTACCGAACGCTGTAGCTCCTCGGTCTGGCGCTCAAGAGCGGCCGCCGCTGCGGAAACCTCTTCAACCAGCGAGGCGTTTTGCTGCGTAACGCTGTCCATCTGGGTAATCGCAACGCCGACCTGAGAGATGCCTTTGCTCTGCTCGGCGGAGGCGCTGGCAATCTGCTTCATGATAGTTGTCACTTCCGTCACTGCTTGCAGAATGCCCTCCATTGTCGTACCGGCGTCATTAACCAGCTGCGCCCCTTTATCGACCCGGCTTACAGAGTCGGTTATCAGCGACTCGATCTGTTTCGCCGCATCGGCGCTGCGGCTGGCAAGATTACGCACTTCCCCGGCGACAACCGCAAAACCACGTCCCTGCTCGCCCGCCCGTGCTGCCTCCACCGCCGCGTTGAGCGCCAGGATATTGGTCTGGAAAGCAATACTGTTAATCACCGTGGTGATCTCAGCGATCTTTTTCGAGCTAGCGGAGATGTCGGTCATGGTACCGACCACCGCGTCGACCAGCTCGCCGCCTTTACTCGCTCGCGTCGAAGCCACGTCTGCGAGCTCGCTGGCCTGGCGCGCGTTGTCCGCATTGAGCTTAACCGTCGCGGTTAGCTGCTCCATGCTGGCCGCCGTCTCCTCCAGCGCCGCCGCCTGCTCCTCCGTGCGGGAAGAGAGATCGTTATTGCCGCTGGAGATTTCAGTCGCGCCGCGCCAGATGTTGTCACTGCCCTGGCGGATAGTGCTAACCGCGTCACGCAGGCTCTCCTGCATAGCACGCAGCAGAGGTACCAGCTGGCCTACGCAGTTGCGGCCCAGATCCTCTACCGGCTGGCTGAGATCGCCCTGGGCAATAACGCGGAAGTGCTGACGAATAATGGCCAGCGGTTTTACCAGCAGATTCACCAGATAGCGATCGGTAAATAGCAGGATCAGCAGACCGAGGATCACCGCCGTCAGGATCAGGATGCGGGTCACGCTGGTCTGTCCGTCAACCATCACGCGTGTATCGTCCAGACGTGCACTGGCAGCGCTGTTAAAGGCCTCTGCCGCCGCACCAAATGCGCGGCTCAGCGCAGGGGTCACGTTGTTTGCCTGTTGGCGATAAGCGTCCAGGGCGCCCTGCTGCGCCAGTTGAACCTGCGGTGTTACCCCCTGATCCAACAGCGCCTGCCAGCTGGCAATCGCCTGAGCAGAGATCTTTTCATCCATTGGACCAGGTGAGATGGCCTTCAGCGCCTCCAGCTTGGTTTTCATGTTGTCCAGCGCCAGCTGAACCTGGTTGAAGTCTGCGCTGCCGCCAGCGGCTTTTGTCTCCAGCACGCGTGACAGACGGGTCACTACGCGGAAGTATTGATCGTTGCCCTGGCTTAGCAGCGTCATCTGGTTAACGAGCTGGCGGTCTATCTCATTGCCGTCAGCCACTTTTGAGAGCGAAAAGACGCTATACAGCCCGACGCCGGACCACATCAGACAAAAGATGCCGAGAATAACCAGCATCACCAAACGAATGGTGAAGTTTTGCAGCACACGCATAATTAATTCCTTGCCGATAAGGGGGATACTTCTTGTCGCAGGCGACTTAACAGAGTTATCGGCATGTTAATGATAATATGTATGGTAACGCGTCATTTTTTTGATCAAAAAACGCACTATGGGCTACCTTGCTTAAAACAAGGATTAACGGACCATAATAGTGTGTGGCCTGCATTTATGCCCATAAATTTAATAGAAAAAGCTCACCATTAAGAATAATCCTAATCACAAGCCACTGAAAAATAAGCACAAAAAAAGGATGCCTATCACATTGCTTTTTTACGCCATCTATTATTTATTTCTTGCTTTACTATTTAAAAATAACAATTAACATTTTCCAAAATGAAAAAGATACGCTGCGGTAAAATCGCATTTTCGTCTCTTTAAAAGACCCGCAAGATATCTATAAAAATATAATATCGTGCGCTTACTTTTTTATTTTCAGTAAGAAAAGAAAGTTGAGGCCACTTATTTATCTGCGGCTTAAAAAAAGAGAAGCGTCGCGCCACCAGGCCGCACTGTTGCTGGCTTTACAGCCGTAGGTAGCGTAACTGGCAAACCAGCTGGAATCCATCTGCTCTAAAGAGTCAGACAGGAGAGGCGTTATTTAGGCCAGCAAAAGGTTTTGCTGGCTTACCATGAAACGATCACAAACTATACTATTTTAGCGGTGCTAAACTATTACTTAACTTAACTATTACCATTAAGATATAATTTAAACCAGTCGAGGGTACGTTGCCATGCCAGCTCCGCTGCGGCCTGGTCATAGCGCGGCGTTGAGTCATTATGAAAACCGTGGTTAACGCCAGAGTAGATATAGGCTTTATAGACCTTGTTATTTGCCTTAAGCGCCTGCTCATAGGCGGGCCAGCCCTCGTTGATGCGCGTATCCAGCTGGGCGTAGTGCAGTAAAATGGGAGCGTTGATTTTTGGCACGTCGGCAATGGGAGCCTGACGGCCATAAAAAGGTACGGCGCAGGCCAGCTCCGGATAGGCCACCGCCGCCGCGTTCGCTACGCCACCGCCATAGCAAAAGCCGGTGATGCCCACCTTACCGGTGGCGTCAGGGTGTCTCTGCATAAACTCTACGGCGGCGAAGAAATCATTCATCAGCTTAGTGGGATCCACCTTCTGCTGCAGCGCACGGCCTTCATCATCGTTACCCGGAAAGCCACCCACCGAGCTTAAGCCGTCCGGGGCCAGCGCAATATACCCCGCTTTGGCAACGCACCGCGCCACATCCTCAATATAGGGGTTCAGCCCCCGGTTCTCATGCACCACCACCACGGCCGGCACCTTACCCTCTGTTTTGGTTGGCTTAACCAGATAACCACGCACCTCACCATGACCGTTCGGCGAAGGATAATGGATATACTCCGGCAGAATATCCGGGTCGGTAAATTCTACCTGCGTGGCCAGGGCATAGTTCGGTTTAAGCAGGTCGAACAGCGCCAGCGCGGTCATACCGCCTACCGCATACCGGGTTGCCAGCTGTAAAAATTCACGTTTGGAAATTTTGCCGTGGGCATAGTAGTCGTAGTAATCGAGCAGTTCCTGCGGGAAGTCTTTGGCGGTCAGACGCGTCATCGTTGCTCTCCGGAAAGTGAATGCTTTTTAAGCAAAGCATAACGCAACGCGTTTGTCAGTCAGCAGAACGGTTACTCTGCGGGGAAAGTTATCACCTCACCGGGATCGACTTCCGGACGCTGATACTCGGGCCACACCAGCACGACCAGCGCCGGGTAGGCCTCAAGGCTAAATTCACGAAAGCATTGCCGTAAATTGAGCACGTCCAGATCGGCATGAGAAACTTTCTCACCGTTAAGGCAACGCTTTTTAATATTGTCGTAGTAGCGGTATACCGCTGAATTGAGATCGCTACAGCGCCGCTGGGCCTCAAATAACCCCGGCGTACGATTCAGGTCCGCCATGTTCATTCGCTTGATGGTGGCATGCAGAAAATCAATATATTCATGATTGACGCGCCAGTACCATATGGGCGTAATGGCATTCATCAGCAGGGAAAAATGATCGTCCCCCTCCTCTTTGCTTAAGGGAGGCGGGTCGTATGAGGGGCTTATCTCTTCTGCTGGCGAGCTTTTATTGAACCCACGCATCATTAAAAGTACGCCGCCGGTCAGCAGCAGCAGGACAATAACAGAATAAAAAATACTGTTCATTAGCGGGCTCCATTTTTTTTGATTTTAAAATTGCGCCATGATATTGTCAACGCAACTCACGCCCGCCCATCTCCACCCCGTTGAAATAACAGGATATTAGCGATGTTGCCCGAGAATCTTGTCCCGGCTCGTTTTCACGTCTCCACAGTGAAAACCGATGCGGGAGAAGCAGAAAAAGATGCCGATTTAGCTCAGGGAAAAAGAACGCTCGCGGATTATGAAAGCGATATATTAACCAACGTTAACCGTACCCGGCAATCACGTAATATGCTGCTGGAAGAGCGCGACCGGCATATAAAAGACAGGCTATACCGGGTCGTTAAAATTGAAACCTTTTGCCGAGTACTGAACGATCTTCAGGCCACGGGCGAAATTGATCCCCAGCTTTTAAGTCAAATAATCACAAAAAAAACGACCGACATAAATGGCGCGGGAAAAGAAATTTGGCTTAATCTCATAACCCACGAAAAAGATACGCCTATGTTTTATACGCTACAGGACGATTCGCGTGAATAAAGAGATTGATAATAACAATGTCTATTTGACTTTAGATGAGACAAAGAGCGATGAATTTATCTTAAAGCAAAATCTGGATGCATTAATCCAGAATAAAAATGAGACGATCCAGCGTATCGCCAGGGAGTCTCTCTCTATTCCCGCGGCGCTGATCAGGCTAAAGTGGCAGAACCGCCGTGAGATCTATGCCTTACAGGTTAAAGAGGAGATCTACGGGGCGGCAATTGATGAAATCATCGCTCTGCATCCCGACTTACGGGAAAAGATCATGGCAAAGCTGGAAACAAACTACCAGCACCTTCTTGAACGAGAAACCGCCACCTTGCGTCTTACCCGCAAGCTTGCCGACGGTGAATACCGCACCGGCAGCGTTAACAGAGTGGCACTCCAGGAGGAGCCGGAACTCCCGTCTGAGCGCCTCTCTACCGCCTCCAAGCCATAAGCTCCCCAGCCTCTGGTTGCGATCGATAACCATAGGGAATCGTCCGGTTCGCCTGCATTTCCCGCATAAGCATCTATCCTTAATCAGGATGTATCACAGATGGAGACGACTTATGGCAAACGATCAGACGAAAATTCAGGACCCCACCACCCAGTATTACACTGAGGGTTACCCGAAACAGAAGCAGCCCGCGCCAGGGGTGCAGGCAAAAATGGATCCCGTCCCCGACTGTGGCGAGAAGAGCTATGTGGGTAGCGGCCGTCTTAAGGATCGTAAGGCACTGGTGACAGGGGGCGACTCCGGTATCGGGCGCGCTGCCGCCATCGCTTACGCGCGTGAAGGCGCTGATGTCGTGATTAACTACCTGCCAGCTGAAGAAGAGGATGCGCAGGAAGTCAAAGCGCTGATTGAAGCTGAAGGGCGCAAAGCGGTGCTGATCCCAGGCGATCTGACCGATGAAGCCTTTACCCGCTCGCTGGTTAACCAGGCGCGCGATGCCCTGGGCGGATTGGATATTCTGGCGCTGGTCGCCGGGAAACAGACCGCCGTAGAAGATATTGCCGATCTCACCTCAGAGCAGTTTGAGCAGACCTATAAGACTAACGTCTTCTCGCTGTTCTGGATCACCCAGGAGGCGCTGAAGTTCCTGCAGCCGGGTGCCAGCATTATCACCACCTCGTCGGTGGAGGCCTATCAGCCAAATGCGACCCTGCTGGACTACGCCTCCACCAAGGCGGCCATCCTCAACTTTACCCGCGGGCTGGCAAAACAGGTGGCAGAGAAAGGCATTCGTGTGAACAGCGTTGCACCGGGCCCTGTCTGGACGGCGCTGCAAATCTCTGGCGGTCAGCCGCAGGAGAAACTACCGAAGTTTGGTCAGTCCACGCCGCTGAAACGCGCCGGGCAACCTGCTGAGGTCGCCGCTATTTACGTCTATCTGGCGAGCCAGGAGTCAAGCTACGTGACTGCCGAAGTACACGGTGTCACCGGCGGGATGCACTTAAGCTAGTTTTGCATGCAACAAAAAGGGGCCGCGATGGCCCCTTTTTTTATCTCAATGCTGCGCTTATTTCGGGCGCGTCACCTCTTCACCCACCAGACCAATCTTCAGATAACCCGCCTGATGCAGGGTATCCATGACCTTCATCATCGTCTCATAATCTACGGTTTTATCCGCACGGAAGAAGATGGTGGTATCTTTCTTACCCGCGGTCTGGGCGTTCAGCGCATTGACCATCGTCTCTTCGGTCACCGGATCGTTACCGATAAACATGCTGTTATCCGCTTTCACCGACAGGTAAACCGGCTTTTCCGGACGCGGTTGCGGCTGGCTGGAGGAGGCCGGTAAGTTTACCTTCACGTCAACGGTGGCCAGCGGGGCCGCCACCATGAAGATAATCAGCAGCACCAGCATAACGTCGATAAACGGCGTCACGTTGATCTCATGCATTTCGCCGTTATCGTCCAGATTTTCATTAAGACGCATTGCCATACGGAATTAACCTAAACGTAGTTTCTGTGCGGAGTGAACCGGTGCAGCCGACGGGCTGGCAGCCAGGTCGAGATCGCGGCTCTGCAGCAGCAGCACCTGCGCGGCAACATCGCCCAACATGGCTTTATAGCCGCCGATAGAGCGGGCAAAGATGTTATAAATGACCACCGCGGGGATAGCGGCGACCAGGCCGATTGCCGTGGCCAGCAGCGCTTCAGCAATGCCTGGCGCAACGACGGCGAGGTTAGTGGTCTGGGTCTGGGCAATACCGATAAAGCTATTCATAATGCCCCATACGGTACCAAACAGGCCGATAAACGGTGAGATAGCGCCAATGGTCGCGAGGAAACCATTACCGCGGCCCAGGTGACGGCCAACGGCAGCGACGCGCCGCTCAAGACGGAACCCGGTACGCTCTTTGATGCCTTCGTTATCTTCAGAGCCAGCGGAGAGCTCAAGCTCGTTCTGCGCTTCGTTCAGCAGCTGCGTGCTCAGGCTACTGGCGTGGAAACTGGCTGCGATTTCGCTCGCCTGATCCAGCGTGCGCGCTTCGCTTAACAGCTTCTGCTCGCGCTTAAGACGGCGCTTATGCGAGAACATCTCCACGCTTTTGCTGAAGAAAATCGCCCAGGTGACAATGGACGCCAGAATCAAGCCAATCATCACCAGCTTTACGACGATATCGGCATGGTGATACATACCCCAAACGGAGAGATCCGTCTGCATCAAATTATTACCCACTCTGTATCTCCGGACGCAAATCACAAAATCTGAGCATAATAATATCAAAACAGCATCGAATTGATAGTAGTTCTCATTAGTATTTACATAGTGGCGTAATTTTGACAAACTTTCCTTGCGCTTACGCAGTAAAAAATGCCGTAAGCGCAATTTTCAGAAAATTATCGAACTTCCAGCACAAAATCTTCAAAGCGACATTCGCCGGGATCCTGCGCGTCTGCCGTGGCAGCGGCAAAGATGCCTACTTTAGCCCCAACCCATTTTCCTTTACCGGCAGCAAAGGTGCGCGGTACCTGCTGCCACGCCCCGCCATCTTCACGCCAGGCAAACTGGCTGACACCGCCCTCCCCTACGCTAACCTGAAGCTCACAGGTTGCGGACGAGAGCATATGCAGGGCCTGGCATTGCTCTCTGATTACGCCCGCATCACTCATCCAGCCGTGAACATAACAGAGCTGATGGCACTGCTGACGACGGACAATAACCAGCGCGGCATAACGTTCGCCATAGATAATCAGCCCGCCGCAGCTTTCAGGCTCTGCGGCGGCGAGCGTAGCGCGCGTGCGGGCAGTAAAGGTAAATGCCGGAAACTTTTGCAGCAGCAGCTGCGGTGCGGCGTAAAGCGTCTGCTGACCCGCAAACTCGGGCAGCAGGATACAGCGTAGATGAAGACCCTGCGTAGCCGGGATCAGCCAGTTCGGCTGAGGATTGGCCTGCCACTGCCACTGTAGCCCAGGCCTGCCGGTAGCAAAATCATCGCTGGTCTGAGGCGCATAGGGCGTCACCGCAGGCAGGCCGCCTGGCTTTTGCCAGCGCAGAACCGGCTGCCCGGCGCCTGCCCCACCAAAAGGCTCGCCTATGTGCGGCCAGCCATCCTCGTCCCATGACATCGGCTGGAGATGAACGATACGGCCATAGAGGTGCGCATCCTGAAAATGGACAAACCAGCACTCGCCGTTTTTCAGCTCTACCCATCCCCCCTGATGGGGGCCGTTCACGGCGGTCTCTCCTTGAAAGAGCACGTTTCGTGCCTCCCACGGCCCGGTCATCTCTGGCGCGCGCAGTACCGTCTGCCAACCGGTCTCCACCCCACCCGCTGGCGCGAAGATGTAATAGAGGCCGTTGCGTTTATAGACCTTCGGCCCCTCCAGCGTCGGGAGATCGCAGCTGCCATCATAGATAATCTGCCCCTCCCCCTGTAGCGCCGTACCGTCTGGCTTCATCGAGAAAAGCTGTAGCTTATGCTTAATGCCGCTGCGGCTATGGGCGAAGGCGTGAACCAGCCAGGCGCTGCCATCCTCATCCCAGAAAGGACAGGGATCGATCCAGCCTTTGGCGGGCTGGACGCAGTGCGGCTTGCTCCACGCTCCCCACGGATCCTGGGTATGACACATAAAAATCCCCTCGTCGGGGGTGCTGAAAAAGACCCACAGGCGATCGTTATGCCAGCGCAGGGAGGGTGCCCAGACCCCTTTTCCGGGCTGCACGGTGTCGTAGCCAGCAAGATCGAGGGAAGCAAACACATGGTTGATAATCCGCCAGCTGACCAGATCCGTTGAGTGCAGTACGGGCAACGCCGGCATATGGTTGAAGCTCGACGAGACCATAAAAAAGTCATCCCCAACGCGGACGATATCCGGATCCGAATAGTCGGCGCAAAGAATCGGATTTTGATAGGTATTCTGCGACATGATGCGGTTCCCTTATGCGTTTTTCAGTTCGTCACCCACCAGCACCGGACGATCGCTGGCTGCAGGGCGGGCAGCCTGTTCCCGGGCGGCCAGATCGCGCTGTATCGTTGCCATCATGGTGTCATCGAGCTTATAGAAGCGCGCCAGCCACCAGAGGATCAGATAGGAGAGCGAGGGCCCCAGGGTCAGCAGCCCGACAATACCGGCGGTGGCTAACGGCGTCTGTTCAGCGACGCCTGCCTGGTAGCCAAACAGGCCCAGAGCAAACCCGACGGCAGCGCCCGCCACGGCCATCCCCATTTTTAAGGCAAAGAGATTTCCCGAATAGGATAAGCCGGTAATACGGTGGCCGAACTTCCACTCGCCATAGTCCGCCGCGTTGGCCATCATATTCCATTTAAAAGGCTGGTACATTTGATGGAAAAAGCCGACCAGGAAATAGAGCGGGAACACCACTGCCAACCAGGTAGGCGGAATAAAGAACATCACCACGCCGGTAAATACCAGCAGCAGGTTAATATTTTTAAATAGTGAAACGGCTCGGTAGCGCTTAGCTAAATAACCTGCGGCCAGGCTACCGATAATAGTGCCCACCACGCTGGTAGAGACAAAGGCAGACTTCATTACCGTACCCGCCGCCGTCTGTACGCCGCCCATCATTAAATAGGTCGCATAATAGAGCGTCGCCGCGCTACGCATCACTCCGGCCATACTGGAAAAGAAAGTGATAATTGCCACAATACGCCACTGATCGTTCGCCAGCAGACAGCGAATATCCTCTCGTACGCTACTTTGCGTTTCCACCGCCGGGGCGACGCGCTCTTTGGTAGAGAAAAAGCAGAACAGCAGCATCACAATAGCAATCGCGCCCATGATGCCCATCGTGGCCTGAAAACCAAACTGTTTATCCTCTTTACCCAGCCAGTCCACCAGAAACAGGGTGGCGACCGACACCATCAGTCCGGCAGCGGACGAGATGGTAAAGCGATAAGACTGCGCCGACAGGCGATCCTTCTCATCGCGGGTAATTACTCCCCCCAACGCGCAGTAGGGAATATTAATAAAGGTGTAGCAGAGCATGAGGAGGGTATAGGTAATATAGGCGTAGATCAGTTTTCCGGATGCGCCAAATGCGGGAGTCGTAAACGTCATAACGGCCAGCACTGCATAAGGGACGGCAAACCAAATAAGCCAGGGGCGGAAATGTCCCCAGCGGGTTTTAACCCGATCGGCAACGATACCGGTTAGCGGATCGGTAATAGCGTCAAGGATGCGGGTGACTAAAAACATGACTCCCACCGCCGCCGCTGACAGTCCATAAATATCGGTATAGAACCAGGTTAAAAACATGGTTACAGAGGAGTAGACAATGCCGCAGGCCGCGTCCCCCATGCCAAACCCTAATTTTTCTGCAATCGACAACCTTGTATTATTTGCCACAATCAATCTCCCACAGAATGCGTTTGTGCCAATCTACGGCTATTTTTCTGCTGCGGCCTATTGCTAAATTTCACTCCCCTTTTATGTTTTTTAATAACTGGTACAGATGTCACACATCTTTATTTTTGGTATTACACGTCGCGGGAAAGCTGTCTACCATCGCCATAGCGCTGGGCAGGAGGAAGAAAAAAATTTCCCTGTTTTTGGCATTTGCCAGGGTCAACTTCTGCCCGATCGTGGTAGTCTAGACATCCAGACGTATAAAAATCAGGGTAGCGTGAAGATGACAGCGAAGCACATTGATACCGCGCTGGTGAATGCCGGACGCAGCAAAAAATACACCCAGGGTTCGGTGAACAGCGTGATCCAGCGCGCTTCGTCGCTGGTTTTTGACACGGTGGAAGCCAAGAAGCAGGCAACGCGCGGCCGTGCTAAAGGTGAACTGTTCTACGGCCGCCGGGGGACGCTGACCCACTTCTCCCTGCAGGAGGCGATGTGTGAGCTAGAGGGCGGCGCAGGCTGCGCGCTCTTCCCCTGCGGCGCCGCTGCCGTAGCGAATACCCTCCTCGCCTTTGTTGAGCAGGGCGACCATGTCCTGGTGACCAACACCGCCTATGAACCAACCCAGGATTTCTGCAGCAAAATTCTGGCCAAGCTCGGCGTCACTACCGGCTGGTTTGATCCGCTGATCGGCGCGGATATCGCAAATCTCATTCAGCCCAATACGAAGGTGGTGTTCCTCGAAGCGCCCGGCTCTATCACTATGGAAGTCCACGACGTTCCGGCGATTGTCGAGGCGGTCAGACGCGTTGCGCCAGAGGCGATTATCATGATCGATAATACCTGGGCGGCGGGGATTCTGTTTAAGGCGCTGGAGTTTGGAATTGATATCTCTATCCAGGCAGGGACCAAGTACCTGATTGGCCATTCGGATGCGATGGTTGGCACGGCGGTCTCCAACGCCCGCTGCTGGGATCAGCTGCGCGAGAACGCCTACCTGATGGGGCAGATGCTGGATGCGGACACCGCCTATATGACCAGCCGAGGCCTGCGCACTCTGGGCGTCCGCCTGCGTCAGCACCATGAGAGCAGCCTGGCGATTGCCGAGTGGCTGGCGGCGCATCCGCAGGTCGCGAAGGTGAACCACCCTGCTCTGCCAGGCAGCAAGGGCCACGAGTTCTGGAAGCGTGACTTTACCGGCAGCAGCGGCCTCTTTTCCTTTGTGCTAAACAAACGTCTGAGCAACGATGAGCTGGCGGCCTATCTCGACAACTTCACTCTGTTCAGCATGGCCTACTCCTGGGGCGGCTTTGAGTCGCTGATCCTCGCCAACCAGCCGGAGCACATTGCCGCTATCCGTCCTGAGGGTGAGATCGACTTCACCGGAACGCTGATCCGCGTGCATATCGGTTTAGAAAACGTTGACGATCTGATTGCTGATTTAGCGGCAGGATTTCAGCGCATCGTTTGACTACTCCCTGCCCTAAAGGACGAGGATTCCCACTTCACGGAGCCGGACCTGAGCCGCTTTATGCGGTTCAGGATTTACAGGCTCTCCGTGGGCTAACACTGCCAGCCCGGCAGCTTTAATATTACGGGCCGCGTTAACGTCGCGATCGTGGTCTGCACCGCATTCCGGGCAGTGCCATTCACGCACATTAAGAGGCATTTTTTTCAGGATGAAACCGCAGCAGCTACAGCGTTTTGAGGACGGGAAAAACGGGTCAATCGCTACCACTGACCGCCCCGCCCATTCGCCTTTGTACTTTAGCTGGCGCACAAATTCGCCCCAGCCTGCGTCTGCTATCGCTTTCGACAGCGACGGATTGCGGATCATGTTCTTCACCTTTAGGGATTCGACGCAAACAACCTGGTTCTCGTTAATCAGTTTGCGGGTGGCCTTGTGCAGGGCATCCAGACGGCAATCGGCAATTTTCGCATGGAGCCGGGCCACCTTTAAGCGGGCTTTGGCGCGGTTTTTTGAGCCTCTGGCCTTTTTGCTTAACCGGCGCTGGAGCAGCGCCAGACGTGCCGCGTATTTCGCGGTATGGCGGGGATTGCCGGATTTGAATCCGGTATCGGTGACGAACACATCTTTTAAACCAACATCAATGCCGACCGTAGAAACGGTGACTGGCAGTGATGTTGGTTCAAATTCACAGAGGCAAGAGACGAAGTATCGCCCGGCGGCATCGCGGGTGATGTTGATAGAGGACGGCGCAGACGGCAGCGGGCGACTCCAGCGCACATCAAGGGGCGCTTTGCTCTTTGCCATGTACAGCCTGCCGTCGCGGTATTTGAACGCCGTATTCATGAAGGTAGCAGCCTGTTTATGGCGCTTGCTCTTGAATGCCGGATACCCGGCGCGACCTGCAAAGAAGTTTTTAAACGCGTCCTGCTGGTGGCGTATGGCTTGCTGGAGCGGCACGGCTGAAACATCGCGCAGGAAAGCATATTCCGGCATGGCTTTCAGGGCTGTCAGTCGCTTGTCGGCCTGAGGATAGCCGATTTTCTCCTGACGCTCATAGTACGCATCGGTGCGCCAGCGAAGTATGCTGTTATAAACAAAACGCACACAGCCGAACGTCTGAGCCAGTAGCTCAGCCTGAGCGGGCGTTGGGTAGAACCGGTATCTATAGGCGCGTTTCATAGGACTTAGAAAATACGCTGAAACTTGTAAGTCATACTGACGAAGGTCAACGAATGTTACGCAGATACCGCGCGTATCGTGTAAAGTGTATGTGGCTGGTAGAAATTTAGACAATACCAGTGGAATTGTCTGCATTTCTTGCGCTAACGATCAAGGTGCTGCGGGCATTTCAGGAGTACAATAAGCCTTAATTACGCGGTTCCACAGGAATGTCCATGGCTGTTATTCAAGAAATTATCGCTGCGCTCTGGCAACACGATTTCGCAGCGTTAGCTAACCCACATGTTGTTGGCGTTGTTTACCTGGTTATGTTTGCAACGCTGTTTTTGGAAAATGGACTGCTTCCTGCCTCGTTCTTACCCGGCGATAGCCTGCTGCTGCTGACCGGGGCGCTGATCGCCCGCGGCGTGATGGATTTTGTCCCTGCGCTGGTTATTCTGACGACTGCCGCCAGCCTCGGCTGCTGGCTGAGCTATATTCAGGGCCGCTGGCTTGGTAATACACGGGTGGTCAAAGGCTGGCTGGCGCAGCTGCCAGCGAAGTATCACCAACGCGCGACCTGTATGTTTGACAGACACGGTCTTCTGGCACTGCTGGCCGGGCGCTTTCTCGCTTTCGTCCGTACCCTGCTGCCTACTATGGCGGGTATCTCCGGGCTGTCGAACCGCCGCTTTCAGCTCTTTAACTGGCTGAGTGGCCTGCTATGGGTAGGCGTCGTCACCGGCCTCGGCTACGCCCTGAGCATGATCCCCTTCGTCAAGCGCCATGAGGATCAGGTCATGACCTTCCTGATGATCCTGCCGGTGTTCCTGCTGGTGGCCGGACTGCTGGGTACGCTGGTTGTGGTGATCAAGAAGAAGTACTGCAACGCCTGATCTCTTCCCTCTAGTAAATGCCGGATAGCGCTGCGCTTATCCGGCCTCCATAATCACTACACCCCTCTAATCCGCGCCGCATCCTCTCCCGGCGTCACGCCAAAGTAGCGTTTGAACTCGCGGCTAAACTGCGAAGGGCTTTCGTAGCCAACGCGTATTGCCGCCGCACTGGCCTTCATGCCGTCGTGGATCATCAACATCCGCGCCCGGTGCAGCCGGTAGGTCTTCAGATACTGTAGCGGCGAGGTGCTGGTCACCGATTTAAAGTTATGATGAAACGCCGACACGCTCATGTTGGCTTCGGCGGCCAGCTGGTCCACGCTCAGGTTCTCGGTGTACTGGCTCTCGATACGTTTCAGCACCCGGCTAATGAGGCTGAAGTGGGTCTGGCGGCTGACCAGTGCCAGTAGCGCCCCGCCGCACGGCCCTGTCAGCACGTGATAGAGAATTTCGCGTACGATCTGCTTACCCAAAATCCGCGCATCCAGCGGCCGGGCCATCACGTCCAGCAGCCTCTCAATAGCGCAGAGGATCTCCCCCGACAGCGTCGCCGAATTGATGCCGCTTGCCGCCATAGCGGGCTGGAAATGCTCGTCCTCGCCAATATCCATCAGCAGCTCCTGCAGCTGTAAAATATCAACGTTAAGGCGGATCCCCGCCAGCGGCACCTCTGGGGTGGCAAAGGTTTCACACTCAAAAGGTAGCGGCACGGTGAGCAGCAGATACTCATTCGTGTCGTAGCGAAAAACGCGATCGTTGATATAACCGATTTTATGCCCGGAAAAGAGGATCACGATGCCAGGCTGATACATTACCGGCGTACGCGTCCCGGGCTGGGTACCGTAGAGCAGCCGTACGTCGGGCAGTAGAGCACTGAGCCTGTTCTCATTATTTTTCAGCTGCTTAATCTGCTGCGTCAGCTGGCGACAGATCGCTTCGCGGTTCATTTCATCCCACTCCACACGCATTTTTTATTGCGCTCAGTGTGCGCGTTTTTATGCGATTTCTCCAGCGCTCGGGAGGAATGGGCAAGAGATCGGCAGGAATGTGCATTGAGCGTGTCGGGCGCGAAGACCACAATAACCCTCAACAGGCAGTTCGCTGCCGTCTGTTTTTTCACCGATACAAGGGAAAGCGTCATGAATAACTTTAATCTCCACACCCCTACCCGCATCCTGTTTGGTAAAAACGCCATTGCCGATCTGCGCGACCAGATCCCGGCAGGCGCACGCGTGCTGATCACCTACGGCGGTGGTAGCGTTAAAAAAACCGGCGTGCTGGATCAGGTCTATAGCGCGCTAAACGGCCTCGACGTGCTGGAGTTTGGCGGCATTGAGCCGAACCCCTCTTACGAAACGCTGATGAAAGCGGTGGCGATTGCCCGCGAAGAGAAGATCACCTTCCTGCTGGCGGTCGGCGGTGGCTCGGTGCTGGACGGCACAAAATTTATCGCCGCCGCTGCGCACTATGCTGACGGCATCGATCCGTGGCACATCCTGCAAACCCGCGGCAGCGAGATCAACAGCGCCATCCCGATGGGCTCCGTGCTGACCCTGCCGGCTACCGGCTCCGAGTCTAACAAGGGCGCGGTTGTTTCCCGTAAAGCCACCGGCGACAAGCAGGCGTTCCACTCTCCGTTCGTCCAGCCGGTATTCGCTATTCTTGACCCGGTTTACACCTACACCCTGCCGCCGCGCCAGGTGGCAAACGGCGTAGTCGATGCCTTTGTCCATACCGTTGAGCAGTACGTGACCTATCCCGTTGATGGCAAAATTCAGGATCGTTTCGCGGAAGGCATTCTGCTGACGCTGATCGAAGAGGGTCCGAAAGCGCTGCAGGAGCCGGAGAACTACAGCGTGCGCGCCAACGTCATGTGGGCGGCAACCCAGGCGCTGAACGGCCTGATCGGCGCGGGCGTGCCGCAGGACTGGGCCACCCATATGCTGGGTCACGAGCTGACGGCGATGCACGGTCTGGATCATGCCCAGACGCTGGCAGTGGTGCTGCCCGCGCTGTGGAATGAAAAACGCGAGGCTAAACGCGGCAAGCTGCTGCAGTACGCCGAACGCGTCTGGAACATCACCGAAGGCAGCGACGACGAGCGTATCGACGCGGCCATTGCCGCCACGCGTAGCTTCTTCGAGCAGATGGGCGTCCCGACCCGCCTCTCCGGCTACGGCCTCGACGGCAGCTCTATCCCCGCCCTGATTGAGAAGCTGAACGAGCACGGCATGACCCAATTAGGCGAACATCAGGATATTACCCTCGACGTTAGCCGACGCATCTACGAAGCCGCACGCTAAAGGTTTTTTCTTCTAATACTTTCGTTTTTGGGCTTTTCGACCAGACTTAAGTCACTCAACTCCACCTGGGCCAGCCCGGGTGGATTTCATATAAGGAGGAATGCATGGCAAATCCAACCGTGATTAAGCTTCAGGACGGCAACGTAATGCCGCAGCTGGGCCTCGGCGTATGGAAAGCGGGCAACGAAGAGGTCGTCACCGCCATTCATAAAGCGCTGGAGGTGGGCTATCGCTCGATTGATACCGCCGCAGCCTACAAAAATGAAGAAGGCGTCGGCAAAGCTATCGAAAGCGCTGGGATCCCGCGCAGCGATCTGTTTATCACCACCAAGCTGTGGAATGACGACCAGACCCGCCCTCAGGAGGCGTTACAGGCCAGCCTCGACAAGCTGAAACTCGATCATGTTGATCTCTACTTGATGCACTGGCCGGTTCCGGCTATCGATCATTACGTTGAAGCCTGGAAGGGAATGATCAAACTGCGGGAGCAGGGGCTGGTAAAGAGCATTGGCGTCTGTAACTTCCAGATTAGCCATCTGCAACGCCTGATCGACGAAACTGGCGTCACGCCGGTGATCAACCAGATTGAGCTGCATCCGCTGCTGCAGCAGCGTCAGCTGCACGCCTGGAACGCGACCCATAAGATCCAGACCGAATCCTGGAGCCCGCTGGCCCAGGGCGGTGAAGGGGTCTTTGACCAGAAGATCATTCGCGAGCTGGCGGACAAGTACGGTAAAACCCCGGCGCAGATCGTCATCCGCTGGCACCTGGATCAGGGCCTGGTGGTGATCCCGAAATCGGTCACCCCGGCACGCATTGCGGAAAACTTTAAGGTGTGGGATTTCCGCCTCGATAAAGATGAGCTGAGCGAGATCGCGAAGCTTGATCAAGGCAAACGCCTCGGCCCCGATCCGGACCAGTTTGGCGGGTAATGCGTTGCCCGGTGGCGCTATCGCCACCGGGCATTTTCACGAAATTAACGTCCGGCGACTTTTCCGCGTTTTTTGTTCGCAGCAGGTGCCGTTCCGTTCGAACGCTGATGCACAATCGGCGTATGCTTGGTCAGCGCCGGACGCGTATGGCGGTTCTGGCGCTGTGCCTCCCGCATCTCGTCGAGGGTTGGCGCAGGCACCAGGCAGTCGCGACGGCTACCGATCAGATGCTTTTTACCCATCTCTTCTAGCGCCTGGCGGATCAGCGGCCAGTTTTTCGGATCGTGATAGCGCAGCAGCGCCTTATGCAGGCGACGCTGTTTCTCGCCCTTCGGCACCACGACGTTCTCACTCTTGTAGCCAATCTTGCCGAGCGGGTTCTTGCCGGTGTAATACATGGTCGTCGAGTTGGCCAGCGGTGACGGATAGAAGTTCTGTACCTGATCGAGGCGGAAGCGGTGTTTTTTGAGCCACACGGCCAGATTCACCATGTCTTCGTCACGCGTTCCCGGGTGGGCGGAGATAAAGTACGGGATCAGATACTGCTCTTTCCCGGCCTGCTTTGAGTAGGTATCAAACAGCTCTTTAAAGCGGTCGTAGCTGCCCATCCCCGGCTTCATCATCTTCGACAGCGGGCCTTCTTCAGTGTGCTCTGGCGCAATCTTCAGGTAGCCGCCCACGTGATGGGTTGCCAGCTCTTTGATGTAGCGCGGATCTTCCACGGCGATGTCGTAGCGCACGCCGGATGCGATAAGGATCTTTTTGATCCCCTTCAGATCCCGGGCGCGGCGATAGAGGTTGATCGTCGGCTCATGGTTGGTATCCATATGCGGACAGATATCCGGGTAGACGCACGACAGGCGGCGGCAGGTCTGCTCTGCGCGCGGCGACTTACAGCGCAGCATATACATATTGGCCGTTGGGCCACCGAGATCGGAGATCACTCCGGTAAAGCCCGGCACGGTGTCACGAATCGCTTCGATCTCGTTGATGATCGACTCTTCGGAGCGGCTCTGGATAATGCGCCCTTCGTGCTCGGTGATGGAGCAGAAGGAGCAGCCGCCAAAGCAGCCGCGCATGATGTTGACCGAGAAACGGATCATCTCATAGGCCGGAATGCGGCTGTTGCCGTAGGCCGGATGCGGCACGCGCTTGTAGGGCAGCGCAAAGACGCTGTCCATCTCTTCGGTGGAGAGCGGGATCGCCGGCGGGTTGATCCAGATGTAGCGGTCGCCGTGCTTCTGCATCAGCGCCCGCGCGCAGCCTGGGTTGGTCTCATGGTGCAGAATGCGCGAGGCATGGGCGTAGAGCACCTTGTCGGCCTTCACCTTCTCAAAGGAGGGCAGCAGAACGTAGATCTTCTCCCACGGCTTCGGACGCGGCGGCTGGATGACCACGGCTTTTGCTTCGGCTTTTTTGGGTTCAACAGGCTTGTTATCGGCACACGGCAGATCCTCTCCATACGGATGGGGGATTGGATCGATTTTGCCCGGCATATCAATGATGCGGGAGTCTACCCCGCTCCAGCCCGGCAGCGCCTCTTTGACCATAATGGCGGTGTTGCGTACGTCACGGATGCTGGCCACCGGCTCGCCCTGTGACAGGCGATGGGCAACCTCAACCAGCGGACGCTCACCGTTGCCGAAGATCAGCATGTCGGCTTTGGAATCCACCAGCACCGAGCGACGCACGGTATCCGACCAGTAGTCGTAGTGCGCGGTACGGCGCAGGCTCGCCTCAATGCCGCCAAGGATCACCGGCACATCTTTCCACGCCTCTTTACAGCGCTGGGTATAGGCCAGAGTGGCACGATCCGGGCGCTTGCCCGCCACGTTATCCGGCGTATAGGCATCGTCATGACGCAGCTTACGATCGGCGGTGTAGCGGTTGATCATCGAGTCCATGTTACCCGCGGTGACGCCGAAGAAGAGATTCGGCTTGCCGAGGCGCATAAAGTCCTCTTTGCTGTTCCAGTCCGGCTGGGCAATGATGCCGACGCGGAAACCCTGCGCCTCCAGCATGCGTCCGCAGATCGCCATGCCGAAGCTCGGGTGATCGACATAGGCATCCCCGGTAACCAGGATGATGTCGCAGCTGTCCCAGCCAAGCTGATCCATCTCTTCACGTGACATGGGCAAAAACGGCGCGGGGCCGAAACAGGCAGCCCAGTACTGCGGCCATGAGAAGAGGTCGCGATCCGGCTGGATCAGGGAGATAGCGCTCATAATGCTTCCGGGGTGATTAAAAAAAGGTCGTCAAAGGGCGGCGATTATACGCTTGAACAATGGGGGAAATGAAGGAATTTTGTACGGGATATTTACCCGGCATACAGGTTGCGTAGGCCGGGTAAGGCGAAGCCGCCACCCGGCGATTTACGGTGCCGGGTTGACCAGCAGCTGACCGATAGAGCCACGGTCGGACATCTCCAGCGTCTGGCTAAAGTACTGGAACGGGAAGTGCGGCCACGAAGGCTGTCCGTAGTAGACCAGTAGCTCAACCTGCCCATCTACCCAGACGGTATCCTTCATCCCCCGATCCTCCGGGAACGGCATCGCGCCGTTGACGTTGCGGATCAGGAAGCTGACGCCCTCGATATGGAACGACTGCGGCGTGTCGGCACGCACCGTCCAGCGCTCCCACGTCCCCTGCTGGGCGGTAATATCGATACGCTTGATATCCCACAGCTGGCCGTTGATCCCCGGATCGTCGCCGAGGGCAATATCGCGGCTGCGCACCGCCGCACCGCTCATCAGCTCCGTCGGCAGCAGCCGCAGCGGCAGCGTATCGGTCACCAGCGGCAGCAGCCCGGTGGGACGTAACGTCAGCACCAGGGTGGAGATCAGGATGCTTGATGGCTCAAAGAAGCCGCGGATGCGGTCAACAATGCCCGCCGCTTCGCCGCAGGTGATCGACACTTCGTCACCGTTGGTCATATTCACGAGGATCTCACGCCGTTCGCCAGGGGCCAGCGAAAGCTGCTTCACCGACACCGGCGCGGGTAAAAAGCCCTGGTCGCCGGAGATAACGTGCAGCGCCCGGCCATCGCTCATCTGCAGCTGATAGCGTCGGGCGTTAGAGGCGTTCAGCAGGCGCAGGCGTACCCAGCCGCGTGACACCTCGACATAGGGGCTCTGCGCGCCGTTAACCAGTAGCGTATCGCCAACGAAGCCGCCGCTGCCCGGCTCGCTGTACTCTGGCGTGCCGAAGTTATCCAGCCGCTTGTCCTGAATAATGACGGGAAAATCATCTACGCCATAGTGATTGGGGATGGGCAGCGATTTACTCACCTCATCCTCAATCAACCACATGCCAGCCAGGCCGTTATAGACCTGCTCCGCGGTGCGGTTGGGCGTGTTAGCGTGATACCAGAGCGTCGCCGCGCTCTGGCGGATCGGCAGCACCGGCGCCCAGTCAGCGCTGGGGGACATCATTCGCGCCGGGCCGCCGATCAGCGGACCCGGCACCTGCAGGCCGCTGATGGTCATGGCGACGTTCTCTGCCAGCCGGTTGCTGTAGATCATCTTCACGTCATCACCGCTCCAGACGCGAATGGTCGGCCCCAGGTAGCGCCCGTTAATGCCCCATACCTGGGCGCGGGTGCCCGGGGTAAAGGACCAGTGCGCCCGCTGCAGGGTCAGAAACAGCGGCTGCCCACGGCGGGATTCAATAAGCGGCGGCACAGGCAGCGGCTGCTGCTGCCCGGCGGCGTTGGCCCGTAGCGGAACCGCGCCCACACAAAGCGCAGCGCCGGAGGCCTGGATAAACTGACGCCGACTGAGTGACATATCTTGCTCCCTGTAAAACGGACTAAAGCGCGTAAAAAGGTACGGCTACCTCTACCGCTTGCCAGCGGCTTCGCGGGCGGCAACTTCGCTATCAAGCTCGGCGATCTTTTCCGCCATCAGCGCACGGCAGTGAGTAGCCAGCTCGCGCACCTGATCTTTGCCAAACCGGCTGGTGTCCACCGGCGGCAGCATTTCGACAATCACCAGACCGTTATTCAGACGGTTAAGGTTAATTTTATTAGAGGTATTCGAAACGCATACCGGAATAATGGGCACGCCAGCAGCGATAGCCGCATGGAACGCGCCGGTCTTAAACGGCAACAGCCCCCGCCCGCGGCTGCGGGTACCTTCCGGGAACATCCAGATAGAGATGTTTCGCTTCTGAATATGCTTGACCACCTGAGCGATGGTCCCGTGCGCTTTAGCACGGTTATCGCGGTCAATCAGCAGGTTACCGGTCAGCCAGTAGAGTTGGCCAAAGAACGGGATCCACAGCAGGCTCTTTTTGCCCACGGTGACGGTGCGCGGCTGCACAATGCTTGCCGCGGTAACCATATCGTAGTTGTTCTGGTGGTTGCCGATGTAGATCGCATTACCGTACGTTGCCGCATCAGGCGGCATGCGCAGCTCTACTTTGATACCCATGACCGGCGCCAGACGGCCGAACAGATGGCCGAAGGTGGCGACGTGTTTTGGATTCCGTGGGCTAAACAGGCAGTAGATACAGCCAAAGATACAGACCAGGATGCTGTAAATAACAACAATGATTGCGCGTAAAATGAATAGCATAGCTACCTCGAAAGCCTGGACACCCGCCCATTATAGTGTAGCGGCTGACGGTGCACGGCTTTGTTCCATCGGGTCCGTGAAAAAGCGTATTGTCAATCGTAACCTGCGATTTAACAATGACTTTACGGGAAATTTTATGGGTAGCTCCCCCTTCGGCGGGAAGGGGGAGAAGCACACAGGGATTACTCTTCGCTGTCGCCAGCCGTTGCCCGACGCGGCGAATCGATGTCGACCTTGTCGATACGCTGGAGTCCGCGCATCAGCGTCCCGCGACGGCCACGCTCGCCGTGAACCTTCTGCAGCTCTTCCGGGCGCATTTTGATTTTGCGCTTGCCGGCGTGCAGGGTTAGCGTGCTCTGCGGCGGCAGGATAAAGAGGTGTGCCAGGCTATCCTCTCCCTTCGCCGCTTCGGCTGACGGAATGCTGATGATCTTATTGCCTTTACCTTTCGACAGCTGCGGCAGATCGCTAATCGGGAACATCAGCATGCGTCCGGCGGCGGTGATCGCCAGCAGCAGATCGTTATCGTCAACAATCTCTAGCGGCGGCAACACGTGCGCATTTTCCGGCAGAGTAATCAGCGCTTTACCGGCACGGTTGCGGGCAATCAGATCGTTGAAGGTACAGACAAAACCGTAACCCGCGTCGGAGGCCATCAGCAGCTTCTGCTCTTCGCTGGCCATCACCATATGCTCAACGGTGGCACCCGGCGGCAGCGTCAGCTTGCCGGTCACCGGCTCGCCCTGCCCGCGCGCCGACGGCAGCGTCAGCGGATCGACGGCGTAGCTACGCCCGGTAGTGTCGATAAACACCACCGGCT
Source organism: Pseudescherichia sp. (assembly GCF_032052675.1). Taxonomy (NCBI): domain Bacteria; kingdom Pseudomonadati; phylum Pseudomonadota; class Gammaproteobacteria; order Enterobacterales; family Enterobacteriaceae; genus Pseudescherichia; species Pseudescherichia sp. Next base: position 83,327 of record NZ_DAMBWA010000004.1, read on the forward strand.
GGTTGGTTTTTCCTTTAGCGGATGCTTTCCAGCTATCGCCTGCTTTGTAGCTCAGGCCCTGGGCATCGATATCATGACCTTTGGCGCTGCGCACCCAGCCCATCTGCGACAGCACGATAGTCACCGGCTCGGACGGCAGCATGTCATGCTCGCTCATCGCCTTCGCCTCTTCACGCTCGTGCAGCGGTGAACGGCGATCGTCGCCGAACGCGTCGGCATCGGCCTGCAGCTCTTTCTTCAGCAGGGTGCTCATTTTACGCTCGGAGGCCAGCGTGCTCTGCAAACGGTCGCGCTCTTTTTCCAGCTCGCTCTGCTCGCCGCGGATCTTCATCTCTTCCAGCTTGGCAAGGTGGCGCAGCTTCAGCTCCAGGATCGCTTCAGCCTGGGTTTCACTGATGCCAAAACGCGACATCAACACCGGCTTAGGTTCATCTTCACCGCGGATGATCTCAATCACCTCGTCGATGTTAAGGAACGCCACCAGCAAACCTTCAAGGATGTGCAGGCGCTTGAGCACCTTCTCCAGGCGGTGGTTCAGGCGGCGGCGCACGGTATCGCGGCGGAACGCCAGCCACTCGGTGAGGATCTCCAGCAGGTTTTTCACCGCTGGACGTCCGTCGAGGCCGATCATGTTCAGGTTGATACGGTAGCTCTTCTCCAGATCGGTGGTGGCGAACAGGTGGTTCATCACCTGATCCATATCCACCCGGTTAGAGCGCGGCACAACCACCAGACGGGTCGGGTTTTCGTGATCCGACTCGTCACGCAGATCGTCCACCATCGGCAGCTTTTTATTACGCATCTGGGCCGCGATCTGCTCCAGCACGCGCGCCCCGGAAACCTGGTGCGGCAGTGCGGTAATGACCACCGCGCCATCCTCTTTTTTCCACACCGCACGCATGCGCACGGAGCCGCGGCCGTTCTGGTAAATTTTGCGGATTTCCGCCCGAGAGGTAATGATCTCCGCCTCGGTCGGGTAGTCCGGCCCCTGGACAATATCCAGCAGCTGATCGAGCGTGGTCTTCGGCTGGTCGATCAGGGCGATGGCCGCCTGGGCCACTTCGCGCAGGTTGTGCGGCGGAATATCCGTCGCCATGCCAACGGCGATCCCGGTGGTACCGTTCAGCAGAATGTTTGGCAGGCGGGCAGGCAGCATTTTCGGCTCCTGCAGCGTGCCGTCAAAGTTAGGCACCCACTCAACGGTGCCCTGCCCCAGCTCGCCCAGCAGCAGCTCGGCATATTTGGAGAGGCGCGACTCGGTGTAACGCATCGCCGCGAAGGATTTCGGATCGTCCGGCGCCCCCCAGTTCCCCTGGCCGTCAACCAGTGGATAGCGGTAGGAGAACGGCTGGGCCATCAGCACCATTGCTTCGTAGCAGGCGCTGTCGCCGTGGGGATGGTATTTACCCAGCACGTCGCCCACGGTACGGGCGGATTTTTTAAACTTCGCGCTGGCGTTGAGGCCCAGTTCAGACATGGCGTACACGATACGCCGCTGCACCGGCTTCAGGCCGTCGCCAATAAACGGCAACGCGCGGTCCATGATGACGTACATGGAGTAGTTTAGGTAGGCGTTTTCAGTGAATTCATGTAGCGCGAGGCGCTCTGCCATATCGCTCATTACGTGTGATTCCTCAGCGTTTGCACCCAATTATTCAGGGGCAATATTGCCGCAGATTTTACCTTATCTGCCCTCCTGAGTCACAAGAAAAAGGCCGGATAACCGGCCCTTCGGGGATTTACTTGGCGAGCCTGGTGATTTGCTTCACCTCGATCTCAAACTCGTTCCAGTCCTTGTCAACTTTACCCTGAATTTCAACCTGATCCTGCGGGGTCACGTTCTGGCCGTTCCAGCGTTTTTGCTCAATTTCCACGTTTACCGTACCGCTGGCATCGCGGAAAACGTAGCGATCGTCAGAGAGGCGCTCGGTGATGTTACCCCGCAACTTCACCCAGCTGTCGTCTTGCAGATCTTTTGCCTTCGCTGCTGTGGTCGGGCTTACGCTGTTATCCACGAATCCACCCTGCTGAGTCTGGTTTTGCGTCTGGGTTTGCGTGGCCGATGGCCCGCTGAAGCCCCCCTCGGCGGCGAAAACGGGGGCGGAGGCCATCATAGCGATGGCGGCAATAGCAGCTAATTTTTTCATCGTGTATCTCCCTTTCATCTTGTTTCGTTATCCCTTAACAGGGTAGAGCGAAATGCATGGCTGGCAGAAAAATTTAACCTTTTTTACCCTGGGTGACGCTGGATGCAGCCGCCATTATTGCTGTAGATGCAAAAGTCTTTGCACATTTTGCTCATTTTTCTCTCTAGTACCGGCCATTACAATAGTCGGCAAATTCGTTTTCTAACGGGACAAATAATGAGCAACATCTTAATTATCAACGGCGCTAAAAAATTCGGCCACTCTAACGGCCAGCTGAATGACACCATGACCGACGTCGCCGCCAGCTTCCTGCGCGACAGCGGCCACGATGTGAAAGTGGTCCGCACCGACGGCGACTACGATGTGAAAGAGGAAGTACAGAACTTCCTGTGGGCCGACACCGTAATCTGGCAGATGCCGGGCTGGTGGATGGGCGCACCGTGGACGGTGAAAAAGTACATTGATGACGTCTTTACCGAAGGTCACGGCTCCCTGTATGCCAGCGATGGCCGTACCCGCTCCGACGATGCGAAAAAATATGGTTCCGGCGGCCTGATTCAGGGCAAAACCTACATGCTGTCGCTGACCTGGAACGCACCGCTGGAGGCTTTCACCGACAAAGAGCAGTTCTTCCACGGCGTGGGCGTTGATGGCGTTTATCTGCCGTTTCACAAGGCGAATCAGTTCCTTGGAATGGACGCGCTGCCGACCTTTATCGCTAACGATGTGATTAAAATGCCGGACGTGCCTCGCTATACCGCAGAATATCGCAAGCATCTTGCGGAAATTTTTGCTTAACTGTCAGACGGTACAAAGAAGGAGTTGACCATGTTGACAGTGATTGCAGAGATTCGCACCCGTCCGGGCCAGCATCATCGCCAGGCCGTGCTGGACGAGTTTGCGAAAATTATCCCAACCGTATTAGAGGAAGCGGGCTGCCACGGCTATGCGCCGATGGTAGACACCGCCGCTAACGTGAGCTTTCAGGCTACTAACCCGGACTCAATCGTGATGGTGGAGCAGTGGGAGACCGTGGCCCACCTTGAAGCGCACCTGCAAACCCCGCACATGAAAGCGTGGGGCGAGGCGGTAAAAAGCGACGTGTTAGAAACCCATATCCGCATTCTGGAGCAAGGGGTTTAATCAGGCGGGGGCCAGGCCCCCGCATGTTATACGACGTAGGCCCGGTAAGCGCAGCGCCACCGGGCGTTTACCACCCGTACCCGTTACCAGTAGAGCTTCCAGCTCTGGCTAAACCGCATCAGCGCCTCGACGTAGAAGTAATCCCCCCAGCTGGCACACTCATCCACGCCCTTGTTACTGGCGAGATGGTACACCGAGTGCTTCAACAGCCCGTTGCCGGGTTCGTTAATGCCCATCAGATAGTGCTTATTCAGCGACGACATAATGTGCATCGCCCACTGCTGATAGCGGGCGCGATCGGGATCGCTTACCGGTAGCTGCTTGACCAGCTCCAGCAGGCCGCAGACGGCAATGGCGGCGGACGAGGAGTCCCGCAGCGCGTCACTGCCGACCAGCGCCAGATCCCAGTGGCAGACGCCATCCTCCGGCAGGCGGTTAAGGAAGTAGTTCGCCAGCCTTTTTGACAGCGCCACCATCGTTTTATCGCCAGTGTAGAGGTAGCTCAGCAGGAAGCCATAGATACCCCACGCCTGCCCTCGCGACCAGCATGAATCATCGGCATAGCCCTGCTGGGTATTGCCGTAGCGCGGCGCGCCGGTCTGCACGTCCATGTAGTAGGTGTGAAAGGTCGACGCATCGTCGCGGATCAGATATTCCGCCGCCTGCTGAACGTGGGCTTTCGCCGCCTCGGCAAAGCGCGGATCGCCGGTCTGCTCGCTGGCCCAGTAGAGCAGCGGCAGGTTCATGTTACAGTCGATGATCATCCTTCCCGCCTGCTGCGGATCGGTAAGATCGCCCCACGCCTGGATGATCTGCGCCTTTTGATGGAAGCGTTCCAGCAGCGCCTCAGCGGCCTGAAGCGCAAAGCCACGTGCGTCTCGGTTGCCGGTCAAGCGCCAGGCCGCCACGCAGGAGAGCGTATAGAGAAAACCGAGATCGTGAGTGTTGGTATCCTGGCGTCCGGCAATGCGCAGCCCGAAAGAGCGCACGTGCTTCTCCGCCAGCGTGCGATATGACGCGTCGCCGCTCATCTCCCACGCCAGCCACAGCTGGCCGGTCCAGAAGCTGGTGGTCCACTCCACGTTATCGGTGAGCGGGTAGCAGCCTTTGACGCAGGTTTCGGCTGGAAACTTTTCACCGAACTCCGTTAAATGACGGCTTATCAGTTCGAGGGTCTGATGACGGGCGGTAACCAGCTCATCCTGAAAGGCGTGCTCATCCACCGGCGCGGGTACCGCTCCCAGACGCTCCTCAACGATACGATTTAACATATTCCGGTCCTTCTTCTTGTGAATAAATGATCTACCCGGCGACGTTGACCGCAGGCGCACCGCGACGCTTGCTCTGACAGGCCGACAGGGTAAAGGCTGAGATAAGGGTAAAGGTCAGGGCTATCGCGCCCATGATGATATAGGTCTGCTCAAAGCCGATTTTGTCGTAGAGGATCCCCGCCGGGGATGAGACCACCACGTTGCCGACGTAGAGCATCGCCTGGTAGCCCAGCAGGTACATGGTGGCGTTAACGCGCTTATCGAAATGCTCGGCGATATATTTAAAGACCGACACCAGCAGGAGGCAGATCTCCAGACCATAGAGCGGCTTGAGCACGGAGATTAAGAGATGGGAATCACACAGCCCGGAGATAATCAGCCGCGCGCCAACCACCAGACCGACGATCAGCAGCCCGCGCTTGGCCCCGACGTAGTTCACAAACATCGGGATGATCATGTACATCACAAACTCCATTCCCGACTGCACGGTACCCAGATAGCCAAACACGGCGTTGCCCTGGTGCACATCGTCAAAGAAGGTGACGAAGTAGCGGGAGAACTGCTGCTCGGCGATAAACATCATCCACGCCACGCCAGCCACGTAGAGGCAGAAGGCCCAGAACTTACGGTTTTTCAGCAGGGCATAGACGTCGGCGGGAACGATCTTCTCCTTCGCCAGCACCTCGCCCGCACGCTCGGTTCGCGTATCCACCTTCAGGCTAAACAGCACCACCAGCATCACGAGGGAGGCGACGCTGCCCATAATGAAGTTGTATGCCGGAGAGAGGTTAAACAGCAGCCCGGAGAAGGAGGAGGCCACCGCCCAGCCCAGCGATCCCCACATGCGGATCTGGCCGAACTCCATGCCGTTCAGCCGGCTGTAGCGATCGGTATAGGATTCGCAGGCCGCAACGCCCGCGTACCAGGCGAAGCTTAAATAGATGGCGCCGACGACGATCCCCAGCAGCGTATTGGAGAGCAGCAGCGGCTGGTAGACGTAGATAAAGAACGGTGCCATCAGAGCCGACACGGCGACCACAAAATAGAGCAGATATTTGCTCATGCCGATCTTATCCAGAATGTAGCCGTAGATGGGCTTAAGGATCACCGAGAAGATACCGTTAACAGCAAATACCGTGCCGATCACCGTCCCGCTTAGGTTCGCTTTTTGCCCGAGCCAGATAGCCAGCAGCCCAATACTGGCTGACCAGGTAAAGAAGTAGAGAAAGATAAAGGAGCTGATTTTGTAATATTCAGTCCGGTTGGTTTTAATTATTTTATCCATACTATCCTCGACGAAAGCATGTAGGGGTCAGAGTTTTTTATAACGTAATGACTAACGCCGTTGGCTGGCCGACATGGCGCACCGTCAGCGTTTCGTTATCCAGAAGCACCTCGGGGAGAGAGGTCATATCGCTGTATGTCGGATCGCCCGCGATAGCCGCGCAGCAGAGCCAGTGACGCCCCGGCCTCAGGGTGGCGGTTAAGACCGGGATCGCCGCACACTCGGCAAACATCACGCTGCTGTTGGGCGGAGTAATGACGCAGTCGCCGTGACGCTCAAGGCCAAACGAGAGATCGTAGATAGCGCTGCTGCCGTTGGCGGCGTGAACTACGCAGCCGGAGGCCTGGGTCTGGTGCGGGGCTTTCATCACCGCGAAACCGCCCTCAACGCTATTCAGATGGCGCGCGGTATCGATGCGGTGCAGGCGCAGATGACCGTCGCCGCAGGGGATCAGCCAGGTGGCAACCTGCACATCGTGCCAGGGCGACCAGCGCGAGAAGATGTACGCATCGTTGACCACCGTCTCGTCGCAGCCGCGACGGCCCCGGTAGTACTCATCCCCCTCCGCCAGCAGCAGCATGCTGTCACAGGCAGCGTGCTTGATGCCGTAGCGCCCGCGTTCGATGGTGAAACCAAAGCGGCTGGAATAGGCAAACTTGGTGTATTTCGCCTCGGTATTGACGTAGTTGTTCAGCTCAAGCTGGCCAGAGGCGAGCATGCAGACGTGCCGCGAGGCTTCGCTGTGCATCAGGATCTGTCCGGCATGGGGAAGCGCCCGCTGCGCCGCCAGCGCGGGTAAAGGCTGCTCCTCTGCCTGCCAGAACGGATGCCCTTCTGGTAGAGCGAGGATCAGGAACACCTTCAGCGCCCAGTAGGGTGAGCCGGGAGAGTTATAGTCTTCGCACATGGCGAGGTTCGGGTAGGCAAAGCCGAGGGTCAGAATGCCGTCCCGGTCAAAGATAGGCTGCGCCAGCCACCAGCGCAGGTGGCGAAGAACGATCCCCTTCACTATCCCCGGCGTAAATACGTCCAGCTCAGCAAAGGCCACCCCGCTCCAGAAGGCCACCATCGCAAAACGGTAGGTCAGACTGCGGCCAAAAGGCACCGACTCCCCGCCCGCCGCCGACATAGTGATAAAGTCATGGGCGAACCGCTGCGCCCTCTCCTTCAGGGTGGCGGCACGATGCGGATCGTCCTCGGCGTTCAGCGTGGCGTAGATCAGGCCGTAGAAGTGAAACGCCATCGAGATGTAGTAATCTTTCGGTCGCCCCGGACCGTCTGAGTACCAGCCGTCACCGAGGTAGTAAGCCTCCATCATCGTAAAGCGCCGCTCTACCGCATCGCGATCCCAGGGCAGCCCGGCGCGTTTAAAGCCGAGCTGCACCATAATGGCGAAGTAGTTCCAGTTGCTGTCGGGCATTTCGGCGTCGGTGATTTGATTCAGCCAGGCGTGGAGGTTCGCCTGCTCGCGCGGGCTAAAGCAGGCCAGCAGGCGGTCCTGCATCAGCGCCAGACCTAAGCCGTAGGCCGCCATCTCCACCAGCCGCTGGTCGTAAGGCCCGGTCTCGCCCCAGTAGCCTGGGCTGTGCGGATCGGTCCCCTGCTTGATGGCAGCGATGTATTTGGCGCTAAGCGGCGTCTCCTCGCCGCCAGCCAGCAGCGGAAACAGGCCCCACAGCGCCCGCGACAGCCCTTCCATATTGGCGATCTCAACGCTGTAGTGGGCGCAGGTATTACCTAACGCGAAGCGTGACTGCCCCTTGGGAAACTGCTTATCCAGCGCGCCCAGCATCTCCGCAACCAGCTCAACGACGTCCTGCCGGGATGACAATACATTTGATGTTTCCATTTCCGCATCAGCCTCTTAACAAAGTGGCTCAAGGATAGTGAATCGCTGGCGCGTAGAAATGTTAGCCACGTCACAGCCGGGAGAGATGAATAAACTCGCAGTTGAGAAAATTTAAAAAGGTGGTTTATAAAGACGTGCAGAGGGGTAAAAGTTGAGTTTTATTGCACTATGCGCGATGAGCCAAAATCTGACTATCTGGAGCTGATTACCTTAAACGATGCCGTCGCATCGTTCAGCCGCCTGTTTGCTAATACCGTGCGCTATCATCACTGGCACCAGTGCCTGGAGATCCTCTACGTTGAGGAGGGCTTCGGGGTGGCGATCGTCGATAACCGTCACTACACCATGCGGCCGGGGCGGCTCTTCTTCTTTCCGCCCTTTACCCTGCACAAGGTGAGGGTGGATGAGCAGGCCGAGGCGATCTACCGGCGCACCATTATCCATCTCGATCACCACGCGGTGCTGAAGGCGCTGCGTGATTTTCCCCTGGCCCAGCAGCGGTTGCAGACGCTCTCCCGACGCGGCGGCCCGGCGTGGGTGGCGGACGTTGCCGCCTGCCATAGCCATATCGACTATCTGTTTAGCTGCTACCCGCAGCCGATGAACAGCGAAAGCGTCGCCAGCCTGCTCATCAGCCTGTTTGCCATGCTGCCCGCCGATCGCGACGGCACGCCTGGCGACAGCCGCAGCATTGCTAGCCAGGCGATGTTCTGGCTCGATGAGCACTATCAGCATAAATTTAGCCTCGACGCCCTGGCGAACGAGCTGGGCAAGTCGCGCAGCTACGTGTCACGAAAGTTTCATGCCGAAACGGGCGAGAAGATCCACGACTATCTGAATACGCTGCGGCTACGCAAGGCCTGCGAGTGCCTGCTGCACAGCGATGAGAGCGTGCGTGACATCGCCGCACGGGTGGGCTTTTCCGACGTGACCTGGTTTATTAGCTCTTTTAAGCGAGGCATCGGCGAGACGCCGCTCCAGTATCGGAAAAATCACTCGGCGGCGTAGGGCATTTACCAGCCGCAGACGTTGGTCTCTTCGTCTGATTCATACCCGCGTACGATATTAATCAGATCCTTCACCGTGTCCGCCGCCGTGGTGGCGTCTTCTAATTCAGCAAGGCGGGAAAAGTCTTTATCGGCCGATACGCCGTTGTTGTTGTTCGTTACCGTCAACGTAAAACCTTTCTCGCTTTCACTTTTATCTGCCAGCGTGTTGATAAGCTCCGCTACCGCCGTATGGGCGAGAGCCGGGACGTAGAGCGACATCGGTTTCAGGTAAACCTTCTCTGCCGTTGCGCCGCTGCTGCCGTGTGTAATCGCTAAGGCGTAGCCTCTGTTTTCCGTGGTCATGATATCTACCTCAACCTTCAATGAGTACGTTAGGATCGACCCAAAAATCGACGTTAAATACCGTATCGTCAGACAGGGCTTCGATGCGGTGCCACTTCTCTGCCGGAAAGACGCCAAACTGCCCTGCTTCAATGGTCAGGGTCTCCACCGGCTCCGGGCTGGTCTCATCGGCATACCCGTAATAACGGATAGTGCCCCGCATGACGCAGAGGCGTGGGTTAACGCCCTGGCGGGTCCCCGCGTCCAGATGCCGTTGCCAGATGGAGGCCGGTGCGGTCTCTTTTGTCCACAGGGGCGTCGAGCGAACGTGAACATAGTGGGTAGGTATGACAATGCGCTGCATGTTTCATCCTCTTGGTAAGGGTTTTGGAGAAACTTCTTTTGCAGATCATATACCTGTTAAAAGGGGAAAGTGAGTCGCCTAAAGGGGTAGCGGAGGGGGTAAAAAAAAGCCCCGCACTGCGGGGCTGGTGTATCAGGCTTCGATATCGGCCATATCGCCTTTTTCCTGGAGCCAGTTGCGTCGGTCTTCCGAGCGCTTCTTGGCCAGCAGCATATCCATAATGGCGTTGGTACGCTGATCGTCATCGTCACTGATGGTGAGCTGCACCAGGCGGCGGGTATTAGGATCGAGCGTCGTCTCACGCAGCTGCATCGGGTTCATCTCCCCCAGCCCTTTAAAGCGCTGAACGTTAGGCTTGCCCTTCTTACGCTTCAGCTGCTCCAGCACGCCCGCCTTCTCCTCTTCGGTCAGGGCGTAGTAGACCTCTTTGCCCAGATCGATACGGTAGAGCGGCGGCAGCGCCACGTAGACGTGACCATGCTTCACCAGGGTACGGAAGTGCTTCACAAACAGGGCGCAGAGCAGCGTCGCGATGTGCAGGCCGTCGGAGTCCGCATCGGCGAGGATGCAGATCTTGCCGTAGCGCAGCTGAGTGAGATCTTCGCTGTCCGGATCGATGCCGATGGCTACCGAAATGTCGTGCACCTCCTGCGAGGCCAGCACTTCGTCAGAGGAGACCTCCCAGGTATTGAGGATCTTACCCTTTAGCGGCATGATCGCCTGGAACTCGCGGTCGCGCGCCTGCTTGGCCGAGCCGCCCGCCGAGTCACCCTCGACCAGGAATAGCTCGGTGCGGTTGAGATCCTGCGCGGTGCAGTCCGCCAGCTTGCCGGGCAGCGCCGGGCCGCTGGTGAGCTTTTTACGCACCACCTTCTTCGCCGCCCGCAGACGACGCTGGGCGCTGGAGATCGCCATCTCGGCCAGCATCTCCGCCGCCTGCACGTTCTGGTTCAGCCACAGGCTGAAGGCGTCTTTTACCACGCCGGAAACGAACGCGGCGCACTGGCGCGAAGACAGGCGCTCTTTGGTCTGCCCGGCAAACTGCGGATCCTGCATCTTCACCGACAGCACGTAGGCGCAGCGGTCCCAGATATCCTCCGCTGACAGCTTAACGCCACGCGGCAGGATATTGCGGTATTCGCAAAACTCGCGCATCGCGTCCAGCAGCCCCTGACGCAGGCCGTTGACGTGCGTCCCGCCCTGCATGGTCGGGATCAGGTTAACGTAGCTCTCGGTGAGCAGCTCGCCGCCCTCCGGCAGCCACAGCAGCGCCCAATCCACCGCCTCGGTATCACCGGCAAAGGCACCGATAAAGGGCTTCTCCGGCAGGGTCGGCAGGCCGTTAACCGCTTCGGCCAGGTAGTCGTTGAGGCCGTCGGCGTAGCACCAGCGCTGCTCGCTGTCATTGACCTTATCCTTGAAGACAATCTCCACACCGGGGCAGAGCACCGCTTTGGCCTTCAGGACATGGGTCAGGCGCGATACCGAGAAGCGCGGGCTGTCGAAAAAGCTTTCGTCCGGCCAGAAGTGAACGCTGGTTCCGGTGGTGCGCTTCGGCGTACTGCCTACCACGGAGAGATCTTTCACCTTGTCGCCGTTGGCAAAGGCGATGTTATAGATCTTGCCGTCGCGCTTGACGTTAACTTCAACGCGCTTTGACAGGGCGTTAACCACCGAGATCCCCACCCCGTGCAGGCCGCCGGAGAACTGGTAGTTTTTGTTCGAGAACTTACCGCCCGCGTGCAGGCGGCAGAGGATCAGTTCAACCGCCGGAACGCCCTCTTCCGGGTGGATATCCACCGGCATACCGCGCCCGTCGTCGATGACTTCCAGCGACTGATCGGCATGGAGGATCACCTCCACGCGTTTGGCGTGCCCGGCCAGCGCTTCATCCACGCTGTTATCGATAACTTCCTGACCAAGATGGTTAGGACGAGTAGTGTCGGTATACATCCCCGGGCGGCGGCGGACCGGCTCAAGCCCGGTTAATACCTCAATGGCATCAGCGTTATAGGATTGCGTCATGGTGTATTCGTAGATAGTGACAGCATCGTCCCCTGCGAGGCTCAGTGCAGCCCGAGGAAATCGATAATCTGTGAAAAGTGATCGTCAAAGCCCACAAAGGCATGGTTTCCGCCTTCTTCAACCGTTTGACGGCACGAGGCGTAGTACGCGACGGCCTGGCGGTAATCCAGCACTTCATCACCCGTTTGCTGCAGCAGCCAGATTAAATCTGCCGCCTCCAGCGGATCGATCTGCATGGTTTTGAGATCGTAAATATGGCGTGACTCTAGCACATATTGCTGTCCGGTGTAGGGGTTCTCGTTGCGGCCAAGATAATCGGCCAGCAGTTCAAACGGGCGCACCGCCGGATTCACGACCACCGCGGGCAGCATAAAGCACTGGGAGAGCCAGGTGGCATAGTAACCGCCAAGAGAGGAACCCACCAGCCCCAGCGGCTCGCCGCCGTGCCCCAGCACCAGCGACTCCAGCAGCTCGGCGGCATCCGCCGGATAGGGTGGCAGCTGCGGCACCACCATCTCAATGTGCGGATGGTGCTCTGCCAGCCACTGCTGTAGCGCCACGGCCTTTGCCGAGCGCGGCGAGCTATTAAACCCGTGCAGATAGAGGAGCGTCGCCATCAGTAGCCTTCTGACGCTGTGTCAGGGCTGAAGCGGCTGCTCTGCAGGCGGCTGACTTCGGTATGCAGCGTGCCGTCGGCGTTGAGCTCCAGCCAGCGCCAGCCCGGCGCGATGGTATCTAGCGTAAAGTTGGCGCAGTGCGGCTTAAACTGGACGCAGGTCGAAGGCGTCGCCAGCAGGCGGCGGCCGTTCCAGTCGAGATCCTGCTCCTGATGAATATGGCCGCACAGCAGGTGTCTGACCCGGGGATAGCGCACCAGCACGTTATCCAGCTCCTGCGAGTTACGCAGGCTATGCTGATCCAGCCAGCTGCATCCCGCCGGCAGCGGATGGTGATGCAGCAGCAGCAGCGTGTAGCGCTCCGGCACCTCCGCCAGCTTTTTCTCCAGCCACTCCAGCTGAAACTCACTCAGTTCACCGTGTGGAACGCCAAACACCTGGCTGTCGAGCAGCAGTATCTGCCAGTTGTCACCGGCAAAGACCCGCTTGGCACCCGAGATGCCGGCCTCCTGCAGCGCGCTGTACATCGCGGGCTGGAAGTCATGATTGCCGGGCAGCCATACGCAGGGCACGTCAAAGCTGGCGATACCCTCAGCAAAGTGCTGATAGGCCGCAGCAGAGTGATCCTGTGCCAGATCGCCGGTAGCGACAATCAAATCGCAGTGACGCCGCTCGGCCCGGATGGCTTCCAATACCGCCTGATAGCTCTCCCAGGTATTGACCCCTAACAGCGTTTCATGCTTTTCGGCAAACAGGTGAGTATCGGTTATTTGTAAGATCCTGATACTGGCCTCACCCGCCAGATTCAGGTTTAACAGGCTTTCCAAATGGTGTCCTTAGGTAGGTTTCACGATGCTAACAAACCGGAATCGCCATTGCTCCATGTGCTAAACAGTACCTAAGCCAGTCGGCCAGAAACTGATTAATTTGATGCTTTTCGTCGCGTTGGTGCAACTTTTTATTTGGGTAATCATACCGCGCTTTAAAGCGAAAGATCTGCTGGCTTGAACACACTTCAGCGACCATAGCATCGTGATAGAGGCGTACCGTTAACGACGGCATGCTCCAGTAGCTGATCGCCGGTGCTGTCTGCACGATTTCCACCAGCGTAGTGTAGCGGGTTGATTCTGTAATCGTTACTCGGTATTGCGCATTGGCCACCTGATAGCTCACTGTTTCGCCGGGTGCGTCATTGCGTGGCAGCAGGCGGCGTAGCTGGGCGAAGTTGGTTTCGCACAGGCGCATCATTTCAGGAAAGTCAGGTGTATAACGCTTCATTTTTTCCACTCAGTTCTCAACTTTTCGTAGTGCAGCTGCAGCCATTGCAGGGCAATGACCGACGCGGCGTTGTCTATTTTCCCCTCTTCAACCCACTGGTAAGCCTGCTCCCGGCTCACCACATGAACACGAATATCTTCGTTTTCGTCCACCAGGCCATGTATACCTTTGGCCTGGGTGGCATCCACTTCGCCAACCATTAACGATAAGCGCTCGCTGGTGCCGCCGGGGCTGGCCAGATAGCTCATAAACGCTTTTACCCGGCCAACCTGCAGCCCGGCCTCTTCTACCGCTTCGCGGCGGGCCACGTCTTCCACGCTCTCGCCCTCTTCGATCATGCCAGCAACCAGCTCCAGTAGCCAAGGCGTTTCACTGGTCTCATAGGCCGGAATGCGGATCTGCTCAATCAGTACAACCTCGTCGCGCACGAGGTCATAGGGTAGCAAGACGGCAGCGTGGCCGCGCTCAAAAATTTCACGCGTGACCTCACCGCTCATCTCACCGTTAAAAAGCCGATGGCGAAAGCGCCAGCGCTCCAGTGAAAAAAAACCGTTATAGAGTGTTTCGCGTGCAATAATTTCTACATCATTTTTCGTGAAAGTCACTGCTGATGGCGCTGGTTTCTTCATGGTTTCATCCTGCTGGTAAATAATGACGAAATTATGGATTTCCAGTCTGTAAGACTGCCGTTTCCCATGCTATATGGTAGATTGGTGCAAATTAACGCCGGATGGCACTTAACGCCAACCTTTTGCAGCGGCACTTTCTGCTAGAATCGGCCTTATTTTTTTAATTTCATTAGCGCTAACAAAGCTTCGTAACAAGGAATGCAAATGAAGAAATTGCTCCCCATGCTTATCGGCCTGAGCCTGGCCGCTTTCAGTACGATGAGTCAGGCAGAGAACCTGCTTCAGGTTTATCAGCAAGCGCGTCTCAGTAACCCTGAACTGCGCAGATCTGCCGCGGATCGCGATGCCGCATTTGAGAAAATCAACGAAGCGCGCAGCCCATTACTGCCCCAGCTCGGTTTAGGCGCAGACTACACCTACAGCAACGGGTTCCGCGACCAGAATGGTCTCGATAGCAACTCTACCAGCGCCTCTTTACAGCTGACGCAGACCCTGTTCGATATGTCAAAATGGCGTGCCCTGACCCTGCAAGAGAAATCGGCGGGCATTCAGGATGTCACGTTCCAGACCGATCAGCAGACGCTGATCCTTAACACCGCTACTGCCTATTTTAACGTATTAAGCGCCATCGATGCGCTCTCTTATACACAAGCGCAGAAACAGGCTATCTATCGCCAGCTGGATCAAACCACCCAGCGCTTCAACGTAGGCCTGGTTGCCATTACCGACGTGCAGAACGCCCGCTCTCAGTACGATACCGTGCTGGCAGACGAAGTGACCGCCCGTAACAACCTGGACAACGCCGTTGAGCAGCTGCGTCAGGTAACCGGTAACTACTATCCGGAGCTGGCGTCGCTGAACGTCGACCGCTTCCAGACCGATAAGCCGCAGCCGGTGAATGCCCTGCTGAAAGAGGCCGAGAGCCGTAACCTCTCCCTGTTACAGGCACGCCTCTCCCAGGATCTGGCTCGCGAGCAGATCCGTCTGGCGCAGGATGGTCATCTGCCAACCCTGGATTTAACCGCCTCAAGCAGCGTCTCTGACACCTCCTACAGCGGCTCCCGCACCAGCGGCGCCCAGGGTTCGGCCTATGACGACAGCAACATCGGTCAGAACAAGGTCGGCCTGAGCTTCTCCCTGCCGCTCTATCAGGGTGGTCTGGTGAACTCCCAGGTGAAACAGGCGCAGTACAACTTTGTTGGCGCAAGCGAGCAGCTGGAGACCGCCCACCGCAGCGTGGTGCAGACCGTGCGCTCCTCCTATAACAACGTTAACGCCTCCATCAGCAGCATCAACGCCTACAAACAGTCCGTGGTCTCTGCCCAGAGCTCGCTGGATGCCACCGAAGCAGGCTACTCGGTGGGTACCCGTACCATCGTTGACGTACTGGATGCGACCACTACGCTCTATAACGCCAAGCAGCAGCTCTCCAGCGCGCGTTACAACTACCTGATTAACCAGCTGAGAATTAAATCTGCTCTCGGTACGCTGAACGAGCAGGACCTGCTGGCCCTGAACGGCGCCTTGGGTAAACCGGTCGCCACCACGCCGGAAGCCGTCGCCCCGTCCACGCCTGAACAGGACGCGCGCGTGCAGAACAGCGCCCCGGATAGCAACGGTGATGCTAACGGTAACGGCCTGCTCAACGCCGCGCTGCCACGCTAAGCGCGCGTTTGAAATTGCTATGAAAACGAGATGGGGGCGCTTGCCCCCGTTTCAACGTAAGACAACGTAAAGATCCCTGCTCCATACCCGCATTCCGCCTCATTCCGCTTCAATTTCGACCACTCATCCTCTATCCTGAACAGTAGCTACCTCGCTTTAACTCTGGGTTTTAAAAGAGACATATGAAACGGACAAAAACGATTAATCATGCGACGTTCCGCAAAAGCTGGGGCGCTCGTCACCTTACCCCTGTCGCTTTCGCCCTTACCGCCGCATTTATGCTGGCGGGCTGCGAACAGAGCGATGAGACGGTATCGATGTATCAAAACGCTGATGACTGCTCGACCGCAAATCCGGGTAAAAGCGCCGAATGTACTACCGCGTACAACAATGCCCTGAAAGAGGCCGAGCGCACCGCGCCGAAATATAAGACGCGTGAAGAGTGCGTCGCCGAGTTTGGTGAAGGTCAGTGCCAGCAGGCGCCTGCCCAGGCGGGCGTCGCGCCGGAGAACCAGGCTCAGGCCCAGCAGAGCAGCGGCAGCTTCTGGATGCCGCTGATGGCGGGCTACATGATGGGACGCCTGATGGGCGGCGGTGCGGGCTTCGCCCAGCAGCCGCTGTTTAGCTCGCGTAACCCAGCCAGCCCGGCCTACGGCCAGTACACCGACGCCTCGGGTAAAAGCTACGGCGCAGCCCAGCCAGGCCGCACCGCGACCGTACCCAAAACCGCGCTGGCCCCGAAACCCGCGACCACCTCTACGGTAACGCGTGGCGGCTTCGGTGAGTCGGTTGCCAAACAGTCCACTATGCAGCGTAGCGCCGTCGGCACCTCCTCTTCACGCTCAATGGGGGGTTAAGCCTCATGGAACGAGTCACGATTGCCGAGCGCCCGGACTGGCGCGAAAAAGCGACCGAGTACGGCTTTAATTTTCACACCATGTACGGTGAGCCGTACTGGTGTGAAGAGGCCTACTACAAATTCAGCCTTGCGCAGGTTGAGAAGCTCGAAGAGGTTACCGCCGAGCTGCATCAGATGTGCCTGAAGGTAGTGGAGAAGGTCGTCGCCAGCGATGAGCTAATGACCAAATTCCGCATTCCGAAACACACCTGGAGCTTTGTGCGCCAGGCATGGCAGACGCAGCAGCCATCGCTCTACTCGCGCCTCGATCTGGCGTGGGACGGTGTGGGTGAACCCAAGCTGCTGGAGAACAACGCCGACACCCCTACTTCGCTGTACGAAGCCGCCTTTTTCCAGTGGATCTGGCTGGAAGACCAGCAGAACGCGGGCAAGCTGCCGCCGGAGAGCGATCAGTTCAACAGCCTGCAGGAGAAGCTGATCGAGCGCTTCGACGAACTGCGCGAGCAGTACGGCTTTAGCCTGCTCCATCTGGCCTGCTGCCGCGATACCGTTGAGGATCGCGGCACGGTGCAGTATCTGCAGGACTGCGCCGCCGAAGCGGGCGTCGCCACTGAGTTTCTCTATATCGAAGATATTGGGCTGGGCGAAAAAGGTCAGTTCACCGATCTGCAGGATCAGGTGATCAGCAACCTGTTCAAGCTCTACCCGTGGGAGTATATGCTGCGCGAAGTCTTCTCTACCAAGCTAGAGGATGCTGGCGTGCGCTGGCTGGAGCCAGCCTGGAAGAGCATTATCTCTAACAAAGCGCTGCTGCCGATGCTGTGGGAGATGTTCCCGGATCATCCGAACCTGCTGCCCGCTTACTTTGCCGAAGATGACCATCCACCGTTAGAGAAATACGTCGTGAAGCCGATCTTCTCTCGCGAAGGGGCCAACGTCTCTATCGTGGAAAACGGCCAGACTATCGAGCAGGTAGAGGGCCCCTACGGTGAAGAGGGCATGATCGTCCAGCAGTTCTACCCGTTACCAAAATTTGGCGATAGCTATGTGCTGATCGGCAGCTGGCTGATCAACGATCAACCCGCCGGGATTGGCATCCGCGAGGATCGGGCGTTGATCACTCAGGATCTCTCCCGCTTCTATCCGCATATTTTTGTCGAATAGCTATAACACGTAGGCCCGGTAAGCGTAGCGCCACCGGGCGTTTTGTTATTAACCCACCTGCACCGACAGCATGCTGATGCTGCCCATCTCCATCCCCTCTACCGGGATCGTCACCGGCTCTGCGCCATCCCACGCGCCGAGCACGTAGAGCAGCGGCAGGAAGTGCTCCGGCGTCGGGTTCGACAGCGAGCCGCCCTCGTGCTGCAGATAGTTCACCAGCGGATGCTGCTCAACCGGCCCCTGCCAGGTAAGATTAGCCTTCACGTAATCATTAAACGATGCCGCCCATGCGTAGGGCGTGCTCTCCCCATGCCAGCGTGCGGTGCGTAGGTTATGCACCACGTTGCCGCTAGCCACCAGCATAATGCCCTCATCACGCAGCTGAGCCAGCCTACGGCCCATCTCATAGTGCCAGGCGGCGGGTTTAGTGCTGTCCACGCTCAGCTGCACCATTGGAATATCGGCATTCGGATACATCTTGATCAGCACGCCCCACGAGCCGTGGTCAAATCCCCACGCCTCTTTATCCAGCGCGACGGGGACCGGTGCCAGCAGATCCACCAGCCGCTGCGCCAGTTCGGGGGAGCCTGGCGCGGGATAGTGCGTATCAAAGAGCGCCTGCGGGAAACCGCCAAAGTCATGAATCGTCTTCGGCGTTTCCATTGCCGTCACGCCGGTGCCGCGGGTAAACCAGTGGGCAGAGATCACCACGATGGCCTTCGGGCGCGGCAGCGTCTGCCCAAGCTTGCCCCAGGCGCGGGTATAGATGTTATCTTCCAGCACATTCATCGGGCTGCCGTGGCCCAAAAACAGCGCTGGCATACGAGACGCAGACATGATGATATCCTCAGAAAAAGTGTCATTTTGATAGAAGCAGAGTACGCTTTTCCCGTGGAGGATGAACTCAGATAAGCATGATGAAGATCATCAGATAATTTGAATGTAAGAAATGCGTAAAGAGTGACTTACCCTCTCGCCTTACGGGGCAGTGTTCAATAATATTAATGAGAATCATTATCACAAGGAGTTCTGAATGTCGGTCCCGTTGATTCTGACCTTATTAGCCGGTGCGGCCACCTTTATTGGCGCGATCCTCGGCGTGCTTGGCCAGAAGCCTTCCAACCGCGTGCTGGCCTTTTCGCTGGGATTTGCCGCCGGGATCATGCTGCTGATCTCGCTGATGGAGATGCTCCCCGCTGCGCTCGGTACCGAGGGGATGTCGCCGGTGCTTGGCTACGGCATGTTTATCGTCGGCCTGCTGGGCTACTATGGCCTCGATCGCCTGCTCCCCCACGCCCATGCGCAGGATCTTATGCGCGCCAGCAGCAAAACGCTGCCGAGCAATATCAAGCGCACGGCGATCCTGCTGACGCTCGGCATCAGCCTGCACAACTTCCCCGAAGGCGTGGCCACCTACGTGACGGCCAGCAGTAACCTTGAGCTGGGGCTGGGCATCGCCCTGGCGGTCGCCCTGCACAACATTCCCGAGGGGCTGGCGGTGGCAGCGCCGGTCTATGCCGCCACGGGATCAAAGCGTAAAGCGGTGATGTGGGCAGGGATCTCAGGACTCGCGGAGATTTTAGGCGGCGTGCTGGCGTGGCTGATCCTTGGCAGCCTGGTCTCGCCGGTCGTGATGGCGGCGATCATGGCGGCGGTGGCCGGGATCATGGTGGCGCTGTCGGTGGATGAGCTGATGCCGCTGGCAAAAGAGATCGATCCCCACAACAACCCGAGCTACGGCGTGCTGTGCGGCATGTCGGTGATGGGACTAAGCCTGGTGCTGCTGCAGAGCATCGGCTTTGCGGGCTAATCAGACGAAAGACCAGAAACAACAGAGCCGGGCATGCCCGGCTCTGTTTTATCTCGCGTCAGCGCTTAGCTGGCTTTACGTTCCTGCTCGCGGCGGTAGGCCACCAGATCTTCGATGGTCACAACGGCCATCTCATGCGCTTTGGCAAATTCGATGCACTCCGGCGCGCGCGCCATCGAGCCGTCATCGTTGGTCAGCTCGCAGAGTACGCCGGCCGGTTTGAAGCCCGCCAGCGTCACGAGATCAATGGTCGCCTCGGTGTGGCCGCCGCGGGTCAGCACCCCACCCGGCTGCGCGCGCAGCGGGAAGACGTGGCCGGGACGGTTGAGATCGGATGGCTTAGCACCGTCGGCAATCGCCGCGCGTATAGTGGTCACGCGGTCAGCGGCAGAGACGCCGGTCGACACACCGGTAGCGGCTTCGATGGTCACGGTAAAGCCGGTACCGTAGGCGCTGGTATTGTTCTCTACCATCATCGGCAGATCGAGCTGTTTACGGCGCTCTTCGGTCAGGCAGAGGCAGACAATACCGCTGCCGTGGCGAATAGTCAGCGCCATCTGCTCAACGGTCATGGTTTCTGCGGCGAAGATCATATCGCCTTCGTTTTCACGATCTTCATCGTCAAGCACCATAACACCGCGCCCGTTGCGCAGTGCGTCTAAAGCGTGTTCCACACGTTCGAATGGCGTGCCAAAAGAGGAAAGTAGCGTCTGATTCATGGTAATAAAAACCTCATTAAAATTATGGTTACCAGAATCAGGGCAGTCTTAGGAGTACCGCAAGCGGCAAAAAAATAACGTGAGCAGGCGCAAACCCGGCTGGATCGTTACTCTCTCCCATCCGGACTTTAACCGTCGGCCCCGGAATTACACCGGATCTGCTGACCTCCCTGCATGACATGATGCACTGCGTGGAGCGCTCGCGGGCTTTCAGCCTGAGCTGATTTACCGCCGGTGGGGAATTTCGCCCCGCCCTGAGAATAAGCGGATTAACTATAACGCTATTGATTATCTCCGGCAATCCATTCACCGTAACAATTCTGCTTTCACGTAGCATAATCCACGTTACACTAATCCACGCTACACTAATGTTAATACTTACCAGTTCAGGGAAACGACTATGATTGACCCGAAAAAAATTGAACAGATCGCCCGCCAGGTTCACGAGTCCATGCCAAAAGGCATTCGTGAATTCGGTGAGGATGTAGAGAAGAAGATCCGCCAGACGCTGCAATCCCAGCTGGCGCGACTCGACCTGGTGAGCCGTGAAGAGTTTGATGTCCAGACGCAGGTACTGCTGCGCACCCGTGAGAAACTGACCGCGCTGGAGCAGCGCATCAGCGATCTGGAGAACCGCCCGGCGGCCACGTCGGCTGAACCGGCTCAGGCGCAGGATCTGCCGAGCGAAGTGAAGCCCGCACCGGCTATTCCGCCGGTGGAGAATATTGATTGATCCTGTAGTCCGTATTGCCCGGTAAGCGTAGCGCCACCGGGCATGACTGTGCTGATACTATAACGTCGGGTGGCACTGCGTTTGCCCGGCCTACGGTGAGTGCGGTGCACGTTGTAGGCCTG
The DNA here is from genome assembly GCF_032052675.1 of Pseudescherichia sp. Classification (NCBI taxonomy): domain Bacteria; kingdom Pseudomonadati; phylum Pseudomonadota; class Gammaproteobacteria; order Enterobacterales; family Enterobacteriaceae; genus Pseudescherichia; species Pseudescherichia sp. The sequence continues at coordinate 104,338 of NZ_DAMBWA010000004.1, forward strand.
GTAAGCGTAGCGCCACCGGGCATGACTGTGCTGATACTGCAACGCCGGGCGGCAATGCGTTTGCCCGGCCTACGGTGGGTGCGGTGCACGTTGTAGGCCCGGTAAGCGTAGCGCCACCGGGCATGACTGTGCTGATACTGCAACGCCGGGCGGCAATGCGTTTGCCCGGCCTACGGTGGGTGCGGTGCACGTTGTAGGCCCGGTAAGCGTAGCGCCACCGGGCATGACTGTGCTGATACTGCAACGCCGGGCGGCAATGCGTTTGCCCGGCCTACAGGATCAGTTTTTCTGGATCTTCTTGATGATGTTGGTGGTTGAGCAGCCGTCCTCGAAGTTCAGCACCTGCACATCGCCGCCGTTTGCCCATACCTCTTTGCTGCCCGCGATATCTTCCGGCTTGTAGTCGCCGCCCTTCACCAGCAGATCCGGCAGGATCCCAGCGATCAGGCGCTGCGGCGTATCCTCTTCGAACGACACTACCCAGTCCACGGCTTCCAGCGCGCCGAGCACAATCATGCGCTGCTCAAGCGGGTTAACCGGACGGGTCGGCCCTTTCAGCCGGCTGGTTGAAGCATCGCTGTTCACCGCCACGATCAGGCGATCGCCGAGCTTGCGTGCGTTAGCGAGGTAGGAGACGTGACCCGCATGCAAAATATCGAACACGCCGTTGGTCATCACCACCTTCTCACCGCGCTTGCGTGCAGCCGCCACCGCCTGCTTCAGCTCCTCTTCGTTCATCACCCCGAACCCGGTTTCTGAGCGACCGCGTACGGCGTTCTCAAGTTCGATAGGGGAAACGGTAGAGGTCCCGAGTTTACCCACCACGACGCCTGCCGCAGCGTTAGCAAAGTAGCAGGCCTCTTCCAGCGAGTTGCCCGCCGCCAGCGTTGCCGCCAGCACGCCAATCACCGTGTCGCCCGCGCCGGTCACGTCGTAGACCTCCTGCGCCTGGGTCGGCATATGCAGCGGCGCTTTGCCCGGCTGCAGCAGCGTCATCCCCTGTTCGGAGCGGGTAACCAGTAGGGCAGAGAGATCGAAATCGGCGATCAGCTTCATGCCGCGCTCAACGATCTCCGCTTCGTTTTTACACTTCCCGGCCACCGCCTCAAACTCGGAGAGGTTCGGCGTCAGCAGGGTCGCCCCACGATAGCGTTCGAAATCGTTGCCTTTCGGATCGATAAGTACCGGCACGTTGGTCTTGCGCGCCAGCGCGATCATCTGCTGCACGCTGGCCAGCGCGCCCTTGCCGTAGTCGGAGAGCACCAGCGCGCCGATATTGCCCAGCGCCTGGTTAATGCGTTCGTGCAGCGGCTCGGGATCCACGCCCTCAAAACCCTCTTCAAAGTCGAGGCGGATCAGCTGCTGGTTGCGCGACAGCACGCGCAGTTTGGTAATAGTAGGATGGGTCGGAACGGAGACGAAGTCGCACTTGACGTTGACATCGGCCAGCGTCTTGCTCAGCGCGCGCGCGGCGTCATCGATGCCGGTCAGGCCGACCAGCCGCGAGTGGGCGCCAAGAGAGGCAATGTTCATCGCCACGTTCGCCGCGCCGCCAGGCCGCTCCTCAACCGCATCGACCTTGACCACCGGTACAGGCGCTTCCGGTGAGATACGGCTGGTCGGGCCATACCAGTAGCGATCTAACATCACGTCACCGACGACCATCACCCCTGCACGTTCAAACTCTGGCAGCGTTACTTTCATTCCTGTCCCCTCGAAATGCAAAATTTGCGCGCGATAATATCATACTTAATTTTGCGCGCACGGTTTTAGCAGCCACTTCTGCCAGCTGGCACTGACCTGTCCACGCTCTTCGGCAAACTCCGTTTCCGGCACGTGACCGGGCTGCTCCTGCAGCGCCAGATGGTGTAGCGCATCGCGCAGCGTGGTATAGGCGTGGGTCAGTGCCTGCGCCTCCTGCTCATCCATAATGTCGTTCTGCGCCAGCAGCTCAAGGATGCGCACGTTATCGGACCAGCGCGTCAGCTTTGGCTTCTGGTGAGCGTGGCCCAGCACCAGGTACTGGGCGATAAACTCAATGTCGGTAATGCCGCCCGCGTCGGCCTTCAGGTCGAAACGCTCCCGGTGCTTGTTGCCAAGGTGGGCGCGCATCTTCTCGCGCATCTCCCGTACCTCGGTTTGCAGTTTCTCCCCGTCGCGGGGGGTCATCAGGATGGTGCGGCGGATCTCGTCGAAGCGGGATTTAAGCTGCGGATCGCCGTACACCACCCGGGCGCGCACCAGCGCCTGGTGCTCCCACGTCCACGCCTCGTTCTGCTGATAGTCCGCAAAGGCGTCAGCGGTAGTGACCAGCATTCCCGCCGCGCCGGAGGGCCGCAGGCGGGCGTCCACCTCATAGAGAATGCCCGACGAGGTGCGAGTGCTGAAGAGGTGCATGATGCGCTGGGCGAGGCGCAGGTAGAACTGGCGGCCATCGATCTCCCGCTCGCCGTCGGTCATCACGTCTGCCGGGCAGTCGTGGAGGAAGACCAGGTCGAGATCGGAGCTGTAACCCAGCTCCCAGCCGCCGAGCTTGCCGTAGCCTACTACCGCAAAGCCGCGCCCCTCCCGATCGCGCAGGTGCTTTGGCTGACCAAAGCGCGCCACCATCTGGGTCCACGCCTGCTGGACCACCGCGTCGATCATCGCTTCTGCCAGCCACGTTAAGTGATCGCTCACTTTCATCACCGGCAGCGTACCGGCAATATCCGCCGCCGCCACGCGCAGCAGCTGCGCCTGCTTGAACTGGCGCAGGGCTTCCAGCTGCTGCTCTTCATCCTCCTCCGGCACGCGGAGAAGATACTGGCGCAGCTCGTCCCGGTAGGCGTCCATCGCCGTCGGCTGGTAGAGCGTATTAGGATCCAGCAGCTCATCCAGCAGCAGCGGATAGCGCGCCAGCTGGCTGGCGACCATCGGCGAGGCGGCGCAGAGAGAGATCAGGTGCTTGAGCGCGCCGGGAAACTCGCTCAGCAGCTCAATATAGGTGGTGCGCGTGACAATCCCGGTCAGGAGCGGCATCAGACGCGCCAGCGGCACCGGTGCGTCGGCACGGGGGCAGACCTGGCTAAGCAGGTGCGGCATCAGGTGATCGAGCACCTGGCGACCACGTGGGCCAATGGTCCTGCGCGTCAGCTCCCGGCGAAAATCGGCGATCAGCGCCACCACCCGGATACGGTCGCTATCCGAAAGATGCGCCAGCACCGGCGTGGCATCATCGTCTTCCAGCGTATCCTGCCACAGCTCGCGCCACTGCTCCGACAGCTGCTCGTCCTGGGTGTCGGTATCGTCATCGCCAATCAGCTCGTTAAAGATACGCCGCACGGCGGCCATGTGCCGATCCAGGGCGTCGCTGAGTGCCTGCCAGTCGGCGACGCCCATTCCCCAGGCCAGCCGGGCGCGGTTAAGCTCATCTCCCGGCAGGGTCTGGGTCTGTTCGTCGTTGATGCTTTGCAGGAGATTCTCCAGCCGACGCAGCCAGAGGTAGGCCGCCCGCAGCGTGTCGGCATCCCCCGCCGGCAGAAGATGAAGCTGATCGATGGCGGTCAGGGTCGGCAGCAGCGAGCGCTGCTGGAGCGACGGCTCGCGGCCGCCACGGATCAGCTGGAAGACCTGAACGATAAACTCCACCTCACGGATGCCGCCCGCCCCCAGCTTGATGTTGTCTTTCAGTCCGCGGCGCCGCACTTCGCGGGCGATCATGCTCTTCATGTTGCGCAGCGACTGGATGACGCTGAAATCGATATAGCGGCGGAAAACAAAGGGACGCAGCATGGCCCGCAGTTCGCTGGCGTAGACGCCGTCGTTGTCGCCCATGATCCGCGCCTTGACCATCGCGTAGCGCTCCCAGTCGCGCCCCTGCTCCTGGTAATAATCCTCCAGCGCAGCAAAGCTCAGGACCAGCGGACCGCTGTCGCCGAAGGGGCGCAGGCGCATATCCACCCGGTAGACAAAGCCGTCCTGGGTGGGCTGGTCGAGCACCTTGATCAGCCGCTGTCCGAGGCGGGTGAAGAACTGGGCGTTATCCAGCTCGCGACGGCCGCCGCGGGTTGCGCCGTTCTCCGGCCAGGAGAAGATAAGATCGATATCTGAGGAGAAGTTCAGCTCAAAGCCCCCCAGCTTGCCCATGCCGAGGATCAGCAGCGGCTGCGGCGTGCCGTCGGCGCTGCACGGCGTGCCCCACTCCCGGCAGCAGGCGTCGTAGAGCCAGTCGCGAGCGCTGACAATCAGCGTCTCCGCCAGGGCGCTAAGCTGTTTAAGCGTACTCTCCTCGGGCACCCGCCGCAGGGCCTGCGCCCAGGCGATGCGCACCATGATGCGGCGGCGGAACAGGCGCAGCTCGCGCATCAGCGACGCTTCGTCACTGACCGCCGTCAGCGCCTCCTGGAGCCACGCCGGATAGGACTGCCACTCCTCCGCCTGCGGTGGCTCGCTCTCTAGCGCCGTCAGCCACTCGGGATGTGCGGCAACGCTGCCCTGCACAAAATCACTAAAAGTAAGCACTGACTTCGCCTCTGCGCTAAGCGTGGAGGCGGAGAGTGTATCCGGCAGACGTTCAACCAGGGTCTGCCAGTGCTGCTGAAGCGGCGAAGAGAGCGGCATCATGAGGGGGATCCTTTGCCTGAGTTAGCGTTTTCCGCTGTGCAGCCAGAACGGCTCCTGCACAATGGCTTCGTTACGGAAGTGTTCAATTTCAATGCGCTGGCGGGTTTTGATGGCGTGCTGCAAGCCCTGCCAGTTCTCCAGCCACGCCTGGGCGCGGACGTGGTCATAGTAGCCCGCCAGCAGCAGCATGCTGTCGATGTCGCGCGCCAGGCGCGGAAGCTGGTCCTGGTACTTATCCATCAGCGGCTGGGCAAAGTTACGTTTCAGCTCGGCGGCGTGGCGCGCCAGGTTGATATCGGCAAAGCGCTTAAACGAGTCGTTGATTTTAGCCTGCGCCTTGTCATCCAGGAACGTACGCCAGGCGCGGGTCACCAGCCACTCGGTCAGGGCCAGCTTCGCCGTGGCGATCTCGGGGCTGTACACCGCCGTGACGGCAGAGACCGCTGACGTAATGGTCGCCTCCGACTGAGTCAGCAGATCGCGTAAGCGAGCGCTCGCTTTGCGCGGCACAATGCCGCCAAACAGCATCAGGGTATGCCGTACCAGGGCGATAGCGGCCAGGGTCTGCGCCTGCGCGTTTTTGTCGCCGCGGACCCACAGCTCCTCATGGTACTGCCACTGGGAGAGCGCCAGCTCCAGCGCCGCCTCCAGCCCCTGCTCTACGCTCGCTTTCGGCGCGACGGTCAGGATCTCCGTCGCCCGCAGTGGGCGTGGCGGGTTGCCTTTCGCCAGATGGTAGCCCCGGGCGGCCTTGCTCAGGCTGCCCTGGCGCAGGCCGGTCTGGGTCACCAGCTGGCGCGCCAGCTTTAAGACGTCCTCCGCCGCGCCGCTCAGCAGCTCTAACTCCAATTCGCAGATCGGTTCAGCCAGCTCATCAGCCTTTACTTCTCCAAGATCCAGCGCAATCTCAATCCGGCTGTCGCCGACGTTAACCAGCCACTTCTCGCGATCGAAGTGGGTGCTGAACAGCGGACCCACACGTTCAGCCAGATCCGCCGGCAGGCCGCCCTCCGGCCATGCCTCGGCCGGGAAGCGGGAAAGATCCAGCTCCGGCTTGTCGATGGCAACGTTGTACTCCGGACGCTGATGCAGGCCGCCCACGGTGCGTCCGGCGGTTTTAATCGTCATCTCATAGCGATCCTGCGCGCCGCGAATGCGCAGGCCCATATCGTGGCTACGCAGCCAGTTGTCCGGCGTCTCGTAGTAGATATTGAGCAGGGTCGCAGGCGCAACGTGCTCATCCGTCAGGGTATGCAGATGACTACGCAGGGCATCCACGCGGGAGGGGTCAACGATAAATTTCAGTTCGATCTCTTGAGTCATGGCCTTGTACTTATGGTTATGTCACATCAGTGAAATTTTCGGCGAACTTACGCCCTTGATGTTTGTCAGTAGATAGTATTTTGCGCCAAATTTCCACGGTGCCGATCGTTTGCGACCCAGATGATTCTGATTGATACCGAATACTTTGCGTCGTCAGACTGATGCCACTACTATCGTTCCACTTTTTTTATGACAACAAATGACTGCTAATGCCTAAATTACGCCTGACCGGACTGTTTTTACTTGTATGCGTTTCTGCCGTGGCCCATGCCGAAGAAAAGCGTTACGTTTCGGATGAACTAAATACCTGGGTTCGTAGCGGCCCGGGTGATAACTATCGCCTCGTGGGTACAGTTAACGCGGGCGAAGAGGTTGCGCTGCTGCAAACCAACGGTGACTCAAACTACGGTCAGGTGCGTGACAGCAGCGGTCGTACCGCCTGGATCCCGTTGAAGGAGCTGAGCAGTGAGCCGAGCCTGCGCACCCGCGTGCCGGATCTGGAGAACCAGGTTAAGACCCTGACCGATAAGCTGACCAACATCGATAATACCTGGAACCAGCGCACCGCCGACATGCAGCAGAAGGTCGCCCAGAGCGACAGCGTGATCAACGGCCTGAAAGAAGAGAATCAGCAGCTTAAAAACCAGCTGATCGTCGCGCAGAAGAAGGTGAGCGCCGCGAACCTGCAGCTGGACGATAAGCAGCGCACCATCATCATGCAGTGGTTTATGTATGGCGGCGGCGTGCTCGGCGCAGGGCTATTCCTGGGCCTGGTGCTGCCGCACATCATCCCTAGCCGCAAGCGTAAAGACCGCTGGATGAGCTGAACCGGATTAGCCATTTTCTCTACACTTAACGTATCATCAGTTAAAAGTATGTTAGGAGAGTGGCGTAGTGAAGAGTTATCTGGTCGGTGGTGCTGTTCGGGATGCGTTGTTAGGGCTACCGGTTAAAGATAAAGACTGGGTGGTGGTGGGTGCGACCCCACAGGAGATGCTGGATGCAGGCTACCAGCAGGTTGGCCGCGATTTTCCCGTGTTCCTCCACCCGAAAAGCCGGGAAGAGTACGCCCTGGCGCGTACCGAACGGAAATCCGGCTTTGGCTATACCGGCTTCTCCTGCTATGCCGCGCCCGACGTCACCCTCGAGCAGGATCTGCTCCGCCGCGACCTCACCGTCAACGCCCTCGCCCAGGACGCCGACGGTAAGATTATTGACCCCTACAATGGCCTGGCGGATCTTAAAAGCCGCACCCTGCGCCATGTCTCTCCCGCCTTTGGGGAAGATCCCCTGCGCGTGCTGCGCGTGGCGCGCTTTGCCGCCCGCTATGCTCACCTCAGCTTCCGTATCGCCGATGAAACGATGGCGCTGATGCGCGAGATGACCGCCGCTGGCGAGCTGGAGCATCTGACGCCGGAGCGCGTCTGGAAGGAGACGGAGAACGCCCTCGCCAGCCGCAACCCGCAGGTCTACTTTATGACGCTGCGCGAGTGCGGCGCGCTGAAGGTGCTGTTCCCTGAGCTCGATGTTCTGTTTGGCATCCCTGCCCCGGCAAAGTGGCATCCGGAGATCGACACCGGCATCCACGTGCTGATGACGGTCTCGATGGCGGCGATGCTCAGCCCGGATATCGACGTCCGCTTCGCCACGCTCTGCCACGATCTCGGCAAGGGCCTGACCCCACCGGCGCTATGGCCGCGCCATCACGGACACGGCCTGGCAGGGGTTAAGCTGGTCGCCAACCTGTGCGAACGTCTGCGCGTGCCTAACGAGCTGCGCGATCTGGCTAAGCTGGTGGCGGAGTTCCACGATCTCATTCACACCTTCCCTATCCTGAAACCGCAGACCATTGTGAAGCTGTTCGACTCTATCGATGCCTGGCGTAAGCCCCAGCGTGTGGAGCAGATCGCCCTGACCAGCGAAGCCGACGTGCGCGGGCGCACCCACTTTGAAGCCAAAGACTATCCGCAGGGACGACTGCTGCGCGAAGCGTGGGAGGTGGCGAAGGCGGTATCGACCAAAGAGGTGGTGGCGGCAGGCTTTAAGGGGGCAGAGATCCGCGAGGAGCTGACCCAGCGGCGAATTGATGCGGTAGCGAAGTGGAAAGCGGCACGCTGCCCTCAGCCACAGGCGTGAGGGCAGCCGCCTGAACGCTTAGAAGAAAACGACGTAGACCGCCGCCGCCACAATAAAGCGGTAGATAGCAAACGGAATAAACGAGATCCGCTTAATCAGCTGCAGGAAGGTTTTGATCGCCACCAGCGCCACGATAAAGGCGGTGATAAAGCCAACGGCAAACATCGGAATATCGCCAGCCGTCAGGAAGTGGTAGCTCTTGTAGAGATCCAGCGCGGTAGCGCCCATCATCATCGGCACGGCCAGCAGGAACGAGAACTCCGAAGCGGCATAGCGGCTTACGCCCATCAGCATCCCACCGGAGATGGTCGCCCCGGAGCGGGAGAAGCCCGGCCACAGCGCCAGACACTGAAAGCAGCCAATCATAAAGGCCTGACGATAGGTCATATCATCCAGACCTAGTGCGCGCGGGGTCTTCGGCTTCAGGCACTCGGCGGCAATCAGCAGGACGCCGCCGACGACCAGGGCATACATCACGTTGATGGGGTTGAACAGGCTCTTGATCGTGTCATGGAACACCAGCCCCAGTACCACCGCCGGGATCATCCCCAGCAGGATATGGATCAGCGTTAAGCGCCCTTTGCCTTCACCCTCGTGCGGCGGATGGCCAAAGTGGATGCCGATCAGGCCAAACAGGCGACGCCAGAACATCACCACTACCGCGAGGATCGAGCCCAGCTGGATCACCACCTCAAAGGTTTTGGCCGTGTCACCCTCGAACCCCAGCAGGTGGCCGACAATGATCATGTGGCCGGTACTGGAGACCGGCAAAAACTCAGTTAACCCTTCGACAACGCCCAGAATGGCCGCCACCAGCAGGGAGTGCATATCGCTCATCACTTAAACCCCTAAAAGACATAAAAAACGGCTTCTACATCCGCAAGCCGTGAAAAGGCACGCAGGTAAGACCCATATAGTGCCGTTTGGTTTAATAATTATGAATTTAAATCTTTTCCTTTCAGACTATTGCCACGCTCAATAATAACCCCGACGTTGGCCGCCCGCGCGACCGCCCCCGGCTTGCTCACCTTGATACGCAGCCAGGGCGAGTTGAACCGGCTCAGCAGCAGATCCGCCACCTCTTCCGCCACCCGCTCCACCAGCGCAAAGCGCTGCCCTTCCACGTGGCCTACCACCGCATCGGCAATGTCGGCATAGCTCAGGCAGTCGTTAACGTCATCGCTCTTCGCCGCCGCCCGGTTGTCCCACGCCATTTCGATATCGAACACCAGCTTCTGCTCAATAGTCTGCTCCCAGTCATAAACACCGATCGTGGTGATTACCGAAAGTTGCTCTATAAATACAATGTCCATCACGCACCGTCCGCTTTTTGGCTAACCTGGATACCACTTTCAAAAAATTATGCGTATTATCCACGGATGCTGAGAATAAAACGACATTTTCAAAACGGAACAGCGTTATGAGTGCAATCGCGCCTGGAATGATCCTCCTCGCGTACCTTTGCGGCTCAATCTCCAGCGCCATTCTGGTCTGCCGCATCGCGGGTCTGCCTGACCCTCGCGAGAGTGGCTCCGGCAATCCCGGAGCGACCAACGTCCTGCGAATTGGCGGCAAGGGTGCGGCCGTAGCGGTACTGATTTTTGACGTGCTGAAAGGCATGCTGCCGGTGTGGGGCGCTTACGCGCTGGGCGTCACGCCGTTCTGGCTTGGGCTGATTGCTATCGCCGCCTGCCTGGGCCACATCTGGCCGGTATTCTTTGGTTTTAAAGGCGGCAAAGGCGTTGCCACCGCGTTTGGCGCGATTGCGCCGATTGGCTGGGATCTTACCGGGGTGATGGCTGGAACCTGGCTGCTGACCATTTTGCTGAGCGGCTACTCGTCGCTGGGCGCGATTATCAGCGCGCTGATCGCCCCGTTCTACGTCTGGTGGTTTAAGCCGCAGTTTACCTTCCCGGTCTCCATGCTCTCCTGCCTGATCCTGCTCCGCCATCACGACAACATTCAACGCCTGTGGCGTCATCAGGAAACCAAAATCTGGACCAAGCTGAAGAAAAAGCGCGAGAAGGATAAGGAAGTAAAAGAGGAAGAGTAGGCCCGGCAAGCTTTGCGCCGCCGGGCAGTAAGGACGGACATTATGCCGCAGGCAGCTCCGCCAGCGGCCAGCGCGGACGCACGGTCACGCCGAGGTCGGCCAGACTACCCGCCTTCAAACGCACCATGCCCGCATAGGCGATCATCGCCCCGTTATCGGTACAGAACTCCGGACGCGCGTAGAAGACTTCCCCCCGGCGCTTCTGCATCATCTCTGCCAGCTTCGCCCGCAGCGTACGGTTGGCGCTGACGCCGCCCGCCATCACCAGGCGCGTAAAGCCGGTCTGATCCAGCGCACGCTTGCACTTGATCATCAGCGTATCCACCACCGCATCCTCAAAGGCGCGAGCGATATCGGCCCGGGTCTGGTCATCATTACCGCTGTTACGAATAGTGTTGGCGGCAAAGGTCTTGAGGCCGGAGAAGCTGAAGTCCAGCCCTGGACGATCGGTCATCGGACGCGGGAAGACAAAGCGCCCTTCCGTGCCCTCGGCTGCCATTTTCGACAGCATCGGCCCGCCGGGATAGTCCAGCCCCAGCAGCTTCGCCGTCTTATCAAAGGCTTCGCCCGCGGCATCGTCAATGGATTCGCCCAGCAGTTCGTACTGACCGATACCGGTCACGCCGATCAGCTGGGTATGGCCGCCGGAGACCAGCAGCGCCACAAACGGAAACTCAGGCGGGTTCTCTTCCAGCATGGGTGCCAGCAGGTGGCCCTCCATGTGGTGAACCGCGATGGCCGGCACGTTCCAGGCGAACGCCAGCGAGCGCCCGACCGTGGCCCCCACCAGCAGCGCCCCGACCAGGCCCGGGCCTGCGGTGTAGGCGACGGCGTCGATATCTTTGGCGGCCAGATTCGCCTCTTTCAGCGCGGCCTGGATCAGCGGCACGGTTTTACGCACGTGATCGCGGGAGGCCAGCTCCGGCACTACGCCGCCGTAGTCAGCGTGCAGTTTCACCTGACTATACAATTGGTTGGCTAAAAGCCCGTTTTCATCATCGTAGATGGCGATGCCGGTTTCATCGCAGGATGTTTCAATTCCCAGTACACGCATGGCTATTCTTTACCTCTTTGCAATACCGCGCAGTGTAGGGTCCTCGGCGGTGGTTGTAAAACTATTGTTCAACCCAGGCGCAGAGGTCGTGTATACTCCCCCTCCTTATGAGAGCGCCCTTGTAAAAAGGGCTGCGGTGCTTTACAAAGCAGCAGCATTTGCAGTAAAATTCCGCACCATTTTGAAATAAGCTGGCGTTGATGCCAGCGGCAAACCGAATTAATCAAAGGTGAGAGGCACATGCCGGTAATTAAAGTACGTGAAAACGAGCCGTTCGACGTAGCTCTGCGTCGCTTCAAGCGTTCCTGTGAGAAAGCAGGTGTTCTGGCGGAAGTTCGTCGTCGTGAGTTCTATGAAAAACCGACTACCGAACGTAAACGCGCCAAAGCTTCTGCTGTGAAACGTCACGCGAAGAAACTGGCTCGCGAAAACGCACGCCGTACTCGTCTGTACTAATTCGCTGAGGGTGTTGACCCTCAGTTTACAGACAGAGTTGTAGTTGTAAGGCCGTGCTTCCGAAAGGAATGCGCGGCTTATTTTCGTTTATAATCTGACATACCTTAACGCATCACGCTAAAGGTAGACGGGGCCTATGGCTGGACGAATCCCACGAGTCTTTATTAATGACCTGCTGGCACGCACCGACATCGTCGATCTTATCGACGCGCGGGTGAAGCTGAAAAAGCAGGGCAAGAATTTTCACGCGTGCTGTCCGTTCCATAACGAAAAAACCCCCTCCTTCACCGTGAACGGTGAGAAACAGTTTTACCACTGCTTCGGCTGCGGCGCCCACGGCAACGCCATCGACTTCCTGATGAACTACGACAAGCTCGAGTTCGTCGAGACCGTTGAAGAGCTGGCGGCGATGCACAACCTCGATGTGCCGTATGAAGCGGGCAGCGGTCCAAGCCAGATCGAGCGCCACCAGCGGCAGACGCTCTACCAGCTGATGGACGGGCTAAGCGCCTTTTATCAGCAATCTCTGAATCAGCCAGCGGCTGAACCTGCGCGCCAGTATCTGGCCCAGCGCGGCTTAAGCAGCGAGGTGATTGCACGCTTCGCCATTGGCTATGCCCCACCCGGCTGGGACAACGTTTTAAAACGCTTTGGCGGCAACGGCGAGAATCGCCAGTCGCTGACCGATGCGGGCATGTTAGTGACCAACGATCGCGGGCGTACCTACGATCGATTCCGCGAACGCGTGATGTTCCCTATCCGCGACAAACGTGGCCGGGTGATTGGTTTTGGTGGGCGAGTCATGGGCGATGCCATGCCGAAGTACCTTAACTCCCCGGAAACCGATATTTTCCATAAGGGCCGCCAGCTGTATGGCCTTTATGAAGCGCAGCAGGATAACGCCGAGCCGCCGCGCCTGCTGGTGGTTGAAGGCTATATGGACGTGGTCGCGCTGGCGCAGTACGACATTAACTATGCCGTCGCCTCGCTGGGCACCTCCACCACTGCCGAGCATATCCAGCTGCTGTTCCGTGTCACCAACAGCGTGATCTGCTGCTACGACGGCGACCGTGCAGGCCGCGAAGCCGCATGGCGCGCATTAGAAACGGCATTGCCGTACATGACCGACGGACGTCAGCTACGCTTTATGTTCCTGCCCGACGGTGAAGACCCGGATACGCTGGTGCGTAAAGAGGGCAAGGCGGCGTTTGAAGCGCGGATGGAGCAGGCTCAGCCGCTCTCCACGTTTCTGTTTAACAGCCTGATGCCGCAGGTGGATTTGAGCACCCCGGATGGTCGCGCGCAGCTGAGTACCCTGGCGCTGCCGCTGATAGGCCAGGTCCCGGGCGAGACCTTGCGCATCTACCTGCGACAAGAGCTGGGTAATAAATTAGGCATTCTTGACGATAACCAGCTTGAACGTTTAATGCCTAAGCAGTCCGAAAGTGGCCTGCCACGCCCGGCACCGCAGCTAAAACGGACTACCATGCGTATACTGATAGGACTGCTGGTGCAAAATCCTGAACTGGCCCCGCTGGTGCCACCGCTGGACGGTCTGGATCCAGCCAGGCTGCCAGGACTTGGCTTATTCGTTCAGTTGGTTAACACTTGTCTGTCACAGCCAGGTCTGACCACCGGACAGCTTTTAGAGCAGTATCGCGGCACAAATGAGGCCGCCACCCTTGAAAAGCTCTCCATGTGGGACGATATAGCAGATAAGGATATCGCAGAAAAGACCTTCACCGATGCGTTGAACCATATGTTCGACACGGTGCTTGAGCTACGGCTCTCTGAATTAATCGCCCGCTCGCGGACCCACGGGTTAACGCCAGCAGAGCGCGAAGAGGTGCGTGTGATCACTGAAGCACGCGCCCGGAAGTGAATTTAACGGCTTAAGTGCCGAATATCGTTCGGGTAGATCCCGACAGCCGCCATGAGGGCAGCGGCAAAAATATAAGCACGCCCTCGCTTTAAAGGTTGGCAGCAGTAACGCCGACACCAAATAAACGAATTAAGTGTGGATACCGTCTTATGGAGCAAAACCCGCAGTCACAGCTGAAACTTCTTGTCCAACGTGGTAAGGAGCAAGGCTATTTGACCTATGCCGAGGTCAATGACCATCTGCCGGAAGATATCGTCGACTCCGACCAGATCGAAGACATCATCCAAATGATCAACGACATGGGCATTCAGGTGATGGAAGAAGCACCTGATGCCGACGATCTGCTGCTCGCTGAAAACTCAAATAACACGGATGAAGATGCGGAAGAAGCAGCGGCTCAGGTTCTGTCGAGTGTTGAATCTGAAATCGGGCGCACCACTGACCCGGTACGTATGTACATGCGCGAAATGGGTACAGTTGAACTGCTGACCCGTGAAGGCGAAATCGATATCGCAAAACGCATTGAGGATGGTATTAACCAGGTTCAGTGCTCCGTTGCCGAATATCCGGAAGCGATCACCTATCTGCTGGAGCAGTACGATCGCGTTGAAGCGGAAGAAGCGCGTCTCTCTGACCTGATCACCGGCTTCGTCGATCCGAACGCCGAAGAGGATCTGGCCCCGACCGCGACGCACGTTGGCTCCGAGCTCTCCCAGGAAGAGCTGGATGACGACGAAGACGAAGATGAAGACGAAGAGAGCGACGACAGCAGCGACGACGATAACAGCATCGACCCGGAGCTGGCTCGCGAGAAGTTCGGCGAGCTGCGTGCCCAGTACGAAGTGACCCGCGACACCATCAAAGCGAAAGGCCGCAGCCACGCCGCCGCGCAGGAAGAGATCCTGAAACTCTCTGAGGTGTTTAAGCAGTTCCGTCTGGTGCCGAAACAGTTCGACTACCTGGTAAACAGCATGCGCGTCATGATGGACCGCGTGCGTACCCAGGAGCGCATCATCATGAAGATGTGCGTTGAGCAGTGCAAAATGCCGAAGAAGAACTTTATCACTCTCTTCACCGGTAACGAAACCAGCGAGACCTGGTTCAATGCTGCGCTGGCGATGAACAAGCCGTGGTCTGAGAAGCTGCATGACGTAGCCGAAGACGTACAGCGTAGCCTGCAGAAGCTGCAACAGATTGAAGAAGAGACCGGCCTGACCATCGAGCAGGTTAAGGACATCAACCGTCGCATGTCTATCGGCGAAGCGAAAGCGCGTCGTGCGAAGAAAGAGATGGTGGAAGCGAACCTGCGTCTGGTTATCTCTATCGCTAAGAAGTACACCAACCGTGGCCTGCAGTTCCTTGACCTGATTCAGGAAGGCAACATCGGCCTGATGAAAGCGGTTGATAAGTTTGAATATCGTCGTGGCTATAAGTTCTCGACCTATGCAACCTGGTGGATCCGTCAGGCCATTACCCGCTCTATCGCGGACCAGGCGCGTACCATCCGTATCCCGGTGCATATGATTGAGACCATCAACAAGCTCAACCGTATCTCCCGTCAGATGCTGCAGGAGATGGGCCGCGAGCCGACGCCGGAAGAGCTGGCCGAGCGCATGCTGATGCCGGAAGATAAGATCCGCAAGGTGCTGAAGATCGCCAAAGAGCCGATCTCTATGGAGACGCCGATTGGTGACGACGAAGATTCGCATCTGGGTGACTTCATCGAGGATACCACCCTCGAGCTGCCGCTGGACTCTGCCACCACCGAGAGCCTACGTGCCGCCACGCACGACGTGCTGGCTGGCCTGACCGCCCGTGAAGCGAAAGTGCTGCGTATGCGTTTTGGTATCGATATGAACACTGACCACACTCTGGAAGAGGTAGGTAAGCAGTTCGACGTTACCCGTGAACGTATCCGTCAGATCGAAGCGAAAGCGCTGCGTAAGCTGCGCCACCCGAGCCGCTCTGAAGTGCTGCGTAGCTTCCTCGACGATTAATCGTTACTTTAAAGAAAAGCCCTCTCCGGAGGGCTTTTTTATTGGCTGTGAAAGAGCATGTACATTATCGGCATGTGGCACATGTAGGCCTGATAAGCGTAGCGCCATCAGGCGTAATGCCGTTCTGCCAGGTGGCGCTGCGCTGACCCGGCCTACAACCCGCGAGCCACCAGCGCCTGGTCCAACTCCCTGTAGGACTCCACCAGCTTATCCAGCGTTGCACGGTTTAACCCGCTGGGGTTCGGCAGCACCCAGACCTCGGTGGCACCGATGGTAATGTTCTGTTTCCCCCACGCCACGCCGCGCTGGCTGAACGCCTGCTCAAAGGCCTGCTTGCCGAGGATC
Organism: Pseudescherichia sp.; assembly: GCF_032052675.1. NCBI lineage: Bacteria > Pseudomonadati > Pseudomonadota > Gammaproteobacteria > Enterobacterales > Enterobacteriaceae > Pseudescherichia > Pseudescherichia sp. Next base: position 120,186 of record NZ_DAMBWA010000004.1, read on the forward strand.
GCCAGCGCGTCCGGCTGGTAGTCCTCAATTTTCTTAATCAGGTCCCGTCCGCCAGTACGCAGCTCGTGCAGCTCCACTTCGCTGGCCTGCACCGTTGGGCGCTCTACCAGCATGGTGATGCCGCAGCGCGTATCCAGCAGCCGCTGCTCCTCTTCCGGCTTCAGCTGCTGCTCCGTAAAACCCGCCTGGTAGATCACCTTCCAGAAGCGGTTACCGGGGTGCGCGAAGTGGAAACCCGTATGCGCCGACGATTTGCCTGGATTGATGCCGCAAAACACCACCCGCAGGCCCGGCGCGAGAATATCGTTTATCATCATTGCTCCAGGTCAATTGTCCAAAATGTAGGTATAACGGGTTGATTATAGGTTGTTTACAAAAGCACCATGCACACCCGAATGACTGGATTGCAGCCACCAGTTACATTATAATCCCTCGCCACGGCCCCTTAGCTCAGTGGTTAGAGCAGGCGACTCATAATCGCTTGGTCGTTGGTTCAAACCCAACAGGGGCCACCAAATTTTAGCTTTAAAATCAGCGCGATAAGCCACCTGTAGAGGGTGGCTTTTTTGTTGGCTTTTAAAGTGTCGCAAAAGTGGCTTACAAAATTCACTCCCTCTACCACTGACATAAAAAACTCATCTAAGCCAGAACTCTTTAACGACAAAATTGCAGGCTCCCATCAACGTTGGGATGAAATAGAGCCAAACCATTTTCACTTAACGCTACGATACATCCCTTCAAAGCGTGCTTAGCGATAAACATACGATGACAACATTTTGCTTGTGATTGGCGTACTCTATTCTGAGACCCAGAGCATGAAAAAGAGCCACCCCGGAAAAGTAAATTATTTAAATAAACACAAAAAGCAGGAAAAATTGTATCGCCCCAATTAGAAAAGAATTCTAAAACTCTCTGCCTAATGATAAATCGTTAGCTACTCAACGACTACTATAGGGTATTCCTGTGTGCACCTAGAAAAATCAGTGTTAATCGTTATGCAGAGTATAGAGTTCACATTTTATACTACGCATTACTTATAGGAGAAATTATATGCATCAGGACATTGAAAACATTGAAAACATTGAAAGATAATAGATGCATAATAACGAAGATTTTGCAATGTTTTAAAAAATATAAGAAACATGCAAATAATAAATTTGTATCATATCCTATAAGCCATTGATTTATTTATCATTAGTTTAACCATAACAATCTTATAAATAAAGCAAAGCGTCTGATGAACAGTACCTGAACTAGGTAACCTTCAAAAAATATGGTTAAAAAGGAGATTATTTTTATATTCTTAATAAAAGAATCACTAAACAATACTTCCCTACGTCAGATTGATTTTTTTAAACAGCGTCTCTTATAATTACTCTTTACAATTTTTCTATTAACGCTTACTTACCTCGTAAAAGTTATCTTATTAACTCTGACAATCACTCGTCATACAATATACAAATTATAATTACCTCTTTATCTTTTAAAATCAATCGTCAAGCATTTTTTTAAATTACTTTGTAATATAAAATAAGAAAATTAAATGTAAATATTTATTACTATTACATTCTCACGTCAGAAGAAGAATTCTTCTGACGTGAGGAAAAGTCAATCATGATACTAAATGGATCATTTGTTCAATGGAATCATTAAGATCTTGCTGATTATACTTATTTCCCTGCATAGTGAAATTTTCTGGATGATGAATGTGGTTGCGAATAAATGTTTGTAAAGTTACGGCGCAGGCTTGCCCAGGCACTCCTTTCTTTTCACGAGTCCACTGCTTTGACTGCGTAATTCCTTGTGCAACAAGCCATTGATCAAATTCGTTTTCAAAAAACCTTTGACTTTGCTCTTGAAGTAACCCATATAACTCGTTATGTAATTCTACAGTAGCTAAATTGTAGGCTTTGTAATTTATTTCCCCCCAAGAAGGGCTCCAAGGGAAAAGCGGTGAAGTATCAGCTCTGCTAACCACATTCTTATTATTTTCTTTTTTGAATATAAATAACCCAACATTTTTAAGATGGGGAGAAGACAACATAAATGGTGAATGAGTAGTAAGAAATATCTGCTTACTTTTCGAAATTACCATTAACGCTTCTAACAGTTTTTGCTGGCCCGATGGGTGTAAACAAATCTCAGGTTCATCAATAAACAAATAAAAAGGTTTACCTATAATACCTACGCCTTGGATATTACAGGTAATATCGGCATAAACTTGAATTAAAGACAATGCTAAAGCCCGCTGCATACCGTGTCCTTTCTCGCCCATAGACACATTAACACCATCGTCAATCATGATTGAAATAGTTTTAAAGAAATTTTCGACTTGTAACTCTTCGAACATAAAAGAAATATTTGCATTTCCAAACTGAGAAGAAAAAACCTCTTTAACCTTGTTTTCAACAGTAGATATTTTTTGGCGCAACTCTGATGCGGGATCGTTAAAAACGCTCTGGAAATTCGCTGAAAAAGCTTTGTATTCTTCAGTCTGGGTATGGCCACTTGCAATTTCTTTAAGTAATGAACCACATATAGTAGTGGAGCCAAATTTAGCTTCATTGCTGGGATTAGTGTCAGCCCAAATAAAGTTATTATCGTAAAATTTTTTGAAAGGAGCATCGATTCCTGATGGATTTGAATAGCCTCCTTCAGCATTATTCCAAAACATTATTTTTTTTACATCTTCTTCACTGCTTCGCTTTACTCGAAAATAACTCATCCCATCTACATTATAAACTCGAGAGTTGAAAGCAGATATTTTATTAGGTTGTACATGAGCATTTATAACTTCTTGTAAGCTACCAGTAAATGTCATTTCAACTGATAAGTGTGACGCAATATCTTCTGGGTAAGACCTATTAATAAGATCTGCAATATCTTTTTTTGAACCATCTTTAAGAAATTCTATTACCTCAAAAACGGTTGATTTTCCTGAGTTATTTTCTCCAACAAAAATATTTAAACCACTTCCTTCTTTTTCACCATCTGGGACATTGAACTTAAATTCATTATCGTGCCCGTTATAACCTTTAAAATTTTCTATTTTCAACTCATGAATGAACATTATTTGCATCCCTATGTTTATACGTAAACCTTCATAATACCCTTAAAAATAAAAAAAGCTTCTATTATGATTAGTAACTTTAACCAGAATCAATAAATTACAACAAAACATATTTCAACCTTTTTATATGTTGCATCGTTAAAAACTAAAAAATATCAACATGCTGAGTGAATTGTTTTTTAAATTTGAAAAAGACAGAACTATTTACATTTGATAATACTAATTAAAATTTTTAGAACTAGCTCAGCTCACTTTCTTATTAATGTACTGAATATAGTGAATGTAATGATAGGACAATCCATTACCAATAGTTATGAATATCATGTTTTTATAGTTTTTAATCATTGTTTAACAATGGCGAAGCAGCATGTGGAATACCTATAGCGCTAGTGATCGAAGCTCAATGCATCCGTTGAACTTTTTAGAATGAAGATTGTTCATTATGAAAAAATTTAACTCTGCTTCACATTTGTCACTCTATTCCTCCTCTCCATCTCATCCAGCGCCGCCTGGTTCTCCAGCCCCCACTGGTACATGTGCTCTATCGGCTCGGCAAAAGTCTTGCCCAGCGCGGTCAGTCGGTAATCCACCTTCGGCGGAATGACGTCATAGACATGCCGGGCGATAAGGCCGCGCTGCTCCAGCTCCTTCAGCGTTTGAAACAGCATCTTCTTGGAGATGCCTTCCAGGCTGCGCTGTAATTCCCCGGTGCGGGCGCGCTCGCCGGGCCAGTGATAGAGCGCATGCAGCACCATCGTGCTCCATTTGACGGAGAAGAGATCCATCAGGCGTCGCGGAGGCGAATCCGCAAAGAACATCAGCTTACCGTTTACCCATGCAGGCATTATTCACTCTCCGGTTTATGGTCACCATTTGGTGACTACTATCAATATCGAACCAACTTAATTAAAGTCTGCCGACTTCCTTGAATAAAAGCACCCTATTTCAGAGGCACAATGAAAATTAATGCATTAGTCGCGACGAACGCGGCACAGCCCCTCTCCAGCGGCCAGATTGCGCTGCGTCCGCTGCAACAGCAGGACGTGAAGATTGAGATCCTCTACTGCGGCGTCTGCCACTCCGATCTGCATATGGCACGTAACGAGTGGGCGGTGAGCCGCTATCCGCTGGTACCGGGCCATGAGATCGTTGGCCGCATCGTCGAGATCGGCGCAGGGGTCGATAAGTTTAAAGCGGGTGATATCGTTGGCGTCGGCGTGATGGTTGACTCCTGCCGGGAGTGCCACTTCTGCAAGCAGCAGGAGGAGCAGTACTGCGAGGCGGGCTTCACGGCAACCTATAACGGCATCGATAAATATACTGGAGAGAGCACCTGGGGCGGCTACGCGCAGAACGTGGTGGTCGATCAGGATTTCGTGGTCTCCGTGCCGCAGCACCTGCCGCTGTCGGGCGTGGCACCGATGCTCTGCGCGGGTGTGACGGTCTGGTCTCCGCTGCGCCACTACAACGTTCAGGCTGGCATGCGTGTTGGCGTGGTGGGTCTTGGTGGTCTGGGCCATATGGCCGTTAAGCTGGCGAGCGCGCTGGGGGCGGAAGTAACTCTGTTTACCACCTCCCCGGAAAAAGGTGAGGATGCCCGCCGTCTCGGTGCGCGTCACGTGGTGGTCTCCCGCGATGCCGCACAGATGGCAGCAGCCCAAACCACGCTGGATCTCATTATCGACTGCGTGGCTGCCCCGCACGATCTCGATCCCTATCTGGCTACCCTGAAAACCAACGGTCGTCTGGTGCTGGTAGGCATTCCCGACCGTCCGCACCTGTCACCTAACGTCACGCCGATGGTGTTCCGTCGTCTGAGCATCAGCGGCTCGTCGATCGGCAGCATTAAAGAGACCCAGGAGATGCTGGATTTCTGCGGCAAGCACAATATTACCGCCGATGTGGAGATGATTGCCGGGGAAAATATCGAACAGGCCTTTGCACGTATGCTGAAAGGTGACGTGAAGTACCGGTTTGTGATCGATATGCAGCGAACGCGCTGGTAACGATTATCCTGGCATTTTGGTAAGCAGGATGCGCTGATGAGAGTCTGTTGTAAACATTGACAACAGACTCTCTTATTGTAATAGTTTACAACACGCATGGAGAGCGATTAAGAGAAGGCATAACATGAAAACCGTAACGATTAAAATCGAAGCTATGAAAGATTTTTCGGCGAACGTGCTGTCTGCTCTGAACGCAGCAGCAGCAGGAGAACGAAGCACCGGTGATGATGTGATTTCTTTTCCTTCATGGGAGGTAATGCATAAGACGTTATCACCCAACAGAATGGGGATCTTACTTTCTATGGCTGGCTTCGGTGAAATGACGATCCGCGAAATTGCTGCTCGGGTAGGTCGCGATATCAAAGGCGTCCATACGGATGTTACCGCCCTGCTGAATTACGGATTATTGGAAAAAGGCACTCGCGGCACGCTGTTTCCCTATGATGCGATCCATTTTGATTTTACTATCCGCGCCGCTGCTTAAGGCTCTTTTGCTTGTTCTCTTCTATTCTCGCCCAATTGGGCGAGGGTTTACGGGGCATTTGCTTAATCATCAGGGCCTCCCCTAAGCTCTTCGTTTATCGTGAAACATGTCGATAAAATCGCTTTTTTTAAACATGTTGTCGTGACATGTCGATGGTATCGACATATTATGAGGACATGTCGATAAAATCGGATTTTTTAAACATGTTATGGACGCCAGACAAACCTTACAATCAGCTTCCGTTGCTGCCTCCTGATTTGGCGTCCATCGAAACGCGAGGCGTGCTAAAAGCCTGCATCAGAGCCCGTGCCGCACTGGCTGAATTAAAAACCGCCGGAGAATTATTGCCGGATCAAGGCCTGCTGATAAACCTGCTACCAATGCTGGAAGCGAAAGACTCTTCGCGCATTGAGAACATCGTGACTACCAGCGATCGGCTTTTCCAGTACGTTGATCGGGCTGAACTTGCCGATCCGGCAACAAAAGAAGCGCTGCGTTATCGTACCGCGTTGTACAACGGCGCTAAGCACCTCATCACATATCCTTTATGCACCAGTACCGCCGTAGAGATTTGTACAACATTGCGTGCCGTGGATACGGACATCAGGAAAACGCTTGGCACAGTACTACGCGATCAGGATATGCGTGTGGTTTACACCCCGCCAGAAGGTGAGGCTGCAATACGTAATCTGTTATCAAACTGGGAAAATTTTTTGCATAGTGAGGATGATATAGATCCGCTCGTAAAGATGGCCATTTCACACTATCAGTTTGAATGTATTCACCCATTTCCTGATGGAAACGGACGTACCGGACGTATCTTGAATATTCTCTATCTGATAGAGAGCGGACTTCTGTCACTCCCTATTCTATATCTTTCCCGATTCATTCTTGCGCGACGTAACGACTACTATACGTTGCTGCGCGGCGTCACGGCGGAGGGGAACTGGGAAGCCTGGATCCTCTTTATGCTCCAGGCAGTTGAAAACTCATCTACCTGGACTGTGAAAAAAATTGCCGTTGTCCGCGCACTTATTGAATCAACTACCGCCTACGTTCGGGAACGCCTTCCTAAAATATACTCATGGGAATTGGTCCAGGCATTGTTTTCACAGCCTTATTGTCGTATCGATAATTTAGTTGAGAGCGGCATTGCGAAGCGGCAGACGGCTTCAACCTACCTTAAGCAACTGGTGGACATAGGTGTGCTAGAGGAGGTGGTCTCCGGGCGTGAAAAGCTTTATATCAACACACGTCTGCTACTGGAGCTGAACGGTTAGCCGCCTTCCACCACTTCAGAAGGCGGCCTATGCCGGGTGGCGCTGCGCTTACCCGGCCCACGTGTTCCGCGAGTTACTCGGCCAGCGTAGCGCTGTCGATGACGAAGCGGTACTTCACATCGCCTTTGATCATGAGCTCCCAGGCTTCGTTGATCTCATCGGCGCGGATCATCTCAATATCGGCCACGATCCCATGCTCGGCGCAGAAGTCGAGCATCTCCTGGGTTTCCGGAATACCGCCGATCATCGAGCCGGCAATCGAGCGGCGCTTCATGATCAGGCTAAAGACTTCCGGGGACGGGTGCGGAGTAGCCGGTGCGCCCACCAGGGTCATGGTGCCGTCGCGCTTCAGTAAGGCGGTGAAGGCATCGAGATTGTGCGGCGCGGCCACGGTGTTGAGGATAAAATCAAAGCTCTTGGTGTGAGCCTGCATCTCTTCCGGGTTACGGGAGACCACAACCTCATCTGCGCCCAGCGCTTTTGCCGCTTCGCGCTTAGACTCGGAGGTGGTGAATGCCACCACGTGTGCGCCCATCGCATGCGCAATCTTGATCCCCATGTGACCCAGCCCACCAATACCGACTACGCCCACTTTTTTACCAGGGCCAGCCTGCCAGTGACGCAGCGGTGAGTAGGTGGTGATCCCCGCGCAGAGCAACGGCGCAACGGCGGCCAGCTGATCTTCCGGATGTTTAATACGCAGCACGTAGCGCTCGTGGACCACGATCTGCTGCGAATAGCCGCCAAGCGTATGGCCCGGGGCATCCGCCGTCGGACCGTTATAGGTGCCGACCATATGGTCGCAGTAGTTCTCCAGCCCCTCTTCGCAATCTTCACAGTGCTTACAGCTGTCAACGATACAGCCTACGCCGACCAGGTCGCCCTCTTTATGGCTGGTGACCTCTGAGCCGACGGCGGTCACGCGACCAACGATCTCATGCCCCGGCACGCAGGGGAACAGCGTCCCGGCCCACTCGGCGCGAGCCTGGTGTACGTCCGAGTGGCAAACCCCGCAGTAGGCGATGGCGATCTGCACGTCGTGCGGCCCTGGCTCGCGGCGGCTGATGTCCATCGGTTCGAGCGCCTGAGCAGCGGAAAGCGCTCCAATTGCTTTAATTTTCATGGTAATAGCCTCTTACGGAAGTAGATAGCGGTGGATGAGGTGATGTAAGGAAATTATGTCGCTAAAAATTCTACACGGCTGGCATAATCTAGCCAGTCAATCACGCTTAATACGCTTATGAGTTATATTCATGAATGATAGTTCTCCTTCCCTTGCCGCATGGCTGCCGCATTTTTTTGCCGAGTGGCCGCGTCAGGCACCGGATACCCAGCTTAGGGAACCTCTCGCCGTAACCGTAGACGCCCAACAGCTTAGCGCCTTTTTTACCGAGATGGAGCAGCCTCTCGCTGCTCTGCGGCACGGCACCTTTTCCTTCGATCCGTGGGAGGTGGCGAAGCTTGGTCGTAACGAGGTACGCAACTCCGCCGTGCTCGCCTGGCTGCTCGATCCGCACGGTAACCACGGCTTTGGCAGTCTGCCGTTAAAGGCGCTGCTTGGCGCCGTACGGAAGTGCGGCAGAGAAGCGTTCCCGGAGAACTTCACCCGCTACTGTCGCGTAAACGTTGAGAAGTACCCTACCGGGGATGCAACCAACCGTGTAGATATCGAGGTCGATGCCGATAACTTTTTTATGCTGATCGAAGTGAAGATAGACGCTTACGAGCAGAAGGATCAAATTCGTCGCTACATCGGCGAGGCAAAAAAACGCGCCGGCGAGCAGCCCTGGGCAGTGGTCTATCTCACCCCGCAGGGACGCGTGCCGCTCAGCGCTGGCGAAGAGGCTGACGTTACCGACGTGCCCTGCCTCTCATGGCGTCGTCTGGCTAGCGTGATGACCCAGGCGCTGGAACCCACCCGGCGGCAGATTTTTGCCGCCCCGACTGCCTCTCCCGCACGACAGATGGCGGCCCACGCCGCGTTTCGCTTTCTTGACCGTATGCGCCAGTTTTAACAGGAACCTTTATGTCCCCCCTCAATAACGAAGAGCGTCAGGCAGGTACCCTCCTGCTTTCCCAGTTTAAAATGTTCAACGAAGCCGTCGTGGTTTTTGAGCAGCAGATCGACCCGGCAATCTGGAAAGGGATCGATCTCTGCACCGCAGAGTTTATTAAAGCACGCGGCTGGGAGGGCGAGACCGACATTGCCGAGTCCGGTATCTTCTGGTTTGCGCCAAAAGCTTGGATGACTGACGACGCGGTTTATAAATATTTCTATGAGAGCTTCTCTAACCGCAGCGATGAGGTGGACTACGAGCTGGCGCTGCTCACCGGCTGCGGTACGGAGCAAGGGCAGTTCGGCTTTCGCTTTCTGCCCTCGAAAGCCATTTTTGGCCCTGACAAAAAACTCAAGGCGATAGCCAGCAATATTGATCAGGCCTCCCGCATCGCATTAAGCAATTTTCAGGATTTAGGCAAAGGCGCATTCTTCCTGCCGGTCACGCTCGATCTCGCTTTAATGGCCGCGTGCTGGCAGGAGAACGGCGAATTCCCACCCGATCATGAACTCTTTGCCCCGCTGCGCAGCGCGCTGGAGACCCTGGAAAAAGCCGTCCCGATTTTTGATGCTATTTTTGCTGCGGCGAATGATAATCTCTAGCGAAACGGTACTATTTCCTGTTCTCTTAATAACAACTACGCTTGAGTCAACTACCCAGGCGCACAGCGAAACGCCATGAACAAACCTATCAAACGGCTTGAGATCATAAAGAACGCCATTGAGCTGGAGGATGAGATCATCATCCATAGCCAGCTTGGCTGGCTGAAAAGCAACGCTCAGGATCCTGAGCTGGCGTTTATCGTTGCGGCGCTGGAGCAGAAGAACTACTCCGCGGCGTTACAGGCTATCGCCGCCTGGCTACAGAGCCAGCGGGCGGTGACCCAGTGGCACGATCCGCAGGTGGCGGCCAGCAAGCTGGAGCTAAAGGCGCTGGAAGAGCAGATGCGGGAGCTGATCGATAAACGCAACGCCCGTATTCAGATCCTCGATGACTTTAACGATAGCTATATGAAGCGTCTCGGGCCGCTGATGGCGCAGATCCTGCGTCTTCGTCAGGCGCTGGCGGAGGCCACGTTGCGCAGGCAGCAGGCAGAGGCCCGGCGTCGGGAGGCGGACTACCTGCGCTGCCAGCAGTATATGGCCCAGGCCGTTGAGGAGCTGGCTTCGTTGACCCAGCGCTGGCGCAGCCTGCCCGCCAGCTCGTCGCAGGCGGCTGATACCCGCCGTCGCGTGCAGCAGCAAAACGCATTGATCGCATCCCTGCTGGCCGAAGCCCAGGAGCTGGAAAAAGGGCTAACCCGCGAGGAGGAGCCCGCCCGCCAGGCGCGGGACGAGGCACGTCAGGAGTATGAGGAGTATCAGGAGCAGCAGCACGATGCTCAGGCACGCTTCAGCTTTGAGCAGAAGCTCTCTCAGGACGAGCGTCAGGAGCTGAAAAAACTGTGGCGTCAGGCCAGCAAGCTGTGCCATCCGGATCTGGTGGATGACGATCTAAAAGATGAGGCCAATGCGATGATGGTCCAGCTTAACCAGGCCCGGCAGCGCGGCGACGTAGCCGCCGTCCGCTCGCTCTTCGCCCGCCTGCAGAAAGGGCTGGGACCGCTGATGGCCAGTGACAGGCTTAACGATCTCACCCGCCTGCGGGCACGGATCGCCGAAGTGAAGGCCCATATCACCGGGCTGCTGGCCGAGCTTAGCAAGCTGGAGGGCGAGAGCGCCTGGCAACTGGTCTCTTCCTTAAAGGATCAGGAGGGTTACTTCGTGCAGCAGGAGAAAGCCCTGGCGGAGGTGTGCACCTCGCTGGAGCGGCAGGTCAGCGAGGCGCAGTACGACGCGGTGGCCTGACGCCGTTACTTATCGTGCCAGTAGGCGGCAGCGCGTACCAGCTGCGGATCGATAGCGTCAGTCTCAAACCGGCGGCTGACGTTTTTCACGACCTTCCCTTCCCCGGTCAGCCAGATAAAGTAGTCATCCTGCGGGACGCTAACCTGCGCCAGACGCTGGTCCAGCACCGCTTCGCTATGGCCCACAATCCACTCGATGGCAAACTCATCCAGATGCGCCAGATACTCCTTATAGCGCTCGTCGCCAATGGTAACGATGGCCGTCACCTGCGGGCGTACCGCCAGCTGGCGCAGCGTTTCCAGGCGGCGGCGCAGGGCGGGCATGCCGCTCTCGTCGCAGGCGTAGAGCTGCCAGGCATAATCTTCCGGCACCACCAGCGAACCGCGCGGCCCGCCGATCGTCAGGGTATCACCCACCTGCGCGTTCTCGGCCCAGCTACTGGCGACGCCGCCGTCGTGGATGAAAAAGTCGAGGCTCAGCTCGTGGCGAGCGTCGTCGTAGAGCGGCGTATAGTCGCGTGAGGCCGGACGCACGCCGTCACCCCAGACAATGCCCTCTTCCGTTACCGTCGGCGGCACAAACGGCTGGCCCGGTTCCGGGAAGAAGACCTTGGTGTGATCGTCAAAGCCCCGGCTGCTAAAGCCCGCCAGCGCCTCTCCCCCCAGCACGATACGCTGGAACCCTGCGCCAATGCGCTCCACGCGCAGCACCGTCAGCTCGCGAAAGCGCAGCTCGTTGCGCACGCGCTGCGGATAACGTCGATCTTGTTTCGTCATATTAGCCATCCCAAGTGGAATACGATATATCTAAATAAATTTCAAATGATAATGATTGCTACTTAGAGAGATTGCAAGAATTTTTTTGATAGCGTTAGACAAGCAGCTATTGCGGGATGTAGACTTAATTTAGACATAATTTAGATATATCAAAAAAGAGGCTGTAATCATGCACCATGCTGAAGATCGTCCCCATCATCATCACGGCCACGGCGGTGGACGCCGTCAGCGCTTCTTCGGCCACGGCGAGCTGCGGCTGGTGGTGTTAGAGATCCTGACCCGCAACGCCAGCCACGGCTATGAGCTGATCAAAGAGATCGAAAACCTGACCCAGGGCCACTATACCCCCAGTCCCGGCGTGATCTACCCGACCCTTGATTTCCTGCAGGAGCAGGCGTTCATTGAGATTAGCGAAGAGGAGAGCGGACGTAAAAAGATTGCCATTACCGAGGCAGGCCAGCAGTGGCTGGAGGAGAACCAGGAGCATCTTGTGCATATTCAGGCGCGGATCAAAGCGCGCGGCGTCGGGCACCAGCTGCGCAAAAATCCGCAGATGAAACGCGCCCTGGATAACTTCAAGGCGGTGTTGGATCTGAAGGTGAACCATGAAGAGATCAGCCCCGCCCAGCTGAAGCAGATCATCGGCGTGATCGACCGGGCGGCGCTGGAGATCTCCCAGATGGATTAAGCGGTCGCCTCTGCCTGGCTAACGCGGAATACCTTGATCAGGGCTTTCAGATGCTGCGCCTGCTCGTTCAGCGACGCCGCTGCCGCCACGGACTCCTCTACCAGGCTGGAGTTCTGCTGGGTGGTGGCGTCGATCAGGCCGATGGCGCTGTTGATCTGCGAGATCCCCTCCGTCTGCTCATGGCTGGCGTGGCCAATCTGTCGCAGAATAGTATCCATCTCCTCAACGTTGCTCACCATGCCGTTGATCAGCCCGCCCGCTTTTTCCACCAGCGCCATCCCTTCCCGCGCCTGGGTCGTGGAGTCCTCAATTAGCTGGCGGATATCATTCGCCGACGAGGCGCTTTTCTGCGCCAGCTGGCGGACTTCCCCGGCCACTACCGCGAAGCCGCGTCCGTGCTCGCCCGCGCGTGCGGCTTCAACCGCCGCGTTGAGCGCCAGAATATTGGTCTGGAAAGCGATGGCATCGATCAGGTTGATGATATCGGACATGCGGCTGGAGGTATCGTTGATGACGCGCATCTTCTCCGTCACCTGCTTCATCATCGCGCCGTTGGTTTTTACCACCGTCGCCGCGTCGGCGGAGAGCTGGGTCGCTTCGGTAGTATGGCTGGCGGTATTTTTCACCGTGGCGGTGATCTGCTCCATAGAGGCCGCGGTCTGCTCCACGGAGCTGGCCTGCTCTTCGGTACGGGCCGCCAGATCCTGATTACCGGCAACAATTTGCGCGGCGGCGCTGGAGATATTCTCTGAGCCATACTGTACCTCCTGCACAATCTCCAGCAGGCGACTCTTCATAGCCATCAGCGCGCTGAGCAGTACGCCGGTCTCGTCCCGGTGCTTAACCTCAATCGAGTGGGTCAGATCCCCGGCGGCAATCGCCTCCGCCAGATCCACCGCCTGCCCCAGCGGACGGGTAATGGCACGCACAATCACGGTTCCCATCAGCACGGCGATACCGATGCTGACCAATGCCAGCAGGATCAGCATCAGGCGGTTAGTATTGAAGTCGCTGTCGACCTGTTTACCCGCATCGCGCATCCGCGCGTCCTGAATCGCGATCAGCTCCAGCACCTTCTGCTTGTAGGCGTTCTGGATAGGGACGGTGGTGTTCATCATCTCCTGGACGGCGGCTTCCCGGTTGCCGACCTTCACCGCCTCTAAAATGCGAAAGCGGGAGTCGAGATACTGCTGGCGTACCCCGCGCAGATCGGTGAGGATCTTCTGTGACTGGGGGTCATCAAGCTGTTTCGTCAGGGTATCCAGCAGCACCGTGATTTCGCCACTGATGGCGCTCAGCTGCTGCTGCATGCTCTCGTTCCACTTTCCTTCGCTATCCAACAGCATCAGCTGCTGGGTGCTGACAAAGGTCTGGAACTTGTCGATAAGCTGGTTCGCTTTGACCGTGGTGGGATAATCACTGTTCACAATAGTCTGCATGCCGTTATTTGCGCGGTTCAGGCTAAATAGTGAAAGGCAGGAGCTGGCTACCATTAATACAATAAAGAACCCGAATGCCAGAAATAACTTTGTGCCAATCTTTACGTCATGTAAGAACATATATACTCCATCAAGGTGATTATCTCTATGACGATCACGTTATCGGTAACGGAGCGGCTAACTTTATGACTTTGATCGTTTTTATATTGGATAATTCCGAGGATAAATAGGCGGAGACTATTAATTACGAAGCATCGATCGTTATATGACCGTTAGTAGCACGATTTAACAAATATATTAAAAATCAATTACACAATTGCAAAAAAAAGCCGCCGGATTGCAATAAACCCGGCGGCATGAATAAACGATGCTAATTAATGCAGGACGGTAACGGCATCTTCCAGACGGTTAGCGCGATGCTTAACCATCGCCGAAATTTGCGCACTCTCCTCGACCAGCTCAGCATTTTTTTGCGTGATGCCGTCCAGCTCGGCCACCGCCCGAGTGAGCTCCGACAGCCCGGTAGCCTGCTCAGAGGTAGAGTGGCTGATCTGGGCAATCAGGCGCGTGACGTTTTTCACCTGCTCTACGATATCATCCATAGTACGTCCGGCGGCGTGGACCTGATCCGCCCCAGACTGCACCTTGCTGGCGCTGGCATCAATCAGCTTGCGGATATCATTTGCCGCGTTGGCGCTGCGGTTCGCCAGGTGTCGGACCTCTCCGGCTACGACAGCAAAGCCCTTACCCTGCTCCCCGGCGCGGGCCGCTTCTACCGCGGCGTTGAGCGCCAGAATGTTGGTCTGGAAAGCAATATCATTGATAAGCGAGGTGATAGAGCCGATGCGCTGCGTGCTGTCGGCAATATCATCCATCGTTTTCACTACCGTCTGCATTGCCTCTCCGCCTTCGCTTGCTGCCGTGCTCGCCGCCATCGACAGCTTATCGACTTCGGCTGCGGTTTCAGAGTTGCTCTGCACCGACGCCGCCATCTGGTTCATGGTGGCCACGGTCTGCTGAACGTTGGTGACCGTCTGGCGGGTGCGGTCGTTGAGATCTTCATTGCCCTGTGCCAGGCGATCGCTGCCGTTACGTACGCTGGCCACTTGACCGGAAATATCATTAATTAACCAGCGGCACATCAGGCCCAGCTGGCCGACCGCGCGCAGAGTGAGCCCCAGCTCGTCGCTACGGTTCAAATGCTCCACGCTATTCTGCTCGCCGGTGGCGACCTTCAGCGCCTGACGCGCCACGTTCTCTACCGGACGGACGATCTGCTGCTCAAACAGCCACGTACCCAGCAGCATTACCACCGCGCTGGCCGCCAGCGCGCTCCATCCGGCATGGCTTAGCATGAGCGAGCCCGCCATCAGCGCAAACAGCACCGCCATCACGCCGCGGACCCGCCAGCGCAGCGGCATGGCTGGCAGTTTGCCGAGCCAGCCTTTACGCACCACCAGACCTTTATGGATCCGCCTGTTGCAGCGCCCTTCATTTAGCGCCTTGTAGAGCGGCTCAACGGCAGCAATCTCTTCCGGCGTCGCCCGGTTACGGATCGACATATAGCCCGTAGTCTGGCCGTTACGCACCACCGGCACCGCGTTAGCCCGTACCCAGTAGTGATCGCCATTTTTACGGCGGTTTTTTACAATGCCGCTCCACGGCTCACCCTGCTGGAGCGTGTACCACATGTCGGCAAAGGCCGCTTTCGGCATATCCGGGTGGCGTACCAGGTTGTGCGGCTGACCCAGCAGCTCATCCAGCGTATAGCCGCTCACCTGCACAAAGGTGTCGTTAGCATGGGTCAGGTAGCTTTGCAGATCGGTGGTCGACATGAGGGTCGTGTCATCGTCCAGCGGATACTCATTCTGGGTGACGTAGCGTTGAGAGGACATGGCGGGCATTCCTTGCAGGTGTTATATGTTAATTTTTTAGACTAATCATTTTTCGGCGGTAAAAAATTTATCTTTAGTTGTTAAAACCGATCGCGATCGCAAAATATCACTAAACCGCACTTTTTATGCGCCCTTCTAATATATTGATTTCAAATACTTTCGGAATGAAACTACCTAAAAAGTCTTAACTGCCGTGCCCGTTTGTACAGCACGCCTTGCACTATGTTGGTGCAGGGCGCGACGTAAGTTCGCAAAATCCTTTATAAAAGACTCAGCGGTGACTTACGCTTGACATAATTTGGCATGATTAAATTTTGCGCAGCGCGGTTTTGACCTGGCGTTTATCCCGATTTTTGCTACCCATGCCGAAGTGGCGTAATCCCTGCAATAATTTATGCAGTATCGCGTGATACGCCATCCCCGGGAGCTCATTTTGAACAGGTTACCTTCCAGCGCATCGGCCCTCGCCTGCAGCGCACACGCCCTGAACCTCATTGAGAAGCGAACGCTTGATCATGAGGAGATGAAAGAACTTAACCGAGAGGTGATTGATTACTTTAAAGAGCATGTTAACCCTGGATTTTTAGAGTACCGCAAGTCTGTAACTGCTGGCGGGGATTACGGAGCCGTAGAGTGGCAAGCAGGAAGTCTCAATACGCTTGTCGACACCCAGGGACAGGAGTTTTTAGATTGCCTGGGTGGATTTGGCATTTTTAACGTGGGGCACCGTAATCCAGTTGTGGTTTCCGCCGTACAGAATCAGCTCGCGAAACAACCGCTTCACAGCCAGGAGCTGCTCGATCCGCTCCGGGCCATGCTGGCAAAAACCCTCGCCGCCCTCGCACCGGGCAAACTCAAGTACAGCTTCTTTAGCAACAGCGGCACCGAGTCCATTGAAGCTGCCCTCAAGCTGGCGAAGGCCTATCAGTCGCCGCGCGGGAAGTTTACCTTTGTCGCCACCAGCGGCGCATTCCACGGCAAATCCCTTGGCGCGCTCTCCGCGACGGCAAAATCTGCCTTCCGTAAACCCTTTATGCCGCTGCTGCCGGGCTTCCGCCATGTTCCCTTCGGCGATATCGAGGCCATGCGCACCCTGCTCTCCGAGTGTCATAAAACCGGTGATGACGTGGCGGCAGTGATCCTCGAGCCGATTCAGGGCGAAGGCGGTGTGATCCTGCCACCGACGGGATACCTCCCTGCCGTGCGTAAGCTGTGCGATGAGTTTGGCGCGCTGCTGATCTTTGATGAGGTGCAGACCGGCATGGGCCGTACCGGCAGAATGTTCGCCTGCGAGCATGAGAACGTGCAGCCGGATATCCTCTGCCTTGCTAAGGCACTCGGCGGCGGTGTGATGCCCATCGGCGCGACCATTGCCACCGAAGAGGTCTTCTCGGTGCTGTTCGACAATCCGTTCCTGCACACCACTACCTTTGGTGGCAACCCGCTGGCCTGTGCCGCGGCGCTGGCGACCATCAACGTGCTGCTGGAGGAGAACCTACCGGCACAGGCCGAGCAGAAAGGCGACATGCTGCTGGATGGCTTCCGCCTGCTGGCGCGTCAGTACCCGGAGCTGGTGTACGACGTGCGTGGCAAAGGGATGCTGATGGCGATTGAGTTTGTCGACAACGAGAGCGGGTACAACTTTGCCAGCGAGATGTTCCGCCAGCGCGTGCTGGTAGCGGGTACGCTGAACAATGCCAAAACCATTCGTATCGAACCGCCGTTAACCCTGACGGTTGAGCAGTGCGAGCAGGTGCTGAAAGCCGCCGGGCTGGCGCTGGCGGCGCTGAGCGTCTCGACTGAAAAAGCCTGACTACGTTGGCCCCTGTTTGCGGATGGGGGCCAACGCCATTCTTTGAATCTCATCACAACTGCTTCACGCGCCTTTTCCCTTTTATCTTGCGACGGCTAAATTAGAACTCATCCGACCACATAACAATAATTTTATACTGGAAGAGACAATGCGCTATTCGTCGCTGTTTGCCCCTCTCGATCTGGGCTTTACCACCCTAAAAAACCGCGTGCTGATGGGCTCGATGCATACCGGCCTTGAAGAACGCCCCGACGGCCCTGCGCGCCTCGCGGCCTTCTACGCCGAGCGCGCCCGTCACGGCGTGGCGCTGATTGTCACCGGCGGCGTGGCGCCAGCGCTCTCCGGGGTGACGATGGCGGGCGGCGCGGCGCTGTGTGATGCCAGTCAGCTCCCGCATCACCAGTTAGTCACCGAGGCGGTACATCAGGAGGGCGGTAAAATCGCCCTGCAGATCCTGCACACCGGGCGTTACAGCTACCAGCCGCAGCTGGTGGCCCCGTCGGCTATCCGGGCGCCTATCAACCGCTTTACCCCCCATGCCCTGACCCACGATGAGATCCTGGCCCTGGTCGATGATTTCGCCCGCTGCGCCCTGCTTGCCCGCGAGGCGGGCTATGATGGGGTGGAAATCATGGGTTCGGAGGGGTATCTGATTAACGAGTTTCTCGCGGCCCGTACCAACCAACGCGAGGATGAGTGGGGAGGTGATTACGCCCGGCGGATGCGTTTTGCGACCGAAGTGGTGCGCGCCGTGCGCCAGCGCGTGGGCAGCGATTTTATCATTATCTACCGCCTGTCGATGCTCGATTTAGTCGAGGACGGCGGCACGTTCGAGGAGACGGTGCAGCTGGCCAAAGCCGTGGAGGCCGCAGGGGCAACCTTGATCAACACCGGGATTGGCTGGCACGAGGCGCGCATTCCCACCATCGCCACGCCGGTGCCGCGTGCTGCCTTTAGCTGGGTGACACGCAAGCTGAAGGGCCACGTCTCGCTGCCGCTAATCACCACCAACCGCATTAACGATCCCGGCGTTGCCGACGAGGTGCTGGCGCGCGGCGATGCCGATATGGTGTCGATGGCCCGCCCTTTTCTCGCCGACGGGGAGATCCTGTCGAAGGCGCAGAGCGGTCGCGAGGCGGAGATCAACACCTGTATCGGCTGCAACCAGGCCTGCCTCGATCAAATTTTCGCTGGCAAGGTGACCTCCTGCCTGGTTAATCCCCGCGCCTGTCACGAGACGATCATGCCGATCGTTCCGGCATCAACAGCGAAAAAGCTGGCGGTGGTCGGTGCAGGTCCGGCGGGGCTGGCCTTTGCAGTGAACGCTGCCCAGCGCGGCCATCAGGTCACCCTGTTCGATGCCGGAGCAGAGATCGGCGGCCAGTTTACTATCGCCAGGCAGATCCCAGGCAAAGAGGAGTTCTATGAAACCCTGCGCTACTACCGGCGGATGATCGACATTACCGGCATCCGTTTGCAGCTCAACCGGCTGGTGACCGCGGAGGATCTTATCGATTTTGACGAGACGATCCTCGCCTGCGGCATCGAGCCGCGGATCCCGCCGATCGAGGGGATCGATCACCCGAAGGTGCTGACCTATCTGGCGGTGCTGCGCGATAAGGTGCCGGTGGGCGCGAAGGTGGCGATTATCGGCGGCGGCGGCATCGGCTTCGATACCGCCATGTACCTGAGCCAGCCGGGAGCGTCCTCCAGCCAGAATATCGCTGAGTTTTGCGTTGAGTGGGGGATCGATACCAGCCTGCAGGAGGTGGGCGGCCTGCGTCCCGAGGGGGCGTTGCAGCCGAAAAGCCCGAGGCAGATTGTGATGCTTCAGCGTAAGCCAGGTAAACCCGGCGAGGGGCTGGGGAAAACCACCGGCTGGATCCACCGCGCTACGCTGCTGTCGCGCGGGGTGAAGATGATCCCGGCGGTAAGCTATCAGAAGATCGACGACGAGGGGCTGCACGTGCTGATCGACGGCGAACCGCAGCTGTTAGCGGTGGATCACGTCGTGCTTTGCGCCGGTCAGGAGCCGCGCCGGGATCTGGCCGATCCGCTGCGGGCGGCAGGAAAAACGGTGCATCTGATTGGCGGCTGCGACGTGGCGATGGAGCTGGACGCCCGCCGCGCCATCGCGCAGGGAACAAAATTGGCTCTCGAAATTTAAGACGACGCCGGATCAACGTAGGCCGGTGCAAGCGTAGCGCCGTCCGGCGGAAGTTCAGTCATGCCCGGTGGCGCTGCGCTTACCGGGCCTACAACATTACGAGGCCCAACGTAATGGGAATTAACGCCTGCGCGCCAGCTTCACCGCCTTCAGCACCACAAACTTGCTGTTGGTAGCAACGGTGGTGCAGTTGCCGAAGATCTTCTTCAGCTTATGGAAGTAGTCCAGGTGGCGGTTAGCCACGATATAGAGCTCGCCGTTGGTTTTCAGGCAGCGGCGGGCGTGGTGGAACATCTCCCAGGCAATATGATCCGTCAGGGCGTGCTTCTGGTGGAACGGCGGGTTGCAGAACACCGCGTTGAAGCGGTACGGCTCTACGCCGGAGAGCGCGTTGTTGATCATAAACTCGCAGCGATCCTGCGCCTCGGGCATGTTGGTCTCAACGTTCAGGCGGCTGGAGGCCACTGCCATCGGCGACTCATCGACAAACACCACCTGCGCCTCAGGGTTCTTCTCCAACAGAGTCAGACCAATCACGCCGTTACCGCAGCCGAGATCGACAATCTCCCCCTCCAGATTTTCCGGCAGGTGCTGAAGGAAGAAGCGCGCGCCAATATCCAGCCCGGTACGGGAGAAGACGTTGGCGTGGTTATGGATAGTCCACGGCGTACCGTCCAGCGTCCAGCTCAGGGTCTCTTGCACATCGTTTAATGCCGGGGCGTTAAAGGTACAGTTCACCAGCCGCGCCTTTTTCCACGCCAGCGTGGTGGTGGTCGGCCCGAGGATCTTCTCGAACAGCTCCAGGGTGGAGTTGTGGATATCACGGGCTTTGGTGCCGGCAATGATCCGCGTCTCTGGCGTCACGACCTGGCGCAGCGCACGCAGCTGCTGCTCCAGCAGCGCCAGCGTTTTTGGGATCTTGATCAGCACCACGCCCGGCGCGGCCGGATACGCAGCGGTGCTGTCGAGGAAGGTGACGCTGCCCTCATCCAGCTCGTTGTGACGCAGGTTCTCCCGGGTCGCCAGCTCGCTTAAGTAGGAGTCGCCGATGCTGAAAGGCGTATGTTCCACCAGCGCGCAGGCCAGCGCACCAAAGGCATCGTTAAAAATCAGGACCGGGCCGCTGATTTCGGTTTCGTCCAGCTGCTGCAGCAGATACTCATCGGCCGCTTCCCACGCCTGCAGCGGGTTGACGTCGTCCGTTTCCGGAAAACGCTTTAAATTAAGTGAACGGAAACCGTTGTCTGAATGGCTCATCGGCCCTCCTGGATGGTAAAATTCGGTGTTGTCCCCTGAGCGGGGGCGTGAGTATACCCTTTTTTAACTGTTATCGCGGGGCAATAATGAGCAATCTTCTCTATCTCCAGGGCTATCCGGAAAATCTGCTGGCCCAGGTGCAGTCGCTCATTGCGCAAAATCGCCTCGGCGAGGTGCTGGAGAAGCGCTATCCGGGCCAGCACAACGTCACCACCGACAAAGCGCTGTACAGCTATATTCAGGATCTGAAAAGCGAGTTCCTGCGCAACGCGCCGCCGATTAACAAGGTGGCCTACGACAATAAGATCCACGTCCTGAAGAACGCCCTCGGTCTGCATACCGCCGTCTCTCGGGTGCAGGGCGGCAAGCTGAAGGCCAAGGCAGAGATCCGCATCGCCACCGTGTTCCGCAGCGCGCCGGAGCCGTTCTTGCGCATGATCGCCGTCCACGAGCTGGCGCACCTGAAGGAGAAGGAGCATGACAAAGCCTTCTACCAGCTCTGCTGCCATATGGAGCCGCAGTACCACCAGCTGGAGTTCGATACCCGCCTGTGGCTGACCCACCGCTCCCTTAGCGATTTTGCGCAATAGCGCACTCGTTTTGTCATCCTGACATGCTACATTGGGCAGACTGTCCCCGATGGAGCATAAAGGATTTATGATACGTTTCGCAGTCGTTGGCACCAACTGGATCACCCGCCAGTTCGTTGATGCCGCCCATGAGACCGGCAAGCTGAAGCTGACCGGCGTTTACTCCCGCAGCCTTGAGCAGGCCGAGCACTTTGCCAGCGATTATCCCGTCGAGCACCTCTTTACCTCTCTCGACGCCCTGGCCCAGAGTGACGCTATTGATGCGGTCTATGTCGCTAGCCCCAACTCTCTGCACTTCTCACAAACCGCGCTCTTTTTGCGTCATAAGAAGCATGTGATCTGCGAGAAGCCGCTGGCCTCAAACTTGCAAGAGGTCGAGGCGGCCATCGCGGTCGCGCGGGAGAACGGCGTAGTGCTGTTTGAAGCCTTTAAAACCGGCGCGCTGCCCAACTTCCTGCTGCTGCAGCAGTCCCTGCCGAAGATAGGTAAGCTGCGGAAGGTGTTCTTTAACTACTGCCAGTACTCTTCGCGCTATCAGCGCTACCTCAACGGCGAGAACCCTAATACCTTCAATCCGGCCTTCTCTAACGGCTCGATCATGGATATTGGCTTCTACTGCCTGGCCTCAGCGGTGGCGCTGTGGGGCGAGCCGCAGAGCGTGCAGGCTACCGCCAGCCTGCTGCCGAGCGGTGTTGACGGCCACGGCGTGGCAGTGCTGAACTACGGTGACTTCAGCGTCACGTTGCAGCACTCCAAGGTCAGCGACTCCTCGTTGGCCAGCGAGATCCAGGGGGAAGATGGCGCGCTGGTGATTGAGCAGCTCTCCGAGTGCCAGCGCGTGTCGTTTGTGCCGCGCGGCGGCAAGCCGCAGGAGATCACCCAGCCGCAGCATATCAACACCATGCTCTATGAAGCGGAGCGGTTTGCTCAGCTGGTGGATGACAACGCGGTTAACCACGCGGGTCTTGAGGTGAGCCGCATTACGGCGAATCTGCTTACCGAGATCCGTCGCCAGACGGGCGTGGTGTTCCCTGCAGACACCACACCTGCAACTCGCTCACCGGCGTAAAGGTATGTAAAACCGGAGGGGGCTGACATTGACGCCCTCTCTGCTCTGACATATTTTGTTACTAGCAAAGGGGAGTAACTTCTTCGCCGGCAGGTCGTCATTACGATGCGTTTACGCATCCGGTCGCCGGGCATCCTGAACAGGGTGTAAGTGAGACCTTGCCGAAAGGCGAGGCCCTGTGCATCTAAAACAAGCGGCTGCCGTCTTTCGACGTTGGCCGTTTTTGTTTTTATTGCAAGGAAACTCTCTATGAATAGTGTCGGCACACCGCTCCTGTGGGGCGGATTCGCTGTAGTCGTTGTGATCATGCTGGCTATCGACCTTCTGCTTCATGGCCGTCGTGGCACCCATACCATGACCATGAAACAGGCGGCCGGCTGGTCGATCCTGTGGGTCACCCTCTCGCTGCTGTTTAACGCTGCCTTCTGGTGGTATCTCGCCTCTACCGAAGGCCGGGCGGTGGCCGACCCACAGGCGCTCGCCTTCCTTACCGGCTACCTGATCGAAAAAGCGCTGGCGGTGGATAACGTCTTTGTCTGGCTGATGCTGTTCAGCTACTTCTCTATCCCGCCTGCCCTACAGCGCCGGGTATTGATCTACGGCGTAATGGGCGCAATTGTGCTGCGTACTATCATGATCTTCGCCGGTAGCTGGCTGATCTCCCAGTTCGAGTGGCTGCTCTACGTCTTCGGCGCCTTCCTGCTCTTTACCGGGGTCAAGATGGCGCTGGCGAAAGAGGACGAAGCCGGAATTGGCGACAAGCCGATGGTGCGCTGGTTGCGCGGCCATCTGCGCATGACCGATACCATTGAGAATGAGCACTTCTTTGTGCGGCACAACGGCCTGCTGTATGCCACACCGCTGCTGCTGGTGCTGATCCTCGTTGAGCTGAGCGACGTGATCTTCGCTGTCGATAGCATCCCGGCGATCTTCGCCGTCACCACCGATCCGTTTATCGTGCTGACCTCGAACCTGTTCGCGATCCTCGGCCTGCGTGCGATGTACTTCCTGCTGGCGGGCGTGGCGGAGCGTTTTGCGATGCTGAAGTATGGCCTGTCGGTGATCCTGGTGTTTATCGGTATCAAGATGCTGATCGTCGATTTCTACCATATCCCGATCGCTATCTCGCTGGGCGTGGTGGGCGGCATCCTGGCGGTGACCCTGCTGATCAATGCCTGGGTTAACCATCAGAACGACAAGAAGCAGCGACTCTCATAACCATTACGCCGGGCGGCGTGAGCGCCGCCCGGAAAAATGTAAATACTTAGTTAAAAACTTTGACGCAGTACGTAAAATCCAGCACGTTGCACTTCCCCTCAATAGTTCTTTCCATATACTCAACCAGGCAAACATTTAGTTACATCCGGACATAAACGTGACATAGAGCACACTTCGGCTGGAACGCAATTTCACTTAAGGAACTATCATGGCGACACAACCGTCTGGCCTGCTCAAGCATATTATGCGGGGCAGCCTTGTAAAACAGATCCTTGTCGGGCTGGTGTTCGGTATTCTACTGGCGTGGATCTCGAAACCTGCGGCGATTGCCGTGGGCCTGCTCGGCACTCTCTTCGTTGGCGCGCTGAAGGCCGTCGCGCCGGTGCTGGTTTTGATGCTGGTTATGGCCTCCATCGCCAACCATCAGCACGGCCAGAAAACCAGCATCCGCCCTATTCTGTTTCTCTATCTGCTGGGTACCTTCTCCGCCGCGCTGACGGCGGTGGTGTTCAGCTTCCTGTTTCCTTCGACGCTGCAGCTGGTCACCGGCGCGGCTGAAATCACGCCGCCGTCTGGCATCGTCGAGGTGTTGCGCGGCCTGCTGCTGAGCATGGTTTCCAACCCGGTAGACGCCCTGTTGAACGCCAACTACATCGGCATTCTGGTCTGGGCTATCGGTCTGGGCTTCGCCCTGCGTCACGGCAACGAGAGCACGAAGGATCTGATCAACGACTTCTCGAACGCGGTAACCTTTATGGTGCAGCTGGTGATCCGCTTCGCCCCCATCGGTATCTTCGGCCTGGTTGCCTCTACCCTCGCCACCACCGGTTTCGACACCCTGTTTGGCTATGCCCAGCTGCTGGTGGTTCTGATCGGCTGTATGCTGCTGGTGACGCTGATCATCAACCCGCTGCTGGTGTTCTGGAAGATCCGCCGCAACCCCTATCCGCTGGTGTTTACCTGCCTGCGCGAAAGCGGCGTTTACGCCTTCTTTACCCGCAGCTCGGCGGCCAATATTCCGGTTAACATGGCGCTGTGCAAAAAGCTAAACCTGGACCGCGACACCTACTCTGTCTCCGTGCCGCTGGGCGCGACCATTAACATGGCGGGCGCGGCGATCACCATTACAGTGCTAACGATGGCGGCAGTACACACCCTGGGTATTCCGGTGGATCTGCCTACGGCGCTGCTGCTGAGCGTGGTGGCCTCTCTGTGCGCCTGCGGTGCCTCCGGCGTGGCGGGCGGCTCGCTGCTGCTGATCCCGCTGGCCTGTAATATGTTTGGTATTCCGAACGATGTGGCCATGCAGGTGGTAGCGGTAGGCTTTATCATCGGCGTACTGCAGGACTCCTGCGAGACGGCGCTGAACTCCTCCACCGACGTGCTCTTTACCGCCGCAGCCTGTATGGCGGAAGATGAACGCCTGGCGAAAAACGCCCTGCGTAGCTAAAAACAAAAGCCCGGTGGCGGCTACGCCTTACCGGGCTTACAGGGTTCCGTAGGTCGGGTAAGCGTTAGCGCCACCCGACACCACGCTTACAGCGTCACACCACTCTTAAAGATCGCCAGCTCGCGGAACTCGTTGCGCTCGTTGCAGGTCTGTTTGCCGTTAGCAATCTCAACGATGGTATCCACAAACTCAGTCAGCACCTGCGGCATCAGTTTGCCGTGGATCAGCTGTCCGGCGTCAAAGTCGATCCAGTGTTTTTTCTTCGCTGCCAGCTCGCTATTGGTAGCGATTTTCACCGTTGGCACAAAGCCGCCGTAAGGCGTACCACGTCCGGTAGAGAAGAGCACCATATGGCAGCCCGCACCGGCCAGCGCACTGGTAGCAACGGCGTCGTTACCCGGCGCGCTCAGCAGGTTCAGACCGTGGGTTTTCAGACGCTCACCGTAGCGCAGCACGTCAACCACCTGGCTGGCCCCCGCTTTCTGGGTGCAGCCCAGCGACTTCTCTTCCAGGGTGGTAATGCCGCCCGCTTTGTTACCCGGCGATGGGTTCTCGTAGATCGGCTGGTTGTGGGCGATAAAGTACTGTTTGAAGTCGTTCACCATAGTGACGGTTTTTTCAAACGTGGACTCATCGCGGCAGTGGCTCATCAGGATCTGCTCGGCACCAAACATCTCAGGCACCTCGGTCAGCACGGTAGTGCCGCCGTTACCGATCACGTAGTCCGAGAAGCGGCCCAGCATCGGGTTGGCGGTGATGCCAGAGAGACCATCGGAGCCGCCGCACTCGAGACCAAACTTCAGCTCGCTCAGCTTGCCCGGTTCGCGTTTATCGTTACGCATTGCATTATAGAGCTGGTGCATATGCTCAAGGCCCGCTTCCACTTCGTCTTCCTGGTGTTGGCAGACCATAAAGTGGACGCGGTCCGGGTCGAAATCGCCCAGCGTTTCGCGGAACACATCAACCTGGTTGTTCTCACAGCCGAGACCAATCACCAGCACCGCACCCGCGTTAGGGTGGCGCACCATGTTTTGCAGCATGGTGCGGGTGTTGACGTGATCGTCCCCAAGCTGCGAGCAGCCGTAGGTGTGGCTGAACAGGAAGACGCCGTCGGTGCCTTCAGCATTCTGCGTCTCTTTTAAGAAACGGGTCTGGATCTGGCGAGCGATGCCGTTGACGCAGCCGACGGTCGGCAGGATCCACAGTTCATTGCGGATCCCTACCTCGCCGTTGGCCCGGCGGTAGATCTCAACGTCGCGATCTGCCGCCTGCGCCTGCACAGCCTGAAGATCGGGTTGATAGCTATACTCGTCCAGATCGCTCAGATTGGTGCGCGCATTGTGAGAGTGAATGTATTCACCCGCTGCGATATCTGCCGTGGCGTGGCCAATCGGCAGACCGTATTTCACCACGTTCTGCCCCTGCGGGATGGGCTGCAGGGCAAACTTATGCCCGCGTCCCACCGGCTGGCGCAGCTGCACGGTGTGGTTATCGACAGAAATTTCCGCGCCTTCCGCCAGGTCAGCCAGGGCGACTGCGACGTTATCTAGCGAATGGATCTTGATGTATTGCATATCAACCTCAAACGGCCTTAGTTCAGTTCAATCGCGAAGTAATCACGCGCATTGTTAAAGCAGATATTTCTCACCATCTCGCCCAGCAGCTGGATATCTGCCGGTGCTTCCCCGGCTGCCACCCAGCGGCCAATCATCTGGCACAGGATACGGCGGAAGTATTCGTGACGGGTATAGGACAAGAAGCTACGGCTATCGGTCAGCATGCCGACAAAGCGGCTTAACAGGCCAAGCTGTGCCAGCTGGGTCATCTGACGCTCCATGCCATCTTTCTGATCGTTAAACCACCAGCCGGAGCCGAACTGCATTTTGCCCGGCATACCTTCACCCTGGAAGTTACCGATCATGGTGCCCAGCACTTCGTTATCGCGCGGGTTCAGGCAGTAAAGAATGGTTTTCGGCAGCAGGTTCTCTTCGTTCTGCTTGCTGAGCAGCTTAGAGAGCTCTTCCGCCAGCGGGCGGTCGTTGATGGAGTCAAAGCCAACGTCCGGCCCCAGCAGTTTGAACTGGCGCAGGTTGTTATTACGCAGCGCGCCGATGTGGTACTGCTGTACCCATTCGCGGCGGGCATACTCTGCACCCAGCCAGACCAGCACGGCGGTTTTAAACTGCGCCACTTCGCGCTCGCTCAGGGTCTCACCCGCCAGGCGGCGTGCAAGAATGCTATCCAGCTCGGCTTCGCTCGCCTCGGCAAACAGCACCACGTCCAGCGCATGGTCAGAGACTTTACAGCCGTGGGCGGCAAAGTGATCCAGACGCTTGGTCAGCGCGGTTTGCAGATCGCTAAAGCGGCGGATATCGGTATCAGAGACTTCACCCAGCTTCGCCATATAGTCGTTAAAGGTCGCCAGCTCGATGTTGAACGCCTTATCCGGACGCCAGCTCGGCAGCACTTTAATGCTGAAAGAGGTGTCTTTGGCCACGCTGGCGTGATGCTCCAGAGAGTCGATCGGATCGTCAGTGGTGCCGACCATCTTCACATTCATCTGCTGCATGATGCCGCGCGCGGAGAATTTATCCTGGGCCAGCAGTTCGTTGCCCTGCTCCCAGATCTCATCGGCGGTCGCCGGAGAGAGCAGCTTACCTGTAATACCAAACGGGCGGCGCAGTTCGAGGTGCGTCCAGTGGTATAACGGGTTGCCAATAGTGTGCGGAACGGTAGCAGCCCACGCATCAAACTTCTCGCGGTCAGAGGCATCGCCGGTACACAGGCGCTCAGGCACGCCGTTAGTACGCATCGCACGCCACTTATAGTGATCGCCTTTCAACCAGATGTCATACAGGTTTTTGAAACGGTAGTTGTCCGCAATCTGCTGCGGCGGCAGGTGGCAGTGATAGTCGAAAATCGGCTGATCTTTCGCGTAATCATGGTACAGACGGCGAGCAAATTCGGTATCCAGCAGGAAATCTTCGGTCATAAAAGCGGTCATTATCGTCTTCCTCTAAACGAGTGCGTTAGATGCGTACGTTCAATGCTGACAAAGTTATCACACCAATTTCTATAGACCGAAGATATTTTCGTGAGTTAGATCAATAAACGCTGACAAAAAAATTACCCTCAAGGGGGTAAACTCGCCGCCAGCCCGCGCCAGCTCTGGCTTTGCTGGCGGGAAATAATGACCACACAGAGAAAAGCACTTTTGTGATGTCACTCACCTTTTAAAGTTGTATGACAAGTTATCTTTCTGCCGTCGCGAAACATATACCGACGGAATGCATTACAGGTGATTTATCACTGAGTTTACCGGTACGGATACCGACTTGTGCACGCACACTGATGGCAAGGTCCGGGCCGTTTCGGGAGTTACTCCCGGCTACGCCCCCCGTTACACCTCCCCCGGCTCGATCCGGAGGAGGGGCCGCCCAAGGCGGAAATAACATAACGATGAGGTTTTACATGCGTAAAATTAAAGGTTTACGTTGGTACATGATAGCGCTGGTGACGCTGGGCACCGTGCTTGGCTACCTGACCCGTAACACCATTGCTGCGGCTGCGCCAACGCTAATGGAAGAGCTGCACATCTCCACGCAGCAGTACTCTTATATCATCGCGGCCTATTCCGCCGCCTACACCATCATGCAGCCGGTTGCGGGCTACGTGCTGGATATTCTGGGTACTAAAGTTGGCTACGCCGTCTTCGCTGTAACCTGGGCAATCTTCTGCGGCGCTACGGCGCTGGCAGGCAGCTGGGGTGGTTTAGCGCTGGCGCGTGGTGCGGTGGGTGCCGCTGAAGCGGCGATGATCCCGGCCGGCCTGAAAGCTGCCTCCGAGTGGTTCCCGGCGAAAGAGCGTTCTATCGCCGTGGGCTACTTCAACGTCGGTTCCTCTATTGGTGCGATGATTGCGCCGCCGCTGGTGGTGTGGGCTATCGTGATGCACAGCTGGCAGCTGGCTTTCATCATCTCCGGCGTGCTGAGCTTCGCCTGGGCGATGGCCTGGCTGATTTTCTACAAACATCCGCGCGATCAGAAAAAATTAACCGAAGAAGAGCGTGGCTATATCATTGGCGGTCAGGAAGCACAGCACCAGACCAACAACGGTAAGAAAATGTCCGTATGGCAGATTCTGGGCACCCGTCAGTTCTGGGGCATCGCCCTGCCGCGTTTCCTGGCAGAGCCGGCCTGGGGTACCTTCAACGCCTGGATCCCGCTGTTCATGTTTAAAGTCTACGGCTTTAACCTGAAAGAGATCGCCATGTTCGCCTGGATGCCCATGCTGTTCGCAGACCTTGGCTGTATCGTTGGGGGTTATCTGCCGCCGCTGTTCCAGCGCTGGTTTGGCGTGAACCTGATTGTCTCCCGTAAAATGGTGGTGACGATGGGTGCGGTACTGATGATCGGCCCAGGCATGATCGGCCTGTTCACCAGCCCTTATGTCGCTATCGCCCTGCTGTGCGTCGGCGGTTTTGCTCACCAGTCTCTCTCTGGTGCGCTGATCACCCTCTCCTCAGACGTATTTGGTCGTAACGAAGTGGCTACCGCCAACGGTCTGACCGGTATGGCCGCCTGGACAGCGAGCACCATGTTTGCTCTGGTCGTTGGTGCGCTGGCGGATACCATCGGCTTCAGCCCGCTGTTCGCCGTACTGGCCGTGTTCGATGTGCTGGGCGCTATCGTTATCTGGACCGTGCTGAAGAGCAAGTCCGCGGCGGAACTCGAAGAAGAGAAGCGCGCCGTCGGTGGCCCTGCCACTCAACACTCGTAAAATGCAGTAACCCATCACGTCGTTGATCCACAGCCGCCTGCACTATTCGGGCGGCTTTTTCGTTACTGGTATGGTGAGAATTTAGGAAAAGTGGTATAACAAATCTATCTATCCTGTCTCGCCTGGAGCGCATATGGAAATCACCGAATCACGCCGTTTATATCAGCAGCTGGCCGCTGAGCTAAAAAGCCGCATCGAGGACGGCGTGTATCTGGTCGGTGACAAACTGCCCGCCGAGCGTTTTATTGCCGATGAGAAGAGCGTTAGCCGCACCGTGGTGCGCGAAGCGATTATCATGCTGGAAGTAGAAGGCTATGTAGAGGTCCGCAAGGGCTCGGGTATCCATGTCATCTCTAACCAGGCGAAATATCAGCAGATCCCCGACGAGTCTATGGAGTTTGCTAACTACGGCCCGTTTGAGCTGTTACAGGCGCGTCAGCTTATTGAGAGCAATATCGCCGAGTTTGCCGCCACCCAGGTGACCAAGCAGGACATCATGAAGCTGATGGAGATCCAGGACAAGGCGCGCCAGGAGAAGTGCTTCCGCGACTCCGAGTGGGATCTGCAGTTCCACGTGCAGGTCGCGCTGGCCACGCAGAACACCGCCCTGGCAGCAATCGTGGAAAAAATGTGGACTCAGCGCACACACAACCCATACTGGAAAAAACTGCACGATCACATTGATGCCCGCACCGTGGACAACTGGTGTGACGATCACGATCAAATCCTTAAGGCCTTGATTCGTAAAGATCCACATGCAGCGAAAGTGGCAATGTGGCAGCACCTTGAGAACACCAAGCTGATGCTGTTTAATGAAACCAGCGATGACTTTGAGTTTAACGCTGACCGCTATCTGTTTGCTGAAAATCCGGTGGTTCACCTCGATACTGCCGCAACCGCCGTGAAATAACAGACTTCTTTTTTAGCAGCGGGCGCGGACGCGCCTGCGCTGTTCAATCAATGACATAACGCGGTCAGCAACCGTATAGAGTGTCAGCCTTTGTAAATACCTTTGTCACCCCCCTCCCCGGCAAGCAAAATCAATTCCTAAAATACGCATTTTCAGTGACGCAGATCTCTGGCGTTTGTTACAATTAGATGCAATTTCTCTCCAGCGGCGTTAACCCCGATATTCGTTAACCGATGTACCAGGAACACTGAATGGAACTACTTACCCAGTTACTGAACGCTTTATGGCACCAGGATTTCGAAACGCTGGCGAATCCTTCCATGATCGGCATGCTCTATTTTGTTTTATTTATGATCCTGTTTCTGGAAAACGGCCTGCTGCCCGCGGCATTTCTACCGGGTGATAGCCTGCTGGTGCTGGTGGGCGTCCTGATTGCGAAAGGGGCGATGGGCTATCCGCAAACCATTTTGCTGCTCACCGCCGCCGCCAGCCTCGGCTGCTGGGTAAGCTACATACAGGGACGCTGGCTTGGCAACACGCGCATCGTGCAGAACTGGCTGTCCCACCTGCCTGCGCACTACCACCAGCGGGCGCACCATATGTTCCACAAGCACGGGCTCTCTGCGCTGCTGATTGGCCGCTTCATTGCCTTTGTACGCACCCTGCTGCCCACTATTGCCGGCCTTTCCGGTCTGAATAACGCCCGCTTTCAGTTCTTTAACTGGATGAGTGGCCTGCTGTGGGTGGTGATCCTCACGACCTTTGGTTATCTGCTGGGCAAGACGCCCGTGTTTCGCAAATATGAAGATGCGTTAATGTCCTGCCTGATGCTGCTGCCGGTGGTTCTGCTGGTAGTTGGGCTGGTTGGCTCGCTGTTCGTTTTATGGAAGAAAAAATATGGAAATCGGCAGTAATCCACGCTCGCGCCGCGCGCTGATGCACCAGTGCGCCTTTGCGCTGGCAACCATTATGCTTTTCACTCTGCTCTTCTCTGCCTGGGTAACGCTGCAGCAGCGTGAGTCAACGCTGGCCATTCGCCCGGGTAACCAGAGCGTCAGCGTGCCGGACGGCTTCTCCGTCTGGCACCACCTTGACGCCAATGGGATCCGCTTTAAAAGCATCACGCCGAAAAATGACACCCTGGTCATTACCTTTGACTCCAGCGCGCAAAGTGCGGCGGCAAAAGTGGTTTTAGATCGCACCTTGCCGCAGGGCTATATCATCGCCCTTCAGGACGACGACGACCAGACGTCAGCATGGCTCACCCGCCTGCGGGATACGCCTCACCGTCTGGGCTAACCTTCTACTAATCCGAATCTTTTCACTTACTTTGGTGATCTTCGCGTTTACTTACTATGCTTGAGTAGACGGGAACAGTGTCACTCTTTTACTGACTGCATTTTCGGCGTTTCATGGTGATATGCCGCTAAAACAAGGGAAAGTTATAAGAATGAGATACCGCATCGTACTGGCGTTAAGCCTTTTATCTTTGAGCGCCGCTTCGCAGGCCGTATCGCTTTGCCAGGAGAAGGAATAGGATATCCTGCGCGAAATTAGCTACGCCGAGAAGCATAACAATCAGCGCCGTGTTGACGGACTGAATACGGCACTCAAAGAGTTAAGAGCCAACTGCACTGACAGCAAGCTGCGCGCAGACCACCAGAAAAAAATTGCTGAACAGAAGGAAGAGGTTGCTGAACGCCAGCAGGATCTGACTGAAGCACAGCAAAAAGGCGATGCGGATAAAGTGACCAAACGTGAAGACAAGCTGAGAGAGGCGCAGGAAGAGCTGCGTACGCTTGAGGCCCGTGATTATTAAAGGAAGTTACCACTCGCTCACCTGGAGAGAACTATGTCTAAGTCTAAAGATACTACTGCCGATCATCTGCGCGCTGAGTTGAAATCCCTGACGGATACCCTGGAAGAGGTATTAAGTAGCTCCGGGGACAGATCGAAAGAAGAGTTGAGTAAGCTGCGCACCAAAGCAGAACGTGCTCTGCACGAAAGCCGCTATCGTCTGGGTGAAACCAGCGATGTTATTGCCAAGCAAACCCGTGAAGCCGCCACGCGCGCCGATGAATACGTGCGCGAGAACCCGTGGACTGGTGTAGGGATTGCCGCTGCCGCCGGTGTGGTGCTGGGCGTGCTGCTGACGCGACGCTGATTATGGCTGACTTACGTCATACAAGCGGACCAGGAAAAAGCGTCCTGGGTATTGGGCAACGCATTATGACCATCCTCGTTGAGATGGTGGAAACGCGTTTGCGACTGGTTGTGGTGGAACTGGAAGAAGAGAAAGCAAACGTCATCCAGATGCTCCTGATGTTGGGGCTCACCATGCTGCTGGCTGCCTTTGGCCTGATGAGCCTGATGGTTCTCATCATCTGGGCTATCGACCCTCAATACCGTCTTAACGCGATGATCGCTACCACTGTGGTTCTGCTGGTAGGCGCAATCATCGGCGGTTTCTGGACGCTGCATAAGGCCCGACAATCTACCTTCCTGCGCCATACGCGCGACGAACTGGCTAACGATCGTTCTCTGCTGGAGGAGGATAAAAAGTGAGCAGTACTAAAGCGGAGCGTCTTAAACGCAAAGCGATGCTGCTAAGCCAGATCCAGCAGCAGCGCCTCGATCTGACGGCCAGCCGACGTGACTGGCTGGAGACGACCGGCGCTTACGATCGCGGCTGGAATACTTTTCTCAGTATGCGATCGTGGCTGCTGGTGGGCAGTAGTCTGATGGCGGTGCGCACCGTTCGCCACCCCAACATGCTGCTGCGCTGGGCGAAGCGCGGGTTTGCCGCGTGGAGCACCTGGCGTCTGGTGCAGTCCACCATCAAACAGCAACGCCTGCGTTAACCCCCCACCCTGCCCGGCCCACGTCTTTCGTAGGCCGGTGCAAGCGCAGCGCCGCCCGGCGTAGCTCTCAGCAAATACCTCAGATTATTTGATAAAGATTGACAGTTTTCCTTGCTAACAATCCCCCACCGCCGCGTTTATTATCCTCTCCATCGACAGCGAACGGGCAGCAGATGCCTGCCAGCGCTGGAAAAATGACATTAGCGGCCCCTGTGGCTTCATGGAGAGTAAAATGAAAAAATTAGAAGATGTTGGCATTCTGGTAGCGCGTATTCTGATGCCGATCCTGTTCATTACCGCTGGCTGGGGCAAAATTACCGGGTATGCAGGCACCCAGCAGTATATGGAAGCGATGGGCGTACCGGGCTTCATGCTGCCACTGGTTATTCTGCTTGAGTTCGGCGGCGGCCTGGCGATCCTGTTTGGTTTCCTGACCCGTACCACTGCGCTGATCACCGCCGTCTTTACGCTGCTCACCGCCTTCCTTTTCCACAGCAACTTTGCTGAAGGCGTGAACTCTATCATGTTCATGAAAAACCTGACCATCGCCGGCGGCTTCCTCCTGCTGGGTATTACCGGTCCAGGCGCATTTAGCATCGACCGCGTCCTGAATAAAAAGTGGTAAGGCTTCTATACTGAAAGCAATTCAAGGCGGGGAGAGCGAGCTCTTCCCGCTTAACCTTTTTCCGGCAGTAAGGAGAGCAAGATGGGACAGCTTATTGACGGCGTCTGGCATGACGTCTGGTACGACACCAAGTCAACCGGCGGACGGTTTAAACGCTCGGAGTCCGCGTTCCGTAACTGGCTAACCGCGGACGGCGAAGCAGGCCCGACGGGCGAAGGCGGTTTTGCACCCGAGAAAGATCGCTACCATCTCTATGTCTCTCTCGCCTGCCCGTGGGCGCACCGCACCCTGATCCTGCGCACGTTGAAAGGCCTTGAGCCGTTTATCGACGTGTCGGTGGTTAACCCGCTGATGCTGGAGAGCGGCTGGACCTTTGATGATAGCTTCCCCGCCGCCACCGGCGACAAGCTCTATCAGCACGATTTCCTCTACCAGCTCTATCTCCACGCCGACCCGCACTATACCGGGCGTGTCACCGTGC
Source organism: Pseudescherichia sp. (assembly GCF_032052675.1). NCBI lineage: Bacteria > Pseudomonadati > Pseudomonadota > Gammaproteobacteria > Enterobacterales > Enterobacteriaceae > Pseudescherichia > Pseudescherichia sp. Next base: position 154,948 of record NZ_DAMBWA010000004.1, read on the forward strand.
CGGTGCTGTGGGATAAGAAAAACCACACCATCGTCAGCAATGAGTCAGCGGATATTATTCGGATGTTTAACACCGCCTTCGATGCGCACGGCGCAAAAGCCGGTGACTACTACCCGCCGGCGCTGCGGGGGCAGATTGATGAACTGAATAGCTGGATCTATGACAATGTGAATAACGGCGTCTACAAAGCCGGTTTCGCCACCAGCCAGGAAGCCTACGACGAAGCGGTAGAGAATCTCTTCTCGTCGCTGGCGCGCCTCGAGCAGATCCTCGGCCAGCACCGCTATCTGACCGGTAACCAGCTGACGGAAGCGGATATTCGCCTGTGGACGACGCTGGTACGCTTTGACCCGGTGTACGTTACGCACTTCAAGTGTGATAAGCATCGGATCAGCGACTACCTGAATCTGCATGGCTTTTTGCGTGATATCTACCAGATGCCTGGCATTGCCGAAACCGTCGACTTTGCCCACATTCGCAACCACTACTACCGCAGCCATAAGACCATCAACCCGACGGGGATTATCTCCATCGGACCCTGGCAGGATCTGGATGAGCCGCACGGGCGCGATATTCGCTTCGGCTAAGTTATCAGGGCACCTTCAGGGTGCCCTTTTTACTTCCTATTTCCCGGCAAAAAGCTTGGGGATCTCTCGCAGGCACCAGGCTTTCGCCTCGCCCATGCTGTCGCGCCGCCAGGCCATAATGATATCCACCTCGCTGGTGGATTCCGGGCTAACGACCCGCAGACGCCCTTCGGCAATGTCCTGCTCCACCAGCGGGTAAGGCATGGTGGCTACCCCCAGTCCGGCCAGCAGCGCGTTGCGCTTATCCTCCAGGCTGCTGACCGTCAGGCGCGGCTGCTTGTCCAGCAGCTGTACGGTAAGTACCGGACGCTCCCGGGCGGTATCGGCCACCGCGACGCCGCGATATTTCACCCGCGTCACCTCAGAGAGCGGCTCTGGCTCCTGGTGGATCGGATGATCCGGTGCGGCGACGTAGACGTTGAGAAGCGTGTAGAGCTTGCGCGAGTTGATCTCCGACGACGAGCGGAAGTGCATATCCGGGGCAATAACGATATCCGCCCGGCCCTGCTCCAGGCGCTCCCATGCCCCTGCCAGCACTTCGGTAATAATAGAGAGTTGGGTATTGGCTTTAGCCGCTAGCCTCTCCACCAGTGGGAAAAATGAGGGAGTAGGTACCAGCGCTTCGCTTACCAGCGTCAGGTGCGTCTCCCAGCCACGGGCCAGCGCTTCGGCATCGGTGGTGAGCTTGTCGGCGGCCTCCAGCAGCACGCGTCCCCGCTCCAGCAGCATTCGCCCAACGTTGGTAAATTTCGTCCGGTGCCCGGAGCGGTCAAAGAGCACAACGTCCAGCTCCTCCTCCAGCTTCTGCATGGTATAGCTTAGCGCGGAGGGCACCCGGCCCAGCTCATCCGCCGCTGCGGCAAAGCTGCCGCGCCTGTCTATGGCGTCCATGACGCGCAACGCTTCGAGCGTCAAAGCTCTCTCTTTAGCCATCTCGTTCTCATTCAGGAAATTTGAACATACCGGGCAGAATATCTGGCTAACAATGCAGCGTCCATACCTTTACCATTGATTTAGTGTAAAGAGAGGTCAGAATTATGATTACTACCAGAACAGCCAAACAGTGCGGACAGGCAGATTTCGGATGGCTGCAGGCCCGTTACACCTTCTCCTTTGGACACTACTTTGACCCTAAGCTATTGGGCTATGCCTCCCTGCGGGTGCTGAACCAGGAGGTTCTGGCTCCCGGGGCGTCATTCCAGCCGCGTACCTATCCTAAAGTGGATATTCTCAACCTGATCCTTGAGGGAGAAGCCGAGTACCGCGACAGTGAAGGTCATCACGTACAGGCGAAGGCAGGAGAAGCGCTGCTGATAGCGACCCAGCCGGGGATTAGCTACAGCGAGCACAACCTGAGCAAAGATAAGTCCCTGACGCGGATGCAGCTCTGGCTGGACGCCTGCCCGGAGCGGGAGAACCCGCCGGTGCAAAAAATAGCTATCGCGGGTCAGCAGCTGCTGCTGGCCTCCCCTGACGGAAACGATGATAGCCTGCAGCTACGCCAGCAGGTCTGGCTGCACCATATTGAGCTGGATAAGGGTGAGCAGCTTAGCTTTCAGCTGCATGGCCCGCGCGCCTACCTGCAGTCGATTCATGGCAGGTTCCATGCCCTGACGCCGCAGGAGGAGCAGAAGGCGCTGACCTGCGGTGACGGGGCGTTTATTCGCGACGAGGCAACTATTACGCTGGTGGCGGATACGCCGCTGCGGGCCCTGCTGGTCGATTTGCCTGTATAGCTGAGATGCCGGGCGGCGCTGCGCTTGCCCGGCCTACATTTCTATGCTTTGTGCGCCATGATATCGATGATCTGCCGATCGGTTTCCTGCATCGCCCGGCAGGCCAACGCACAGAGGTTAGCAATCGACTGCTCAACGTCGTGCGCCACAATCCCCTCCTTGCCGGTCACCGCGGTCTCATCCAGCGCCATCAGCACGGCCTTCCACGCTGACGAGACGCTGGTTGACACCTTCATCGCGCAGCTGTTCGAGGCCCCATCACAGATCATGCCGCTAACGTCACCAATCATGCTGCTGATAGCGCTGGCAAGGGTGTCATAGCGTCCGTCCATCAGCCACGTCATCCCCGCCGCCGCCCCCATTGCCGCCGTTGTCGCGGCGCAGAGCGCTGACAGGCGCGGCAGCTGACTGTGGATATAGATCGCGCTGAGATGGGAGAGCATGAGTGCCCTCGCCAGCCGCTCGTCGCCCTCACCTAAAAACTCGGCGAGCACCACAACCGGAAGCGTGGCGGCGATCCCCTGGTTGCCGGAGCCGGAGTTGCTCATTGCTGGCAGCGATGCGCCACCCATCCGCGCGTCCGAGGCTGCGCTGGTGCGGATCACAATCGCCGAAGAGAGATCCTTCGCCAGCAGGCCGCGATCGCACTGCTTTTGCAGCGTGGTGCCAATATGCAGGCCCCACTCCCGCGACAAACCTTCCCGCGAGAGTGCATCGTTGATGCGGGCCGCATCCAGAATAAAACGGATCCGCTCAAACGGAGCCTGTTCAATAAAGGCCAGAATGTCGCGCAGCGTCGCCTGGGACAGCGACACCAGCGGATCCTCGCGGCTCTCATCGACCTGGTCACAGAGCTGGAAAACCGTCTCGCCCTGCTTTTCGATCCGCACGATGCGGGTATGATCCCCCTCGATCGTCACGCTGGCATGGCTATTCGCCGTATAGACGCAGGCGCGGGCGTAGAGGATCTCGCTACACGGATCCTGTAGCCTGACACATACTCGCCCTTCGGCAAGCATCGCTTTCGCATCCGCTATCGCCTCTGGCGACGCGGCTTTGAGTACCTCCAGTCCAGCTGCGGCATCCCCTCCCAGCGCACCGAGGGCGGCAGCAATCGGCAGCCCCACCATGCCCGTGCCCGGTACGGTAACCCCCATTCCGTTTTTCAGCAGGTTAGGCGAGACAAAGCACGCCACGCGCTCGATCCTGCCGGAGAGCTGCGCGGCGGCAGTGGCACTGGCCAGCGCCAGCGATACCGGCTCGGTGCAGCCCAGCGCGGGTTTAACCTCCTGGCGTACGATCTGAATAAACCGCTCCCATTCCGGGTTCCATTTTGCATCTGACATAATAGCGTCCATCTGTTTCATGAGGTTAATAGCATCAGGCGAAGGCCAGCAGCGGTGAAATACAGAGCAGCAGACCGGTAATAATAATGATCTTCAGCGACAGGCCTTTGTACTTGTGTAGAGCTGGCACCTTATAGACCAGCCAGGCGGGAATTAAGCAGCCAATCATGCCGAATATAGGGCTACAGATTGAGGTAAAGCTGAGCACCGGTGCATTAAGGACAATAGCGCTCCAGGCCAGCAGAATGGCAAAGATCATGATCCCACCCTGCACATATTTCTCATCAAACTGCCGGGTGGGGAATTTACGCCGCAGCAGGTTCATAACGATGCCCTGGGTCGCCTCGCGGAATCCGAGATAGACACCAAAGAAAGCGGTCATCACGGCAAAAATATTTAAAATAACGCTGACCACTTTTACCCAACCTGCTCCGTCGCCGCTAATAAACTGGGCGGCAATGGCCAGCGCGGAGATATTTTGTTGGTAAGCTTTTACCGCTTCATCGTGGCCCATTGCCAGCGTAAATGAGACGGCGTAGAAAAAGACGGTAATAAAGAGAATGGCAAAGGCGATATTCATCGCCCGCAGGGCTTTATAGCGCGCAACCTCAATTGACTTCTCTTTAGCGCGATAGGAGATAACCATCGGACTGAGGGTCTGGATAAAAAGAATGGAGGTCAGCGTAAAGGGCAGCGTAATGATAGCGTTCTTAATCAGCAGGCCAGCAGGCGGCAGCGTGCCGGCATTGTAGAGATGCCATAGCCCCACCATACTGAGACCCAACGCCGCGACCACCAGCAGCTTGGTCAGCACCATCAGGCTCGAAACCTTAAACAGGAGCTGTTCACCGCGCGAGGAGATGGCGACCAGAATGCAGATCAGCACCAGTCCATAGAAGGGATTATTGGAGAGCAGCCCTTTAGTGATGCCAAAAGTATGCAGGTAGGAGGCGCTATCGTTAGTGATGGCGGTAGAGTAAACGAACATCCAGATCACCAGCATAATAAAGTAGAGCGCGCCTAATAAAACGCCCCAGTTTTTACCTAAATAGCCGCTAATGACGCTGGGATAGTCTTTGCACTCCGGTGACTCTGCAAGCGTATTAATAAACAGGCGCTGAAAAAGATACATTGCCGGGTAGCCAATAATAGAGGAGAGGAGAAATACCCATAGTCCCATTAACCCCACCTGCACCGGTAAAAAAACGATCCCCGCGCCGATGGCCATACCGATACTCATTATGACCCAGCCCGTGTCGGTGCTGTCGAATTTAATGGCCTCGCGCCACGCCTGCTCCGTCATGCCGGCCTTTTTAGCCGCTGCTGATGTGCCTTGCATCACATCAATATTATTCATGCTCATAACGCTCTCGCTTATTAGTGTAGGGACAGATTTTATTATCGCTGCCGCTAATAGTGCGGCGCATGCTGTAAATTCATCGTAATCAGGAAGCGAGAGAAAAACTTGGCTATTGTTTAATTTGAACGGGACAGGAAGAGAAACGGCGGCTTTATTTTGATATTAAATAATAAAAGTATTCTAACGCCGATGTATGTGTGAAGGGGATCACGCAGGATTATTTACCGCTAAAAACAAAAAACCCCGCCGAGGCGGGGTTCTGTGTAAAGAGTGAAACTGACCGATAAGCCGGGTTCTGTCGTGGACAGTCATTCATCTAGGCCAGCAATCGCTCACTGGCTCAAGCAGCCTACCCGGGTTCAGTACGGGCCGTACCTTATGAACCCCTATTTGGCCTTGCTCCGGGTGGAGTTTACCGTGCCACGGACTGTTACCAGCCGCGCGGTGCGCTCTTACCGCACCCTTTCACCCTTACCTGATCCCACTTGCGTGGGCCATCGGCGGTTTGCTCTCTGTTGCACTGGTCGTGGGCTGTGACACCCCCCAGGCGTTACCTGGCACCTTGCCCTATGGAGCCCGGACTTTCCTCCCCTCCGCCCGTCTCCCCCGAAGGAGGACGACGACGAAGCGGCGACTGTCTGGTCAGCTTCGGCGCGCAGTATAGAGGGTTTACGTCCTGCTGTCACCCCTCTGTCAACATCCCGACCCGCAGGGTGGCGGCAATGTTGCGTGAAGCGCGGTAGATGTTGTCGAATGCGCCACGGAAGGCCTCTTCCAGCGTGCCGATGCTGGTCAGCACGCTAAATACTGCATCGATGCCGTACTGATGAACTACACCCACGTCGCGCGTCAGGCTGCCCGCAATGCCGATCACCGGCTTATGGTATTTTTTGGCCACCTTCGCCACGCCCACGGGCACCTTGCCGTGAATGCTCTGACTGTCGATTCGACCCTCGCCGGTAACCACCAGCGTGCAGTCGTGAATATGCTCTTCCAGGTTCAGCGCCTGGGTGACGATCTCAATGCCGCTGCGTAGCTCTGCGCCAAGGAAAGCCATCAGCGCTGCGCCCATGCCGCCCGCTGCGCCCGCACCAGGCACATCTTTAACATCCACGCGCAGGGACTTTTTAATCACGTCGGCATAGTGGCTGAGGTTGTTATCCAGCTCAACGATCTGCGCGTCGGTAGCCCCTTTCTGTGGGCCAAAGATACGCGATGCGCCCTGCTCCCCCGTCAGCGGGTTGGTGACATCGCAGGCGACGCGGATAGTGCACGAGGCCAGACGCGGATCCAGCCCGCTAATATCGATGGTGTTAAGGCTCATCAGGCTGCCGCCGCCGTGGCCAATCTCGGTACCGTTGGCATCGCACAACTTAGCGCCTAGCGCCTGAACCATGCCCGCGCCGCCGTCGTTGGTGGCGCTGCCGCCGATACCGATGATGATATTCCGTGCGCCGTGCTCCAGCGCGTGCAGGATAAGCTCCCCGGTGCCGCGCGAGGTAGTCATCAACGGATTACGTAACTCAGGGGGAACGAGAGCCAGTCCGCTGGCGGCGGCCATCTCGATAAAGGCGGTATTCCCGTCGCCGGACATGCCCCAGCAGGCGTCTACGCGCTCGCCCAGCGGGCCGGTCACCGACGCCGTATGCTCAGCGCCCTGGGTAGCGGCGATCATCGCCTCAACCGTTCCTTCGCCGCCGTCGGCGACCGGAACGGAGACATAGTGTGCATCCGGAAAAATTTCCCGGAAGCCTTTTTCTATCGCCTGGGCTACCTCGGTAGCAGAGAGGCTTTCTTTATAAGAGTCTGGGGCGATTACGATTTTCATATCAGTAGCCTGTTACTGCACGCGGCATAGATGCCGGGCGCGTTGCCGCGCCCGTTTCTTGTTAGCGAGAGATTTCTACCTTCGCCAGTTTTTCGTAGTAGCACGCAAGGGCGCTATGGTCGTCGTTGCCGTGACCGTCAGCGCGCAGCGCCTGCATCATCTCCATCACTGCCGCGGTCAGCGGCAGCTGCGCGCCCACGCCGTGAGAGGTATCCAGCGCGTTGGCCAGATCCTTGATGTGCAGATCGATACGGAAGCCCGGCTTGAAGTTGCGATCCAGCACCATCGGCGCTTTCGCTTCCAGCACGGTGCTGCCAGCCAGGCCGCCGCGGATAGCCTGGAACACCAGATCCGGATTTACGCCAGCTTTGGTTGCCAGGCTCAGGGCTTCAGACATGGCGGCAATGTTCAGCGCCACGATCACCTGGTTTGCCAGTTTGGTCACGTTGCCCGCGCCGATGTCGCCGGTGTGCACCACCGAGCCCGCCATCGCTTTCAGCAGGTCGTAGTACTTATCGAACAGCGCCTTGTCACCGCCCACCATCACGGAGAGCGTGCCGTCGATCGCTTTCGGTTCACCGCCGCTGACCGGCGCGTCCAGCATCTGCACGCCTTTCGCCTTCAGCGCGTCGCTGATTTCACGGCTGGCCAGCGGTGCGATGGAGCTCATGTCGATCAGCACGGTGCCCGCTTTCGCCCCTTCGATAATGCCGCCTTCGCCCAGCGCCACCTCTTTTACATGCGGGGAGTTCGGCAGCATGGTGATGATCACATCACACTGCTCGGCAATCTCTTTTGCCGTTGAGGCAGTTTCTGCACCGGCGGCAATCACTTCAGCAACCGCCTCATGATTACGGTCAGAAACCACCAGCGAGTAACCGGCTTTAATGAGGTTTTTACTCATTGGTTTACCCATAATGCCCAGGCCAATGAAACCAACTTTCAGTGTCATAGTGCGTCTCTCTCTTCAGTTCGGTGGTGGTTATTTCTTAAAAGAATCAGCTAAACGCTGGGTGCCGGCGCGGAATACGCCCAGGTCACTGCCAACGGCAACGAAGGTGGCGCCCCACTCCAGGTAACGGCGCGCATCGGCTTCTACCGGCGCGAGAATGCCGCTCGGCTTACCGTGCGCTTTGGCACGGGCAAAAATGTGCTGAATGCAGCGCTGTACTTCCGGGTGCGAGGCGTTGCCTAAGTGACCCAGCGCAGCGGCCAGGTCGCTTGGGCCAACGAAGATCCCATCCACGCCGTCGGTGGCGGCAATAGCATCAACGTTATCTACGCCCTGCTGGCTCTCAATCTGTACCAGAATGGTGATGTTTTTATTCGCCTGGCCGAAGTAGTCCGGCACGGTGCCAAACATATTGGCGCGGTGGGAGACCGATACGCCACGAATGCCTTCCGGCGGGTAGCGGGTAGACGCGACCGCCAGCACGGCCTCCTCTTCACTCTCGACAAAGGGGATCAGGAAGTTGTAGAAGCCGATATCGAGCAGGCGCTTAATGGCAATCGGATCGTTAGCCGGAGCGCGAACCACTGGCGCACTGCTGCTGCCCTTCAGGGCCATCAGCTGTGGGATAAAGGTGGTGACATCGTTCGGCGCGTGTTCACCGTCGAGTACCAGCCAGTCAAAGCCCGCCAGGCCCAGCACTTCGGTGCTGATTGGGCTGGCCAGCGCGGACCAGCAGCCAATCTGAATCTGATGCGCTGCCAGCGCAGCCTTAAATTTGTTTGGGAAGATATCGTTAGTCATCATCTATACCTTGAAGTAACCGTTGCTTAATTCCGCAGTTCCATACGCTTGATGTCGCCCACCACGAACAGGTAGCAGAACATCGCCATCAGGGCTGAACAGCCGACGAACACCAGAGCAGCGTTAAAGGAGTGCAGCTCGCTGACCAGGTAACCAATTACCAGCGGGGTGACAATAGAGGCCACGTTGCCAAACACGTTGAACACCCCACCGCACAGTCCAACAATCTCTTTTGGCGCGGTATCGGAGATCACCGGCCAGCCGAGGGCACCAAACCCTTTCCCAAAGAACGCCAGCGCCATCAGCGTGACCACCAGGGTAGTGTTATTGGTGTAGTTACACAGAATGATGCTCGACGCCAGCAGCATGCCCAGAACGATAGGCAGCTTACGCGCCAGAGTAATGGTTGCGCCACGTTTGATCAGGTGATCCGAGAAGACCCCACCCAATACGCCACCGGCAAAGCCGCACAGCGCCGGGATGGAGGCCACCAGGCCCACTTTCAGAATCGACATGCCCTTCTCCTGCACCAGGTAGATAGGGAACCAGGTGAGGAAGAACCAGGTGATGGTGTTGATAAAATACTGGCCGAAGAACACCCCCAGCATCATGCGGTTGGTCAATAATTGCTTGATGTAGTGCATTTTAGGACCGCCAGCCGCCGCGCCCGGCTTTTTGTGGTCCATATCGACCACCGCGCCGCCCTTGGTGATGTACTCCAGCTCGCTAGCCGACATGTTCGGGTGGTCGGTAGGGTTATGGATAAACTTCACCCACAGGCCGGTCAGCACAAAGCCAATGACGCCCATTACGGTAAATACATGCTCCCAGCCCCAGGCGAAGGTCAGCCAGCCCAGCAGCGGTGAAAAGAGCGCCAGCGAGAAGTACTGGGCGGCGTTAAAGATAGCCGATGCGGTGCCGCGCTCTTTGGTCGGGAACCAGGCGGCGACGATACGGGCGTTCGCCGGGAATGAGGGCGCTTCAGAGAAGCCGAGCATAAAGCGCATGATGAACATCGACACACCGGCCCAGGCCAGCGGGAAGATATCAACAAACCCTTGCAGGAAGGTGAACAGCGACCAGAAAAAGAGGCTGTAGGTATAGACTTTCTTTGAACCGTAGCGGTCCAGCAGCCAGCCGCCGGGGATCTGCATCAACAGGTAGGCCCAGCCGAAGGCGGAGAAGATGTAACCCATTGAGACGGCGCTAAGCTGCAGCTCTTTAGCGACTTCGGTGCCAGCGATTGAGAGCGTCGCACGGTCTGCATAGTTAATTGCCGTAACAATAAAGATAATGAGCAAGATTAAATAGCGGGTAGGCATACCCTTTTTTGCTTCAACGGTAGTATCCAGTATCATTTATTTATCCTCGGGCACAGAACTCTATTTTTATTATTATATGAGGTGTATTTTCCTGATTATTTATCGATAGCAGGTAATATCAGGTAACTAACCAGATGCAATGTAATCGTCAATCAGTATAATCAGGGCACGAACGTCCCGCATTGTTGTTTTGCTCAATTAATAAAATGTTTTAAGTGATTATATTGAGCATATGCACAAGTTGCTGGGCGCTGATCCACAGATTTAGGCATTCGCCCTGCCGCCGGGCCTGCTACAGCAATAATGAGTGATCTGGATCACATTCTTAACGTGAAACTCCTGACACTATTTATTCCATAGCAATGTTGTTTATTTCAGATAACAAGAAACACGATAATCATTTTCCCGTTTTTGTTATCCCACACCTGGCTGGAGAATACTGGACAATGGCCGATATCGAAATTAGACAAGAATCGCCAACGGCGTTTTATATTAAGGTTCATGAAACCGACAACGTGGCGATTATTGTCAATGACAATGGCTTAAGAGCCGGGACCCGTTTCCCGGATGGGCTTGAACTCATTGAGCATATCCCGCAGGGGCATAAAGTGGCGCTGGTGGATATTCCCGCGCACGGTGACATTGTCCGCTACGGTGAAGTCATCGGCTATGCGGTGCGCGATATTGCCCGGGGCAGCTGGATCGACGAATCCACCGTGGAGTTGCCTACAGCGCCACCGCTGAACACCCTACCGCTGGCAACCAAGGTGCCGGAGCCGCTGCCTGCCCTCGAGGGTTACACGTTTGAAGGCTACCGCAACGCCGACGGCAGCGTCGGGACGAAAAACCTGCTGGGTATCACCACCAGCGTACACTGCGTCGCGGGCGTGGTGGACTACGTGGTCAAAATTATCGAGCGCGACCTGCTGCCGAAATACCCCAACGTTGACGGCGTGGTCGGTCTGAACCACCTCTACGGCTGCGGCGTAGCGATCAACGCCCCGGCGGCAGTGGTGCCTATCCGCACTATCCATAACCTCGCCCTCAACCCCAACTTTGGCGGCGAAGTGATGGTGGTCGGCCTCGGCTGTGAAAAGCTCCAGCCGGAGCGTCTGCTACAGGGAACGGAAGACGTGCAGGCGATCCCAGTTGACAGTGCCAGCATCGTGCGCCTGCAGGATGAGCAGCACGTCGGCTTCCGCTCGATGGTCGACGATATTCTTCAGGTTGCCGAGCGTCATCTGATCAAGCTCAACGCTCGCCAGCGCGAAACCTGCCCGGCCTCCGAGCTGGTCGTCGGGATGCAGTGCGGCGGCAGCGACGCCTTCTCCGGCGTGACGGCGAACCCGGCGGTAGGCTACGCCTCTGACCTGCTGGTCCGCTGCGGTGCGACAGTAATGTTCTCGGAGGTGACCGAGGTGCGCGATGCGATCCATCTGCTCACCCCGCGCGCTATCAATGAGGAGGTAGGCAAGCGCCTGCTGGAGGAGATGGCCTGGTACGATAACTATCTCGATATGGGCAAAACCGACCGCAGCGCTAACCCCTCTCCGGGTAACAAGAAAGGCGGTCTGGCCAACGTAGTGGAGAAAGCGCTGGGCTCTATTGCCAAGTCCGGGCAGAGCGCCATCGTGGAAGTGCTCTCGCCGGGCCAGCGCCCAACCAAGCGCGGACTGATCTACGCGGCTACGCCTGCTAGCGACTTTGTCTGTGGTACCCAGCAGGTGGCTTCCGGGATCACCGTTCAGGTGTTCACTACCGGTCGCGGTACGCCGTACGGCCTGGTGGCAGTGCCGGTTATCAAGATGGCAACCCGCACCGAGCTGGCTAACCGCTGGTACGATCTGATGGATATCAACGCCGGGACGATCGCGACGGGGGAAGAGAGCATTGAGGACGTGGGCTGGAAGCTGTTCCACTTTATTCTCGACGTCGCCAGCGGCCGTAAGAAAACCTTCTCGGACCAGTGGGGCCTGCACAACCAGCTGGCCGTGTTTAACCCGGCTCCGGTGACGTGATAAAACGGTTTTAGACTTCAAAGGCCGGGTAAGCGCGATGCTGCCCGGCTTTTTGTATTAATAACAAAATTTCGTTATTTCACCCATCTTATTGAATAACCTAACTTCTATATCCCACATGCTCTTGACCTAAAGCAACACTTCATTATAACCCATAGGTTATATTGCATTTATAACTTCCAGGTTATAGGATGAACCAAAAATGTGGGAAGTCGTTACGCGAGATTTGTTTGATCATTGGTTAGCCATTCAAAATGACAATGTTCAGGAAGAAATATTAGCTGTCTTAACAGTTTTAGAGCATGAAGGACCCATGCTTGGTCGACCCTATGTGGACCATCTTAAAGGCTCATCATATCCAAATATGAAGGAGTTAAGAGTACAGGTTGAGGGTCATCCATTTAGAGTGTTTTTCGTATTTGATCCGGTCCGAAGAGCCATTGTTTTGTGTGCCGGTAATAAGAAGAGCGAAAACGAAAAAATGTTCTATAAACGTATGATTAAGTTAGCAGATGCTGAGTATAAATCGCATCTGATTTTACTGGAGGTTAAAGAAAATGGCGACGCTTAAACAGTTGCTTGCACAACGCTCACCGGAAAGCCAGAAAAGGATCGCAGCGCGTGCGGCAGAGGTTCGCCAGGAAATTACCCTTGCGAAACTCCGGGAAGAGCTGCACGTATCACAGGTACAGCTTGCTGCCGCACTTGGCATTTCTCAGCCTTCTGTCGTTAAGATGGAGAAGGTAGATAACGACCCAAAACTTTCAACGTTAAAACGCTACGTGGCCGCGTTGGGCGGTGAGTTGACATTGGATGTCACCTTGCCTGACGGTAAACGAATCGCGCTACATCTTTAACGCTATCTAACCTCGCCCCGATGACGTGATGCTTTTGCCGGGCGGCGCTGCGCTTGCCCGGCCTACGGTACGCTAGTCAATAAGACGCCAGTAACCGCCTTTCGTTGAACCGATGCGCTCCAGCCTGCCCTGTTTTTGCAGCGTCTGGAGCTGACGTTCTACCGTACGTGTCGTTACGCCAAAACGTGTGGCCATGTCGGCAATCGTGCTGGTCGGATGCCGACGTAGCCAAACAAGATACGCCTGCGCTTTAGGTGACAACTCCAGCACTTTTTCTTCCGACATTTCTTCCGACATTTCTTCCGACATTTCTTCCGACATTTTTGACGCTGAATTCAGTCCCTCTTTCAGCGCCGCTGCAATGTTTCCCAGCATAAACTCGATAAATAGGGTGCAGTCACTGGCTCGATCGCATTCGCCTAACACCTGGTAATACCGCTCCTGCTGGTAATGAATCAGCGTCTCTACAGGTAGCCAGGCCATTTCGGGCCGCCACGTGCTCAGGATAAGCGTTTGCCATAGACGTCCCATACGCCCGTTGCCGTCGGCGAAAGGGTGAATAAACTCGAACTCGTAGTGAAAAACGGAGCTGGCGATAAGCGGATGCAGATCGGTACTGTCCAGCCAGTTAAGCAGCTCACTGACCAGTCGGGAAACCTGTGAGGCTGGCGGAGCCATGTGGATGAGCATCCTGTCGCGATAGATACCAACATCGTTTTGTCGGAGATTGCCGGGATTATCAACCAGCCCGGCCATGAGAATGCGGTGCGCCGAAAGTAGATCGCTAAGCCGCCCTTTACCCCAGCTGGAGAGATGGTCATATGCCAAGATAGCGTTTCTGACCTCCTGAATATCTTTTGCCGGGGCCAGCACACGTTTACCGTCCATAATCGCTGTGACCTGCTCAGCGCTTAAGCTGTTATGCTCAATAGCCAGTGAAGCCTGAATAGTGCGGATCCGGTTCTCTTTACGCAGTAAAGGAGAGGCGCGCCCGGTCTGGGCAGCCCAGTGCCCAAGAAGCTCCCCTATTTCAATCACCACATTCAGGATTGGCGGCGTAATGGTAAACGGCGGCTGATAGCGGCTCATAAATCTTACGCCTGCTGCTCCAGAGCATACTTATAGAGGGCATTCTTCTTCACGCCGTGGATCTCGGCGGCCAGCGCGGCGGCTTTTTTCAGCGGCAGCTCGGCCTGGAGCAGTGCCAGCGTACGTAGGGCGTCGGCGGGCAGATCCTCCTCCTGGGCCTTATGCCCCTCGATAATCAGCACCATCTCCCCTTTGCGACGGTTTTCATCTTCCTTTACCCACGCCAGCAGTTCGCCAATGGGCGCGCCGTGAATCGACTCCCATGTCTTGGTTAGCTCGCGGGCCAGCACGACATAGCGGGATTCACCCAGCACGGTGCAGATGTCCTCCAGGCTATCGAGCAGGCGGTGGGTGGACTCATAAAAAATCAGCGTGCGCGGCTCAGCCTCCAGCGCTTTTAGCGTGTCGCGGCGGCCTTTTGATTTGGCAGGCAGAAAGCCTTCATAGCAGAAGCGATCCGACGGCAGCCCGGCGGCGCTGAGAGCGGCAATCGCGGCGCAGGGGCCAGGGAGCGGCACCACGCGGATCCCCGCCTCGCGGCAGGTGCGCACCAGGTGGTAGCCAGGATCGTTGATCAGCGGCGTCCCGGCGTCGGAGACCAGGGCAATGCTCTGCCCCTCCTTAAGCTTCGCTACCAGCGTCTCTGCCTTCTGCTGCTCGTTATGATCGTGAAGGGCAAACAGGCGGGCGCTAATGGCGAAATGCTGCAACAGCAGGCCGGTGTGCCGGGTATCCTCTGCGGCAACTAAATCAACGCTTTGCAACACGGTCAGCGCGCGCTGGGTGATATCAGCCAAATTCCCGATAGGAGTGGGTACAATATAGAGCTGACCTTGAGAATTCTCAGCCGATTCGTGTTGTTTCATTGTTTCATCCGTATTGCCGATTTAATATTGAGCATTGCGTAAAAAATATCACTGGATACAGAATGGTACAGTCAACATTTTTCCGTTTAAAAGCAGCGCGTTGTCTGCCTGTCATGCTGGCCGCCCTGCTTTTTGCAGGCTGTGGAACACAGACGCCAGACCAGAGCAGTGCGCACATGCAGGGTACAGCGCAGGCTGACTCTGGCTACTACCTGAGCCAGATGCAGCAAAGCACAGATGATACCAAGACCAACTGGCAATTACTCGCCATTCGTGCCCTGTTGAAAGAGGGCAAAAGCCAGCAGGCGGGCGAGCTGTTTAACCAGCTGCCGCAGGAGCTGAACGATACCCAGCGTAAAGAGCAGTCGCTGCTGGCCGTTGAGCTTAAGCTGGTGCAGAAAGATTTTGCTGGCGCACAGGCGCTGCTGGCTAATCTGAAGCCAGCTGATTTCGAGGGTAACCAGCTGGCACGCTACTGGCAGGCGCAGATTGATGCCAGCCAGGGCCGTCCGTCGCTGACGCTGCTGCGGGCCTTGATTGCTCAGGAGCCGCTGCTGGCGGCGAAGGATAAGCAGAAAAATATCGATGCCACCTGGCAGGCGCTCTCCTCCATGACGCCGGAGCAGGCGCAGGCGCTGGTGATCAACGCCGATGAGAACGTGCTGCAGGGCTGGCTCGATCTGCAGCGCGTCTGGTTCGATAACCGTACCGATCCGAACATGCTGAAGGCGGGGATCAGCGACTGGCAGACCCGCTATCCGCAAAACCCTGGGGCGAAGATGCTGCCGACGGCGTTAACCAACGTGCAGAACTTTAAACCTGCCTCCACCAACAAAATCGCCCTGCTACTGCCGCTGAACGGCCAGGCGGCGGTCTATGGCCGCGCTATCCAGCAGGGTTTTGAAGCAGCGAAAAACGGTACGCCTGCCGTGAGCGGCCCGGCCACGCCAGTCCAGGTTGCCCAGGCGGCGACAACGGGAGACGCTGACGTCGTTAGCCCCTCTCAGGCCCCGGTAGATGAGCTGACCCAGACGCAGCCTGCTGCGCCAGTGGACGCACCGGAAGTTGCTCCTGAAGCGACTCAGGCTCCAGCGCCAGCTGCAACCACTGCGCCCGCTGCAACGTCCGCGCCCGCTGACACCGCTGCGCCAGTAAGCGCTCCTGAAGCCCAGTCGCAGCCAGCCGCTACGCCAGCGGTAGCCAGCGCGCCGGCTAATCCTTCTGCCGATCTGAAAATTTATGATACAAGCTCGCAGCCGCTCGATCAGATCCTCAATCAGGTCCAGCAGGACGGTGCCAGCATCGTGGTTGGCCCGCTGTTAAAGGGTAACGTTGAAGAGCTGATGCGCAGCAACACCGCCCTGAACGTGCTGGCGCTGAACCAGCCGGAGTCGGTGCAGAGCCGGGCAAATATCTGCTACTTCGCCCTTTCGCCGGAAGATGAAGCCCGCGACGCCGCTCGTCACATGTGGGATCAGGGCCACCGCGCGCCGCTGCTGCTGGTTCCGCGCAGCTCGCTGGGGGATCGGGTCACCACCGCCTTTGCCGAAGAGTGGCAAAAACTGGGCGGCGGTACCGTGCTGCAGCAGAAGTTTGGCTCTACGGCAGAACTGAAGATGGGCATTAACAGCGGGTCCGGTATCGCCCTGACCGGCACGCCGGTCGCCTCCAGCCTGCCGCAGCAGCAGGGAGTGACTATCGGCGGCCTGACCATTCCTGCCCCGCCGACCGAGGCGCAGATCACCGGCGGCGGCAACGTCGATGCGGCCTATATCCTGGCGACGCCGAACGAGATTGCGCTTATCAAGCCGATGATCGCCATGCGCACCGGCAGCCATAGCAGCGCAGCGCTGTACGCCAGCTCGCGTAGCGCGCAAGGGGGTGCAGGGCCGGACTTCCGTCTCGAGATGGAGGGGTTACAGTTTAGCGAGATCCCGATGCTGGCAGGCAGCAACCCTGCGCTGATGCAGCAGGCGTTGGGCAGCGTCAACAACGACTACTCGCTGGCCCGCCTCTATGCTATGGGCGTTGACGCATGGGCACTGGCTAACCACTTTGCCCAGATGCGCCAGGTTCCCGGCTTTGAGATCAGCGGCAACACAGGCGATCTCTCGGCTACCCCAGACTGCGTGATAAACAGGAAGTTATCATGGCTCAAATACCAGCAGGGGCAGATCGTCCCGGCCAGTTAAGCCGTAAACAGACCGGCGACGCGTGGGAAGCAACGGCGCGCCGCTGGCTGGAGGGCAAAGGACTGCGCTTTCTCGCCGCCAACGTCCGTTCACGCGGCGGCGAGATCGACCTGATTATGCGTCAGGGCCCCACAACCGTCTTCATTGAGGTACGCTACCGCAAGACGGCCCGGTACGGCGGCGCAGCGGCCAGCATCACTCGCAGCAAGCAGTTGAAACTCTTATCGGCGGCGCGTTTGTGGCTCGCCCGGCACAATGGGAGTTTTGACACTGTGGATTGCCGGTTCGATGTGGTAGCCTTCACCGGAAACGACGTGGAGTGGATACAAGATGCCTTTAACGACCACTCATACTAGCTGACATTATAGGGATCACCGTGCTCGAAAGAATTAAAGTCTGCTTTACGGAAAGTATTCAAACCCAGATTGCGGCGGCGGAAGCCCTGCCGGATGCGATCTCCCGTGCGGCCATGACCCTGGTTCACTCCCTGCTTAACGGTAACAAAATCCTCTGCTGTGGCAACGGCACCTCTGCCGCCAACGCCCAGCATTTTGCTGCCAGCATGATCAATCGCTTCGAAACCGAGCGTCCAAGCCTGCCGGCGATTGCACTTAATACCGATAACGTGGTCTTAACCGCGATCGCCAACGATAGATTGCATGATGAGATCTACGCTAAACAGGTGCGCGCGCTGGGCCATGCCGGCGACGTGCTGCTGGCGATCTCCGCCCGGGGTAACAGTCGGGATATCGTGAAAGCCGTTGAGGCGGCCGTCACCCGCGATATGACCATTGTTGCCCTCACCGGCTACGACGGCGGCGAGCTGGCGGGTCTGCTGGGGCCACAGGATGTCGAAATTCGTATTCCTTCCCACCGCAGCGCACGCATTCATGAGATGCATATGCTGACGGTGAACTGCCTGTGCGATCTGATTGATAACACGCTTTTCCCTCACCAGGATGATTAAGGAGTAGACATGAAGGCACTTTCGCCCCTTGCGGTAATACTCTCCGCGTTGCTGCTTCAGGGATGTGTCGCAGCGGCCGTGGTCGGCAGCGCCGCCGTAGGCACCAAAGCAGCGACCGATCCGCGTACCGTGGGCACGCAGGTTGATGACGGAACGCTGGAGCTACGCGTCAACAGCGCGCTGGCTAAAGACGAGCAGATTAAGAAAAGCGCACGCATTAACGTGACCGCTTACCAGGGTAAAGTGCTGCTGGTCGGCCAGGCACCTGATACCGAACTGGCCTCGCGTGCGAAGCAGATTGCGATGGGCGTAGAGGGGGCAACGGAGGTCTATAACGAGATCCGTCAGGGCCAGCCGATTAGCCTGGGCACCGCCTCGTCAGATACCTGGATCACCACCAAAGTCCGCTCCCAGCTGCTGGGCAGCGATCAGGTGAAATCGTCCAACGTGAAGGTCACCACTGAAAACGGCGAGGTGTTCCTGCTGGGGCTGGTGACAGAGCGTGAAGCGTCTGCAGCTGCCGATATCGCCAGCCGCGTGTCGGGCGTCAAGCACGTGACCACGGCGTTTACGTTTATTAAGTAGTGGGTTAACGCCCGGTGGCGCGAAGCTTACCGGGCCTACGTGACATGTAGGCCGGATAAGCGCAGCGCCATCCGGCGATTTATCACAGCAAAGCAATCCCTCCGACAATCATCCCCCCTACTGCCACCAGCCCGCCGGTTAGCCACAGCGCTTTCGCCGGGAAGGATTTGCGTAGCATAATTAGCGACGGCAGGCTTACCGCCGGCAGCGTGATCAGCAGGGCCAGCGCGGGGGCAATCCCCATTCCGGCTACCATCATCGTCTGTACAATAGGAATTTCCGCCGCCGTTGGGATCACAAACAGACAGCCAACGATAGCCATCGCCACCACCCACAGCAGTGAGTTATCAATAACGCCATCGGCGTGGGGGAAGAGCCAGACCCGCGCCGCGCCCAGCAGCAGCACCGCCAGAATGTAGACCGGGATGGTGCTCCAGAACAGCGTCCACAGCGCCCGGCCCCAGCGCGCCATAAATCCGCCCTGCGGCTCGGCGGCGATAACCGCCTCAGGCAGCAGCGACGGCCGATCGCTCTCCTTCACCCAGCGCTGCACCAGCAGAGCCACGCCCGGCACAATCGCCAGACCGGCCACCAGGCGGATCAGGGCGAAATGCCAGCCCAGTACAAAACCCATAAACACCAGCGTCGCCGGGTTAAGCAACGGATTGCCCATCCAGAACGCCAGCGCACCGCCCATCGACACCTGCTGGCGGCGCAGCCCGGCGGTAACCGGCGCAGCGCAGCAGGAGCACATCATGCCCGGCAGGGAGAAGAGCGTGCCGAACAGCGTACCGCCGACGCGCTGCTGGCCCAGGGTACGCAGCAGCCAGTCGCGAGGAATAAGCACCTGCACCAGTGAGCCGAGAAGCACGCCCAGCACCGCGGCTTTCCAGACCGCGAGGAAGTAGATCATGGCATAGTCGAGCGCGGCCCGGAATGGATTTGCTTCGGCGTTAGCAAGGATGGACTTGCCGATGCTGTGGGTTTCTGCGGCGGTAAAGGCTTTACCGTAATAGGGCTGCCATTTCACATACCAGAGCCCTACGATCACGACGAGAAAAAAGAGCGCGGGCTTCCACCATTGGACAGGTGTTGCCGCCTGAGATGAAGACTGACCAGTCATTACATTCCCCGGAAAGATGTATGGATTATTGTTAGCCGGAAGATACTACGCCTGACTGGACACTTTTGGAAACAGTTAATTCTCCTCGCCGATGGCAATCGCATGCAGCTGCTCGGAGGTCAAAACAGTCACCCTCTCGCGGCAAGGAGAGAACGCTGTAAGCAGCATCGCACGCGCCACGTCGCGGGCTTCGATGGATTTCCACTTGCCGGGCAGCAGGTGCAGCATCGGCCCAAGCAGAGACTCACCAAACCGCTGCTTCGCCCGGCGGCCCAGCAGCATCGCCGGGCGGGCAAGGGTCAGGCGCGGCCAATCCTGCGCTATTAACGCCTCCTCCATCTTGCCCTTCACCCGGTTATAGAAAAAGGGCGAGCCAGCATTGGCCCCCATCGCGCTGACCACCAGCATATGCTTCGCCCCGAGCCGCAGCCCGGCCAGCGCGGTATCCACTACCAGGGTGTAGTCGGCGTGGATAAACGCCTCTTTGCTGCCCGCTTCCCGGCGGGTCGTACCGAGGCAGCAGAAGACGATATCGATAGGCTCGTTGACCTGCGCCAGCGCGTCGGTGAGCTGGCGATCGCAGGGGTTAAAGACCCCGGGCATCCCCAGCAGTGGCCGACGCGTCGGGGCGGCAATATAGTTAACCCGCGGCTCCTGAATGAGCATACGCAGCAGATGTGAGCCAACCAGCCCGGTGGCTCCGGTAATCAGTACCTGACTCATCTCGCCCCCTTTTGCAGATTAGTCCGCCTTGCAATGTGAGTTCGCTGAACCACACTTGTTTATACGTCATTATTAACGATAGATGGCGAAATCACCCATCCAGAGCCAAAACAATGGAGGAAACATGGGCAAGAAAATCGCAGTCTTGATCACTGACGACTTTGAAGATTCAGAATTCACTTCCCCGGCCGAAGCGTACCGTAAAGCGGGCCACGAGGTGATCACCATTGAGAAGGAAGCCGGGAAAACTGTAAAAGGGAAACAGGGCGAAGCCAGCGTCACGATCGATAAAGCGATCGATGAGGTGACGCCAGCGGAGTTTGACGCCCTGCTGCTGCCAGGCGGCCACTCTCCGGACTCGCTGCGCGGCGATGAACGCTTTGTGACCTTTACCCGCGACTTCGTGAACTCCGGTAAGCCGGTGTTTGCTATCTGTCACGGCCCGCAGTTGCTGATCAGCGCCGAAGTGGTGCGCGGACGCAAGCTGACGGCGGTTAAACCGATCGTTATCGATCTGAAAAACGCCGGGGTAGAGTTTTACGATCAGGAAGTGGTGAATGATAACGACCAGCTGATCACCAGCCGCACGCCTGACGACCTGCCCGCGTTCAACCGGGAAACCCTGCGCTTACTGGGAGTCTGAGTCCCGTAGCCAGTGCAGCTTTTTGCCAAAGCCCAGCGTGTTGTCGGTGAACTTAATTTCGTCCAGTGAAATCTCCCATACCGGGGCCGACAATGCTCTGGCAACCGGGAAGCGACGGTTATAGCGCTCACGCGCGGCCTCGCTTTCCGCTCCCTCCAGACGGCGGATCTCGCCTTTAAACTGTACGCCACGGATCAACGCCACCGTTTTTGGCTGGCCGTTAACCGTTCCCGCCACCGGGGCACGACTGCCGCTCATCTGCGCATGACGGGTACGATCCTCACTCATGACATAGAAGGCAACCTCCTGCGGATCGTAGTGATAGAAAGCGTTAGCACACCACAGATCGCCTTCACTGGCGACGCACCAGGTCACCACATGCTGCTTTGCCAGCCAGCGATGAATGGCGGCGAGAGTTTCCATTTTTTATCTCCCTCATGCTAAGGTGCGCTCACCTTATTCTGTAAAATCACGCTATGACGCCCTGGTTTTTATATCTTATCCGTACCGCCGATGATGCCCTTTATACCGGCATTACGACCGACGTTGCCCGCCGCTTCACCCAGCATCAGACGGGAAAAGGGGCAAAGGCGCTGCGCGGCAAAGGGGAGCTGCGGCTGGCCTTCGCGGCACCAGTAGGTGAGCGCTCACTAGCTTTGAAAATTGAATACCGTATCAAACAGCTAACGAAGCGCCAGAAAGAGCGCCTCGTTGCCGGGGATGGGTCCTTTGACACGCTGCTGGCAGCGTTGCAGCCCGAGACAATCAAACACGGTTGAAGTGTTCGTGGTACTCCACCAGGCCATGCACGCCGTTTAAGGCATCATCTGCCAGGCGATGCACCTGGAAAGCGCTCTCCGTGCCCGGCCAACGACAGTGTAGATCGTAGTGTGCCGCCCGCTCAAAGCCGAGACGCTGATAGAAATCCGCCTCGCCCAGCGCAACGACGGCGGCGTAGCCGAACTCGTTGAGCGAATCCAGCCCCTCGTAGACCAGCTGGCGCGCCAGCCCCTGGCCGCGATAGTGTTCATCCACCGCCAGCGGCGCAAGGCCAACCCACTGCAGATCTTCACCCTCAACGTCCACCGGACTAAAGGCGACGTAGCCGACTACCTGCCCTTCATCATCGGTGGCGACAAGCCCTAACGTAATCAGCCCGTCTTCCCGCAGGGAGTGGACCAGGTTAGCTTCGCTCTCCCCGCCGAATGCGCGACGAAGGAGTGCATCAATGCCTGGCGCATCGATAGGTATTTCAACTCGAATCAGCATGGCTCACCTACAGAAGTTGGTTTAGTCGCAGGCGGGGCTTGCAGGCCAGCCTCGACGAACTCCGCCAGTTGCAGCAGCATAACGCGCAGCGGTTTGGGCATCTGCTCCAGTTCAATGGCGTCCATTAGGTTTTTAACATATAACCCCAGTTCGGTATCGCCCTCAATCACCAGCCGGCGCTGGAAGAATAGCGTGTCTGGATCCTGCTTGCGCGCGGCAATCATCAGCAGGTCGCTGGCGTCGGCGCTAAAGCTGACGTCGGCAGCGGCAGACTCACGCACAATTAACTGCTCATTCTCAACGGATGTAAACCACCGCAGACCAATATCGCGTACTTCAATGCTCAACCAGCGGCCCTCCAGGAACTCGAGCTCGCCATCCGCCAGCGCCTGCTGGAACTGCCAGCGCAGAAGCTGCTCCAGCACCTGACGTTTAAGCGCGAAAGGCGCGAGCTTTACCGGCACGCTCAGCAGAGACGGCGCGGCATGAACGAGACGTGAGCGCAGTATATCCAACACAAGCTTTACTCCCTGATATGAAAAGTCTGGCTATTCTGCCATAACCTCAACTTCCCATAGCGGCATAAATCAACAATTGCGCAGATGAAACTACCCCCTATTCCCCCCATCAATACGCGATTAGCTGCCTTAAATCAAAAATTGTCGCCGAAGGGTTAACTAAAATCCCAGTCCGTTAACAATTTTTGCACCTTAACGGTGCCTACGGGCCACCCGGCCCCTGACCTGGGATACACTATGGAGTTGCTCTGCCCGGCCGGAAACCTACCGGCGTTAAAGGCGGCTATCGAAAACGGTGCCGACGCTGTCTATATAGGCCTGAAGGATGATACCAACGCCCGCCACTTTGCGGGTCTCAACTTCACGGAGAAAAAGCTGCAGGAAGCGGTAAGCTTTGTCCATCAGCGGCGTAAAAAGCTGCATATTGCCATCAATACCTTTGCTCATCCCGACGGCTACGCGCGCTGGCAGCGGGCGGTGGATATGGCGGCTCAGCTGGGAGCTGATGCGCTGATCCTCGCCGACCTGGCGATGCTGGAGTATGCCGCCGAGCGCTACCCGCATATTGAGCGCCACGTCTCGGTGCAGGCTTCGGCCACCAACGACGAGGCGATCCGCTTCTATCACCGCCACTTTGACGTTGCCCGCGTGGTGCTGCCTCGCGTGCTGTCGATCCATCAGGTAAAACAGCTCGCCCGCACCTCGCCGGTGCCGCTGGAGGTCTTTGCCTTTGGCAGCCTGTGCATTATGGCCGAGGGGCGCTGCTACCTCTCCTCCTATCTAACCGGTGAATCGCCTAATACCGTAGGGGCCTGCTCCCCTGCCCGCTTTGTGCGCTGGCAGCAGACGCCGCAGGGGCTGGAGTCGCGCCTTAATGAGGTGCTGATCGACCGCTATCAGGAGGGGGAGAACGCGGGCTATCCGACGCTGTGCAAAGGCCGCTACCACGTCGACGGTGAGCGCTACCACGCCCTGGAGGAGCCCACCAGCCTCAATACGCTAGAGCTGCTGTCTGAGCTTCTGGCGGCGAATATCGCCTCGGTGAAAATCGAAGGCCGTCAGCGCAGCCCGGCCTACGTCAGCCAGGTGGCAAAGGTGTGGCGTCAGGCCATCGACCGCTGCATGGCCGCGCCAGAACTCTATGCCCCGCAACCGGCGTGGATGGAGACCCTCGGCGCGATGTCTGAAGGCACGCAGACCACCCTTGGCGCATATCACCGTAAATGGCAGTGAGAGATAAAATGAAATATTCATTAGGGCCGGTCCTCTACTACTGGTCAAAAGAGACGCTGGAGGATTTCTACCGGCAGGCAGCCAGCAGCAGCGCCGATACCATCTACCTGGGCGAAGCGGTATGCAGCAAGCGCCGCGCCACCAAAGTAGGCGACTGGCTGGCGATGGCGAAATCCCTCGCGGGAAGTGGCAAACAGGTGGTGCTC
Organism: Pseudescherichia sp.; assembly: GCF_032052675.1. Taxonomy (NCBI): domain Bacteria; kingdom Pseudomonadati; phylum Pseudomonadota; class Gammaproteobacteria; order Enterobacterales; family Enterobacteriaceae; genus Pseudescherichia; species Pseudescherichia sp. The sequence goes on from NZ_DAMBWA010000004.1 coordinate 179,169, forward strand.
TCTACCCTCGCGCTGGTGCAGGCCGCCTCTGAGCTGGGCGAACTCAAGCGCTACGTGGAGAACGGCGACTTTCTGCTGGAGGCGAGCGATCTTGGCGTGGTGAACATGTGCGCCGAACGTAAGTTGCCCTTCGTCGCCGGGCACGCCCTGAACTGCTATAACGCGGTTACCCTCCGTCTGCTGCTGAAGCAGGGCATGGTGCGCTGGTGCATGCCGGTAGAGCTCTCTCGCGACTGGCTGGCGAATCTGCTTAATCAGTGCGACGAGCTAGGCATTCGCGAGCAGTTTGAGGTGGAGGTGTTGAGCTACGGTCATCTGCCGCTGGCCTACTCCGCCCGCTGTTTTACCGCCCGCTCTGAGGATCGCCCCAAGGACGAGTGCGAAACCTGCTGCATCAAGTACCCCACCGGGCGCAACGTGCTCTCGCAGGAGAATCAGCAGGTCTTTGTCCTGAACGGCATCCAGACCATGAGCGGCTATATCTACAACCTCGGTAATGAGCTGACTTCGATGCAGGGGCTGGTGGATATGGTGCGCCTCTCACCGCTGGGGACGGAGACTTTCGCCATGCTTGATGCCTTCCGCGCCAATGAAAACGGTGCTGCGCCGCTGCCGCTGACGGCGGATAGCGACTGCAACGGCTACTGGAAGCGCCTCGCTGGCCTTGAGCTGGTATGAAAAAAAGCTCACTTTGTTAACTACGGTAATCAATTTTTAATGCAGTATTAAAAGATTGCCGTCGACAAAGTGAGCATATGATGACTGACAAAACCGTTTCTTTCTCGGTGCTGGATTTAGCCCCGATTCCGCAGGGCGCTACGGCGCGCGATGCCTTCCACCGCTCCCTGGATCTCGCCCAGCTGGCAGAGAAGCGCGGCTATCGCCGCTTCTGGCTGGCCGAGCACCACAACATGACCGGCATCGCCAGCGCGGCGACGTCGGTGCTGATTGGTTACCTGGCCGCCAATACCCAGACGCTGCACCTCGGCTCCGGCGGCGTGATGCTGCCTAACCATGCCCCGCTGGTGATCGCCGAGCAGTTTGGCACCCTGAATGCGCTCTATCCGGGGCGTATCGATCTGGGCCTGGGCCGAGCGCCGGGCAGCGACCAGCGCACCATGATGGCCCTACGCCGCCACATGAGCGGCGATATCGATAACTTCCCGCGCGACGTGGCGGAGCTGGTGGACTGGTTTGACGCCCGCGATCCGAATCCGCACGTGCGTCCGGTCCCGGGCTACGGGGAGAAGATCCCGGTGTGGCTGCTTGGCTCCAGCCTCTATAGCGCTCAGCTTGCCGCTCAGCTGGGGCTGCCGTTTGCCTTTGCCTCACACTTTGCCCCGGATATGCTCTTCCAGGCGTTACATCTCTACCGCACCAACTTCAAGCCCTCCGCGCGGCTGGAGAAACCCTATGCGATGGTGTGCATCAACATCGTTGCCGCCGACAGCAACCGCGACGCGGAGTTCCTGTTTACCTCAATGCAGCAGGCGTTTGTGAAGCTGCGCCGGGGCGAAACCGGCCAGCTGCCGGCACCGATTGCCGATATCGGCGCCTTCTGGTCGCCGTCCGAGCAGTATGGCGTGCAGCAGGCATTAAGCATGTCGCTGGTGGGGGATAAAACCAAAGTTCGCCACGGGCTGGAGTCAATTCTCCGCGAAACCGAGGCCGACGAGATCATGGTCAACGGCCAGATTTTCGATCACCAGGCGCGGCTGCACTCGTTTGAGCTGGCGATGCAGGTGAAAGAGGAGTTGTTGGGGTAAGTTTCGTTTCGCCGGGCGGCGCTGCGCTTGCCCGGCCTACGGTTCATGGCGATCTATTGATATACCGGTAATACATTAAAACTCGATAATATATGTACCACGGCGTTGCCTACCCCAAACAGCAGGATCAGCGCAATCATCGGCTTGCCGCCCCAGACGCGGAATTTAGGACTACCGAAGCGCTTACGTGATGCACGCGCCAGCAGCGCCGGAACAATCGCTGCCCAGATGGTTGCCGCCAGCCCGGCATAGCCGATGGCGTAGAGGAAGCCGTTCGGCCACAGCAGCCCACCGACAATCGGCGGCAGGAAGGTCAGCAGCGCGGTTTTAAAGCGGCCGCTGGCGGAGTCGTCAAAGCCAAAAAGATCGGCCAGGTAATCAAACAGCCCCAGCGTCACCCCCAGAAACGAGCTGGCCACTGCAAAGTTAGAGAAGACGACCAGAAGCAGATCCAGGCTGCGGCTATTCAGCACGCCGCTCAGAGCCTGCACCAGCACGTCAATATTCCCCCCCTGCTGGGCAATGCCGATAAACGCCGGACGGGTGATATTCCCCATCGTCACCAGTAACCAGATGGTATACAGACCCAGCGCCAGCAGCGAGCCGTAGGCGATGCAGCGCGTGATAGTGCGCGGATCCTTGCCGTAGTACTTCATCAGGCTCGGCACGTTGCCGTGATAGCCAAACGAGGCGAGGCAGAACGGCAGCGTCATCAGCAGGTACGGCGTGTAGGAGGCGTTGCTCTCGGCCACGTTAAACAGCGTGGCGGGCTCGACGTGCCCCAGCAGACTACCGAAGGTGAGGAAGAAGGTGATGACCTTCGCCCCCAGCACGATGGCGGTCATGCGGCTCACCGCACGGGTTGAGAGCCAGACGATAAACGCTACGATTAGGGCAAAGCCTAGCCCCGCCAGGCGTGGCGAGACGTTGAGCGACATCTCCGAAAAGGTATGGTGCAGAATCGATCCGCTCGCCGAGATATAGGCGTAGGTCAGGATATAGAGCACAAAAGCGATAGAGACGCCGTTGATCAGGTTCCAGCCTCTGCCCAGCAGGTCACGGGTGATAGTGTCAAAGCTTGAGCCGATGCGGTAGTTGAGGTTAGCCTCGAGGATCATCAGCCCGGAGTGCAGCATGCAGAACCAGGTAAAGACCAGCGCCGCAAGCGACCAGAAGAACCAGGCGCCCGACATCACCACCGGCAGCGAGAACATCCCTGCGCCAATAATGGTTCCTGCGATGATCACCACGCCGCCGAGCAGCGACGGGGTAGTATGGGTGGTGGAAAGCGTAGCCATTCTCTCTTCTCTCTAAAATGCGGTTCGCTACGTATTGTACCAGTACATGAGTACATTACCGATAAAAAAAGCCCCGATTGTTGAGATCGGGGCTGGAACGCTTACTTTACAGTAACGTTTCTACTCTTACTCGCTTACGCGTCGTTGTTGAAGCGACGGCGCGGTGCGGAGTCATCACGGCGCGGACCGCGGCTTTCACGGCGCTCACCGCTGAAGCGGCCTGCACCTGCTGGCGCAGAACCTTCACGACGCGGGCCAAGACCGCCTTCACGACGCTCGCCGCCGCCAAAGCTACGACGTTCGCCAGCCGGACGGTCACCGCCACGGCGCTCACCACGTTCGTGCGGCTGTGCATCGCCCAGCAGCTGCATATTCATCGGCTTGTTCAGAATACGCGTGCGGGTGAAGTGCTGCAGAACTTCACCCGGCATGCCTTTCGGCAGCTCGATGGTGGAGTGAGAAGCGAACAGCTTGATGTTACCGATGTAACGGCTGCTGATGTCGCCTTCGTTAGCGATAGCGCCAACGATATGACGCACTTCAACGCCGTCATCACGGCCCACTTCAATGCGGTACAGCTGCATATCGCCAGCGTCACGACGCTCGCGACGCGGACGGTCTTCACCACCACGCTCCGGACGGTCACCACGCGGACCACGATCGTTACGGTCGCCACGGCGCTCGAAACGGTCATCACGCTCGCGGAACTCGCGCTTCGGACGCATCGGTGCATCTGGCGGTACGATCAGCGCGCGTTCGCCCTGAGCCATTTTCAGCAGGGCTGCTGCCAGGGTTTCGAGATCCAGCTCTTCACCTTCCGCCGTTGGCTTGATCTGCGCCAGCAGAGCACGGTACTGATCCAGATCGCTGCTCTCCAGCTGCTGCTGAACTTTAGCGGCGAATTTTTCCAGACGGCGTTTGCCCAGCAGCTCTGCGTTCGGCAGATCGGCTTCCGGAATGGTCAGCTTCATGGTGCGTTCGATGTTACGCAGCAAACGACGCTCGCGGTTCTCAACGAACAGCAGCGCACGGCCTGCACGGCCCGCACGACCGGTACGGCCGATACGGTGAACGTAAGACTCGGAGTCCATCGGGATGTCGTAGTTAACCACCAGGCTGATACGCTCTACGTCAAGGCCACGGGCCGCAACGTCGGTGGCGATCAGGATGTCCAGACGACCATCTTTCAGACGCTCCAGGGTCTGCTCACGCAGCGCCTGGTTCATGTCACCGTTCAGCGCGGCGCTGTTATAACCGCTGCGCTCCAGCGCTTCAGCCACTTCCAGGGTCGCGTTTTTGGTACGGACGAAGATAATCGCCGCGTCAAAATCTTCCGCTTCCAGGAAACGCACCAGCGCTTCGTTTTTACGCATGCCGTAGACAGACCAGTAGCTCTGGCTGATGTCCGGGCGAGTCGTCACGCTAGACTGAATGCGCACTTCCTGCGGCTCGTTCATAAAGCGGCGGGTGATGCGACGGATCGCTTCCGGCATGGTGGCGGAGAAGAGCGCGGTCTGATGTTCAGCCGGGATCTGCGCCATGATGGTTTCAACGTCTTCGATGAAGCCCATACGCAGCATTTCGTCCGCTTCGTCCAGCACCAGGCCTTTCAGGCCGGAGAGGTTCAGCGTGCCACGTTTTAAGTGATCGAGCAGGCGGCCCGGCGTACCCACAACAATCTGTGGGCCCTGGCGCAGGGCGCGCAGCTGCACGTCATAGCGCTGGCCGCCGTAAAGGGCAACCACGTTTACGCCGTGCATATGTTTAGAGAAGTCAGTCATCGCTTCAGCAACCTGAACCGCCAGTTCACGGGTTGGAGCGAGCACGAGGATCTGCGGGGCGCGCAGTTCCGGATCGATGTTGTTCAGCAGCGGCAGCGAGAATGCTGCGGTTTTACCGCTACCGGTCTGGGCCATACCCAGCACGTCACGACCAGAGAGCAGGTGCGGAATGCACTCAGCCTGGATCGGAGAAGGTTTTTCGTAACCGAGATCGTTAAGCGCCTCAATAATAGAAGGTTTCAGCCCAAGATCGGAAAAAGTGGTTTCGAATTCAGCCATGTAGTACGAGTGCCTCAATGTCATTGGCGGCCAGTCTACATAACTCATCATGAAATTGATCTGCAATTTTCATTGAAAAGTGTGAACCGGCTCAAAGTAGGTGTATTGACGAACAACAACGCCCTCACCCGTGAAGATGATGGCAATCAAAAAAGATTGTGGGCTGATGTTTATGTCGTCAGCTATTGCTGGTCCGATTCTGCCAGGTCGTCTTGCTCCTGGCCCAAGAGCGATAATTCCAACAATGCATAACGGTGCTCAACATAGTTGTGTACGTTGTTAGCAACCGCTAATTTGAACAGTGCCGTAGCGCTGTCCTTGTCCCCCAGACTTAGGTAGTACTTACCTAAATAGAAGTTGGTTTCACTGAGATGCTCAGCGAGCGAGGTGTTATCCGTTGCGTCCGCCTTCAGGCGCTCCATTAACGTTTTTTCGTCAATGTTGCCCAGGTAGAACTCGACAATGTTCCATCCCCATTGCTCCTTGTCCGATTTCTCGAAGCGCTGTTCCAGTGCTTCTTTCGCCTGCTTCTCATCGAGCTTCTGCTCGGCGAGATAAAGCCACAGGCTGCGGAAAGGATCGTTGGGATCGTCTTGATAAAACGCCAGCAGATCATCTTGCGCTAACTTGTCACGACCGCCGTAGTAGAGAGCGATACCGCGATTCAAGTGCGCGTAGTTGTAAGTTGGATCAAGCTCAAGTACAGAATCAAACGCTTCATAGGCAGCATCAAAATTGCCTGCCTGCGTTAAGTAAATACCCAGGTAGTTGAATACCTCAGGCATATCGGGTCGGATTGCCAGCGCTTGTGAGAAATCATTTCGCGCTAGTGCTCTCAGACCGAGACTATCATACAACACTCCGCGCTCATATAAAAGCTGTGCGCGTTCATCATCGGTTAAAGCCCGACTGGCAAGAATTTGTTCCATACGTGCCAGAATCACTTCCTGCTGCAAAGTCGGTTGCAATGGCACTGCGAGGACTTCGTTCTTACGCCAGGCAGAGTTGCTGCATCCTGCCAGCGTTAGAGCTGTCGCAACGAAACACCAGCGCAAAAAAGGCTTCATTTCCTACTCCCGAAGACAACAAAAGGTTGAACGTCCTGTCCCCCGGCTGCAATGCTGGCATCCTGCCCGGTTGTAAAAGCTCCCCGCCAGCGGCGAGGAGCTAATGGCAACGTTACTCGCCCTGGTCTGCTGCCGGCGCCTGCGGCGCGTCAGCGGACGGAGACTGCTCGGTTGCTTCTTTGATGCTCAGACGGACACGGCCCTGGCGGTCAACTTCCAGAACTTTTACCGGTACTTCCTGACCCATCTGCAGGTAGTCGGTCACTTTCTCAACGCGCTTGTCAGCGATCTGAGAGATGTGAACCAGACCCTCTTTACCGCCGCCGATGGCAACAAACGCGCCAAAGTCAACGATACGGGTCACTTTACCATTGTAGATACGGCCAACTTCGATCTCAGCGGTGATCTCTTCGATACGACGGATAGCGTATTTTGCTTTCTCACCGTCGGTCGCTGCGATCTTCACGGTACCGTCATCTTCGATTTCGATGGTGGTGCCGGTCTCTTCGGTCAGGGCACGGATAACAGAGCCGCCTTTACCGATCACGTCTTTGATCTTGTCCGGGCTGATCTTAATGGTGTGGATACGCGGTGCGAACTGAGAGATGTCGCCGCGCGGCGCGTTGATCGCCTGCTCCATCACGCCCAGGATATGCAGACGTGCACCTTTCGCCTGGTTCAGCGCAGCATGCATGATCTCTTTGGTGATGCCTTCAATTTTGATATCCATCTGCAGGGCAGAGATACCTTCGCGGGAACCCGCGACTTTGAAGTCCATATCGCCCAGGTGATCTTCGTCACCCAGAATGTCGGACAGCACGACAAAGTTGTCGCCCTCTTTCACCAGACCCATCGCGATACCGGCAACGGCGGCTTTGATCGGCACACCGGCGTCCATCAGTGCCAGCGACGCGCCACACACGGAAGCCATAGAGGAGGAGCCGTTGGATTCGGTGATCTCAGACACCACGCGTACGGTGTACGGGAACTTCTCGATATCCGGCATCACTGCCAGTACGCCGCGCTTCGCCAGACGACCGTGACCAATTTCACGACGCTTCGGCGAGCCAACCATACCGGTTTCACCTACGGAGTACGGAGGGAAGTTATAGTGGAACAGGAAGCTGTCGGTACGATCGCCCATCAGCTCATCAATGTTCTGTGCATCACGTGCGGTACCCAGAGTCGCGGTAACCAGCGCCTGCGTTTCGCCACGGGTGAACAGCGCGGAGCCGTGGGTACGCGGCAGCACGCCAGTACGCACGTCCAGGCCACGGATCATATCTTTTTCACGGCCGTCGATACGCGGCTCGCCTGCCAGCACGCGGCTACGCACCACGTTTTTCTCGATGGCGTGCAGGATATCGCCCAGCTCGTTAGCGTCCAGAGACTCGTCTTCGGCAACCAGGGTGGCGATAGTTTCAGATTTGATTGCATCAACCTGAGTGTAACGCTCCTGCTTGTCGGTAATGCGGTAGGCATCGCTCAGACGGGATTCTGCCAGGGCAGCAACGCGTGCGTTCAGCGCGTCGTTTGCCGCTTCCGGCTGCCAGTCCCAACGCGGTTTACCGGCTTCTTTCACCAGGTCGTTGATGTTCTGGATAACGATCTGCTGCTGCTCGTGGCCAAATACCACCGCGCCCAGCATCTGGTCTTCGCTCAGCAGTTCTGCTTCGGATTCAACCATCAGCACGGCAGCTTCAGTACCGGCAACCACCAGGTCCAGCTTGCTCTCTTTCAGCTCGTCCTGAGTCGGGTTCAGAACGTACTGGTCGTTGATGTAACCAACACGCGCAGAGCCGATCGGGCCGTTGAACGGGATACCGGACAGAGACAGAGCTGCGGAAGCGCCAATCATGGCCACGATGTCCGGGTTAACCTGCGGGTTAACGGAAACCACGGTGGCAATAACCTGCACTTCGTTCACGAAGCCTTCCGGGAACAGCGGACGAACCGGGCGGTCAATCAGACGCGCGATCAGGGTTTCGCCTTCGCTTGGACGGCCTTCACGACGGAAGAAGCCACCCGGGATTTTACCGGCAGCGTAGGTACGCTCCTGGTAGTTAACGGTCAGCGGGAAGAAGTCCTGGCCCGGCTTCGCTTTTTTCTGACCCACAACGGTGACGAAGACCGCGGTGTCGTCCATGCTTACCATAACGGCAGCCGTCGCCTGACGGGCCATCATGCCGGTTTCCAGCGTAACGGTATGCTGACCGTACTGGAATTTACGAATGATCGGATTAAGCAAAATTTTACCCTTTCTTAAATGTTTGACAGCACACCTTGCGGCGTGCTGACGTTAAACCCGATCCTCAGTGCATCCTCGCGACTAATGACAACCGACACCGCTTTGGGTGAAGCCTCTCATTAGCCGCGCGAACCTCTGCAACGAAGATCATTCAAAGCAACAATACAATAGTTTAGAGTGAATTGCTGCCGTCTGGTTGAAAAAAGGGGCCATAAGGCCCCTTTCTCTGAAACTCGCCAGACTTAGCGACGCAGACCCAGACGCTCGATCAGCGCAGTGTAGCGTGCAACATCTTTACGTTTCAGGTAGTCGAGCAGTTTACGACGCTGAGAAACCATACGCAGCAGACCACGACGGCTGTGGTGATCTTTTTTGTGCTCTGCAAAGTGACCCTGCAGGTGGTTGATCTGAGCAGTCAGCAGGGCAACCTGTACTTCGGTAGAACCGCTGTCATTTTCGCCACGACCGAACTCGGAAACGATTTTTGCTTTAGCTTCAACGCTTAGAGACATTTTGAACTCCAGAATTAAAAGAATGAAAGGATGCCGATCTCTAATTCAGCGATCCCAGGTATAACGCCCGCTCGCTGTTACACAGCCAACGCGGCGTTAAGCGGCAATATTCTACTCGCAGTACCCTGTTATCGCAAGGTAGCTGCATAAGCTTATGCCGCCGGATACTCTACGACAAGCCGACGCGGGGCAACGCGGCCCTCATCGTCCATCTCGCCCATGCCGATAAACTTGCCGTCGTCCCCTTCCGTCACGCGCACCAGCCCGTTCAGCGGCGCGCCCGTGGTTCGTACCGGGTTACCGTTCTTGAAGTAGACCGACGAGGTCAGCGGCAGATTGACCACCGGGAAGTCCGCAGCCGGACTGTCCATCGGCATCAGCAGCGGGTCCAGCAGCTGGGCGGCGGGTCTCTCCTGCTGCTCCGCCTGCGCAACCAGCGCATGCAGCTGCTCCAGGGTTACCATGCGATCAACGGGATAGGTGCTGACGGCCAGACGACGCAGGAAGGTCACGTGTGCCCCGCAGCCCAGCTTCTCACCGAGATCGTCAACGATGGTCCGGATATAGGTGCCTTTCGAGCAGTGCACTTCCAGCTCCAGCTCGTTACCTTCGTGGCGAATAAACAGCAGCTCATAGACGGTAATAGGCCGGGCTTCACGCGGCACCTCAATGCCCTGGCGCGCGTACTCATAGAGCTTTTTACCCTGGTACTTGAGCGCCGAGTACATCGATGGAACCTGCATCGTGTCGCCACGAAAACTTTCCAGCGCGTCAGCAAGCTGTTCCGCACTAAAGGTTACCGGGCGCTCCTCTACGATCTCACCATCCGCATCGGAGGTATCGGTGCGCTGGCCGAGGCGAGCAACCACCCGGTAGCGTTTATCGGAGTCCAGCAGGTACTGGGAAAACTTTGTCGCCTCCCCCAGGCAGATCGGCAGCATGCCGGTCGCCAGCGGATCCAGCGCGCCGGTGTGCCCGGCACGGTTGGCATTGTAGAGACGCTTTACTTTTTGCAGCACGTCGTTGCTGGACATCCCCTGAGGCTTATCCAGCAGCAGCACGCCGTGCACGTCGCGACCGCGACGACGAGGACGACTCATCAGTCCTCCTTGCTGTCGTCCGGGTTGACGCGACGCTCATCGTCCTGTCGCACCACGTTGGTCACCAGGTTAGACATGCGCATCCCCTCGACCAGCGAGTTGTCGTAGAAGAAGGTCAGCTCCGGCACGATACGCAGGCGCATGGCTTTGCCAAGCAGCGAGCGGATAAAGCCAGACGCTTCCTGCAACGCTTTGAGGCCCGCTTTTACCGCGTCTTCATCTTTGTCGTTCAGGAAGGTAACAAACACTTTGGCATAGGCCAGATCGCGGGACATCTCGACACCGGAAACGGTGGTCATCATGCCCAGACGCGGATCTTTGATTTCGCGCTGCAGGATCATTGCAATCTCTTTCTGCATCTCCTGGGCCACGCGCTGCGGGCGACCGAATTCTTTCGCCATAATAAATTCTCCAGACAAAAAAGGGGCCATTAGCCCCTTTTAATATGATTGCCGGGTGACGCGAGGCGATCCCGGCCTACAATCACTCAATGCTACGTTTGATCTCGATGATCTCGAACACTTCGATCATATCGCCAACGCGAACGTCGTTGTAGTTCTTCACGCCGATACCACACTCCATGCCGTTACGGACTTCGTTAACGTCATCTTTGAAGCGACGCAGGGACTCCAGCTCGCCTTCGTAGATAACCACGTTGTCACGCAGAACGCGGATTGGGTTGTGACGCTTAATCGTGCCTTCGGTAACCATACAGCCTGCGATAGCGCCGAATTTCGGTGATTTGAACACGTCACGTACTTCAGCCAGACCGATGATCTGCTGTTTCAGCTCAGGCGACAGCATGCCGCTCATCGCTGCTTTCACTTCGTCGATCAGGTTATAGATGACGGAGTAGTAGCGCAGATCCAGGCTTTCAGCATCGATCACTTTACGCGCGGAAGCATCAGCACGGACGTTGAAGCCAACCAGGATGGCGTTGGACGCCGCAGCCAGGGTCGCGTCGGTTTCGGTGATACCCCCTACGCCAGAACCGATGATCTTCACTTTAACTTCGTCAGTAGAGAGTTTCAGTAAGGAGTCGGAGATCGCTTCCACAGAGCCCTGAACGTCAGCTTTCAGCACGACGTTCACTTCGTGCACTTCGCCCTCGGTCATGTTAGCAAACATGTTCTCGAGTTTAGATTTCTGCTGGCGCGCCAGTTTAACTTCACGGAATTTGCCCTGACGGTACAGCGCAACTTCACGCGCTTTCTTCTCGTCACGAACAACGGTCACTTCGTCACCGGCAGCCGGCACGCCGGAGAGGCCCAGGATCTCAACCGGAATGGACGGACCCGCTTCCAGTACTTCCTGACCCAGTTCGTTACGCATCGCACGCACGCGGCCATATTCGAAGCCACACAGTACGATATCGCCTTTGTTCAGCGTACCTTCACGTACCAGCACGGTAGCAACCGGGCCACGACCTTTGTCGAGGAAGGATTCGATGACCGCACCGCTCGCCATGCCTTTACGTACCGCTTTCAGCTCAAGCACTTCAGCCTGCAGCAGGATAGCGTTCAGCAAGTCGTCGATACCGGTACCGGCTTTCGCTGACACTGGGATGAACTGCGCTTCGCCGCCCCACTCTTCCGGCATAACGCCGTACTGGGAGAGTTCGTTCTTCACGCGGTCCAGATCGGCTTCTGGCTTATCAATTTTGTTGACTGCAACCACCAGCGGTACCTGCGCCGCTTTCGCGTGCTGGATAGCTTCGATGGTCTGCGGCATCACGCCGTCGTCAGCCGCCACCACCAGTACAACGATATCCGTTGCCTGCGCACCACGAGCACGCATGGAGGTAAACGCGGCGTGGCCCGGGGTATCCAGGAAGGTGATCATGCCGTTTTCGGTTTCTACGTGGTACGCACCGATGTGCTGGGTAATACCACCCGCTTCGCCGGAGGCAACCTTAGTAGAACGAATGTAGTCAAGCAGCGAGGTTTTACCGTGGTCAACGTGACCCATGATGGTCACAACCGGTGCACGCGGCTCGGCCGCTGCGCCCGTGTCACGGTCGCTCATTACCGCTTCTTCCAGCTCGTTTTCACGACGCAGGATAACCTTGTGGCCCATCTCCTCGGCAACCAGCTGTGCGGTTTCCTGGTCGATAACCTGGTTGATAGTGGCCATTGCGCCCAGCTTCATCATCGCTTTGATGACCTGAGAGCCTTTTACCGCCATCTTGTTCGCCAGTTCGCCAACGGTGATGGTTTCGCCGATGACGACGTCACGGTTAACGGCCTGGGCTGGCTTCTGGAAGCCCTGCTGCAGGGAAGAGCCTTTACGCTGCTTGCCGCCTTTACCGCCACGGCCAGCTGCACGCGCTTCTTCACGGTCAGCTTTGGATTCGGCGTGTTTGTTGCCTTTCTTCTGCGGACGGGCAGCTTTCGCCGCGGTACGGGTACGGCCACGGCCGCCTTCTACTTCGCGATCGTTCTCATCTTCAGCCTGGCGAGCATGCTGAGAGGTGGTCACGTGATAATCGCTGGTGTCTTCGGTTTCTGCAGGTTCGATAACCCCGTTCCTCTCGTTTTCTTCCGCCATACGGCGTGCTTCTTCTGCTACGCGGCGTGCTTCTTCTTCAAGCTTACGACGCGCCTCTTCTTCGGCTTTACGCTTCAGCTCTTGCGCCTCGGCTTCACGACGTGCTTTTTCAGCCTGGGCAGCTTTGGTCATTTCGTCAGATTGTTGATTGCTCACTTTGCTCGTTTCCGCAGCTTCGCGCTTCGCCGTATCAGCGGTGTCGCGTTTCGCTTTTTCTTCGGCTTCACGCTTCGCTTTCTCTTGTGCGTCACGCTTGGCTTTGTCCTCGGCTTCCCGCTTCGCAGCTTCCTCTGCTTCACGCGTTGCCTTCTCTTCCGCTTCGCGCTTCGCCTCTTCTTCCGCGGCGAGACGTTCAGCCTCTTGCGGATCGCGTTTTACAAAGGTGCGCTTTTTACGGACTTCGATCTGCACCGATTTACTCTTCCCGCCGGTGCCAGGGATATTCAGCGTGCTGCGCGTTTTGCGCTGCAGCGTCAGCTTGTCCGGCGCCGAACCGTGTTCACGGTTCAGATGCGCCAGCAGCGTCTGTTTCTCTTGTGCCGTCACTGAGTCTTCAGCCGCCTTCGGGATCCCTGCATCAGCAAATTGCTGTACCAGGCGGTCCACGGAGGTCTGAATCTCAGCGGCCAGCGCTTTTACGGTTACATCTGTCATGCTGTTCCTTCCTGCTACAGTTTATTACGCTTCGTCGCCGAACCAGCAAATATTACGTGCGGCCATGATGAGCTCACCCGCTTTCTCGTCGGTTAACCCTTCGATATCGCTCAGGTCATCAACGCCCTGGTCAGCGAGGTCTTCCAGCGTACAAACACCACGAGCAGCCAGTTTAAACGCCAGCTCGCGATCGAGGCCTTCAAGGTTAAGCAGGTCGTCAGCCGGTTTGTTATTACCAAGGCTCTCTTCCTGCGCCAGGGCCAGGGTCGTCAGGGCGTTTTTCGCGCGTTCGCGCAGGGCCTCAACGGTCTCTTCGTCCAGACCCTCAATTTCCAGCAGCTCTTTAATTGGCACATAGGCCAGCTCTTCCAGGGTTGAGAACCCTTCTTCAACCAGCACGGTAGCGAAATCTTCGTCGATATCCAGGTGCCGGGTGAAGGTATCAATCGCCGCATGGGCTTCCGCCTGATGCTTGGACTGGAGATCGTCAACGGTCATCACGTTGAGTTCCCAGCCGCTCAGCTGCGATGCCAGACGGACGTTCTGGCCGTTACGGCCAATCGCCTGCGCCAGGTTACCGGCTTCGACGGCGATATCCATCGTGTGCTTGTCTTCGTCCACGACGATAGAGGCAACGTCTGCCGGCGCCATCGCGTTGATCACGAACTGCGCCGGGTTGTCATCCCACAGGACGATATCGATACGCTCGCCGCCCAGTTCGGTAGAGACCGCCTGAACGCGCGCGCCGCGCATACCGACGCAAGCACCAACCGGATCGATGCGCTTATCGTTGGTTTTCACCGCGATTTTCGCACGGGAACCCGGATCGCGCGCCGCCGCTTTGATCTCGATAACTTCTTCACCGATCTCTGGCACCTCAATGCGGAACAGTTCGATCAGCATTTCCGGTTTGGAACGGGTCACGAACAGCTGCGCACCGCGTGCTTCAGGACGCACTGCGTAGAGCACGCCGCGAATACGGTCGCCCGGACGGAAGTTTTCACGCGGCAGCATATCTTCACGCAGGATCACGGCTTCAGCATTGCTGCCCAGATCCAGAGTGATATTGTCGCGGTTCACCTTCTTCACCACGCCGGTGATGATCTCACCTTCGTGCTCGCGGAACTGATCGACCACCAGCGCGCGCTCGGCTTCACGTACCTTCTGCACGATAACCTGCTTCGCCGTTTGCGTCGTGATACGGTCAAAGGTCACAGACTCAATCTGATCTTCAACGTAGTCACCCGGGTTCAGGCTCTCATCTTCGTAGCGTGCGGCTTCCAGCGTGATTTCACGCGTCGGCATGGTGACTTCTTCAACCACTACCCAGCGGCGGAAGGTATCAAAGTCACCGCTCTTACGATCGATCTCAACGCGGACATCGATCTCTTGCTCATATTTTTTCTTTGTTGCTGTAGCCAGCGCACTTTCCAGCGCTTCAAAAATTTTCTCGCGCGGCAGCGCTTTCTCATTGGAAACAGCTTCAACAACAGCCAAAATTTCTTTGTTCATTGGGGGCCTTTCACCTCAATCCAGACTGTTAAAAGTGGGGGACCAGGTTCGCTTTCTGAATATTGCTCAGGGCGAACACTTCATCTTTACCTTCGACCGTAACGGTGATCATCTCGCCATCGACACCTTTGATAATGCCCTGCCATTTGCGACGATTCTGAACCGCCATACGCAGTACCAGCGTGACCTCTTCGCCTAAATAGCGCGTGTAGTGTTCGGCTGTGAACAACGGACGATCAAGACCAGGTGAGGAGACTTCCAGGTTATAAGCGACGGTAATGGGATCTTCAACGTCCATCACGGCGCTAACCTGATGGCTGACATCAGCACAATCATCAACATTGATGCCATCTTCACTATCAATATAGATGCGCAGCGTAGATGTGCGACCACGGATAAATTCAATACCAACCAGTTCGTAGCCCAGCGCTTCGACCGGTGCGGTAATCATCTCTGTTAATTTTTGCTCTAATGTGGACAAACCCACCCCCAAGACATAAAAAAAGGGCGTAAGCCCAGTTATTCTGTAGTCAGATAACAAAAAACCCCGATAAATCGAGGCTTTAGATAACTGAACCCTATAGCCGTAACAACGGCCTGGAGAACCTTTCGCTACTGTTTTTTTCAAATGCGACGCCGAAGGCACAAGGTCTTCATAGTATATTTGAAAAAGAACACTAAGGGAAAGTGGTTGCGGGGGCCGGATTTGAACCGACGACCTTCGGGTTATGAGCCCGACGAGCTACCAGGCTGCTCCACCCCGCGCCTGAATCGTGGCAAATACTACGCCGATATTGCACTAAATGCAAGTTAAGACAGGTGTAAACACCGGGAACGACTGATTAGACAGACATTATAATCAATTGATTTTATTCATTGCAACAAAAAAACGCGCCCTTCTCATCTGCTTCACTATTATCCATTCATTTTTTTTAATGATTTTGTTACGCAACGCTTCCGGTCTCCACGAAAAGATGATTAAATGAAAACTCACTTATTTTGCATAATCATGCATTACTGATGGGTGCCCAGGCGCTTTTTGCGGTAATGTTTAGCCTATCATCATGGCGTGGCTGTTAAGTCTCTCACCATAGGTATAGTTAGCAGGGATCTATTTTATGACGACGATTCTCAAGCATCTTCCGGTTGGACAACGTATTGGCATCGCTTTCTCCGGCGGCCTCGACACCAGCGCAGCCCTGCTGTGGATGCGCCAAAAGGGCGCGGTTCCTTATGCCTACACGGCGAATCTGGGTCAGCCAGATGAGGATGACTATGAGGCAATCCCACGCCGTGCGAAAGAGTACGGTGCGGAAAACGCGCGCCTGATCGACTGTCGTAAGCAGCTGGTTGCTGAAGGCATCGCCGCTATTCAGTGCGGTGCGTTCCATAATACCACCGGCGGGCTGACCTATTTCAACACCACGCCGCTGGGCCGTGCCGTCACCGGTACTATGCTGGTTGCCGCCATGAAAGAGGATGGCGTGAACATCTGGGGCGACGGCAGCACCTATAAGGGCAACGACATTGAGCGCTTCTACCGCTACGGCCTGCTGACCAACGCCGAGCTGAAGATCTATAAGCCGTGGCTCGATACCGACTTTATCGACGAGCTGGGCGGCCGCCAGGAGATGTCTGAATTCATGATCGCCTGCGGCTTTGACTACAAAATGTCAGTCGAGAAAGCCTACTCCACCGACTCCAACATGCTGGGCGCGACCCACGAAGCGAAGGACCTTGAGTTCCTCAACTCCAGCGTGAAGATCGTTAACCCGATCATGGGCGTCAAATTCTGGGATGAGAGCGTGAAGATCCCGGCGGAAGAGGTGACCATCCGCTTTGAGCGTGGCTATCCGGTAGCGCTGAACGGCAAAACCTTCGCGGACGACGTTGAGCTGATGCTGGAAGCTAACCGTATCGGTGGCCGTCACGGTCTGGGCATGAGCGATCAGATTGAGAACCGCATTATCGAAGCGAAGAGCCGTGGCATCTATGAAGCGCCGGGGATGGCGCTGCTGCACATCGCCTACGAGCGTCTGCTGACCGGTATTCACAACGAAGATACCATCGAGCAGTATCACGCTCACGGTCGCCAGCTCGGCAAACTGCTCTATCAGGGCCGCTGGTTCGATCCGCAGGCGCTGATGCTGCGTGATGCCCTGCAGCGCTGGGTGGCGAGCGCCATCACCGGTGAGGTGACGCTGGAGCTGCGTCGCGGTAACGACTACTCCATCCTGAATACGGTCTCTGACAACCTGACCTACAAGGCAGAGCGTCTGACGATGGAGAAAGGCGACTCGGTCTTCTCACCGGACGATCGTATCGGTCAGCTGACCATGCGTAACCTGGATATCACCGACACCCGCGAGAAGCTGTTCAACTACGCTGAAACGGGCCTGCTCTCCTCCTCTGCCAGCACCGGCCTGCCGCAGATGGATAGCCTTGAGCACACCGACAAGCAGTAATCTCGGATTTAAGCGCAAAGGGCGTATAAACAACGCCAGACAGTAGGCCCGGTAAGCGTAGCGCCACCGGGCATAACTGTGCTGATGTTATAACGCCGGGCGGCACTGCGTTTGCCCGGCCTACGGTGGGCACGGAGTGGTTTATAAGCCCGGTAAGCACAGCGCCACCGGGCGAAAAAGCAGTGTGGCCGTACAGGTTTTACTTCGCCGCGTCGTTCAGTACCGCATCGAATTTATCTGCCGGACAGTAACCATCCGCATCGACCGGGCAGCCCTTCAGCTCCAGCGTCACGCGCTGCGCCGGTGCCTGCAATGTCAGCACATCCGCATTACGCAGCTGTTCCGTACTTTGATAGACATACTCAATCTTCATCAAGTCGCGGTTCGCGCTCTGGTCATGCCAGCGCTGAAAGACGATTTTGCCGCCGATTGGTGTACGCTCGTACTGGTCATGCAGTTGATAAGGTTTGAAATCCAGCGCCGTTAGCAGCGAGGCGATGTTGGAGTCATGCCCCACCAGCAGCGTGATTTTCGGCGCGCTGGCCCGGTCCGTCACCAGCGCCTTGTCGATATACTTCACCAGCGGTTTCGCCACGTTCTGCGCCACGGCCGTAGAGGTGAAGAGCGAATCCTGGTAACCGTTTTTCAGCTTCGACAGCACGCGCCACTGCTGGTCAGTTTTGATCTCACCCCAGGCGACCTGATCCATCGGGAAGCCTTCGTAATACTGTAGGGTGAAGGCATCCACCAGCGAATTGCCGACCTTCAGCGGCCCGGAGACGCCTGGCTCTTTCTCATATCCGGCGCTGAAGGTATCTTTCGCGTCGGTCAGGGAGCAGACCTGTTTCTCTTTGCAGGAGGGGGCGTCGGCATAGTCTGTGATCTGCGCTAGCAGCTTATAGCTCTCATCCAGCTGCATTCCCTGACGCTCGGTCTGCATGGCCTGCACCGCTTTGTCGCGGAACGCTGCGTCCTTATCGGTGATGACCGGATTGAAGGTGGGATCCATCGTGCCCATCGCATCCTGATGGTGGACCGGCACGTCGCAGCCGGGGAACGCGCCGGTGATAAAGAACTGTGCCGTGGCGACGGTGCGCTGCAGGCTGTTGGCATAGGCATAAACGGCATCAGAGGTAGGGCACTCCCCCGCTTTCACTAGCCCCTGTTCGGCCAGCCATTCACGCATGTAGTGCCCCATGTAAACTTCGAGCACTCCACCTTTGGTAGTGAGTTGCCCGCCCGGCACATCCCACTCCGGCCATTTATTCGGCGTTGACTGCTGCAGTACGCTGCCGTTATCCGCCAGCGGCGCGCGCAGGTTGTGGCGGCTCATGATCAACACCTGCTGTAGCTGATAGCCCTCCGGGGCCGTCTGCGCCTGCGCACCTGCGGTTAATGCCCCGGCCAGCGCAACTGCGAGTAGTGCTCTTTTCATCCCTAACTCCTCACCTTTGTCATTGTCGCGCTAAGTGTGACAGATTGATGACAAATTTCCCGGAGCCGTTTCGCAAAGTGGGCAAGCGGCTACTGCCTAAGCTGATGACCGTATTGATGCATCCAGTCGGCCAGCGGCGCGAGAGCACTTTGCAGAGTGAGGCCAAGGGGGGTGATTTGATACTCCACGCGGGGCGGAATTTCAGGGTAGACGGTACGCGTGACCAGCCCGCGCTGTTCGAACAGACGCAGCTGTTTGGTCAGCTCTTTTTGCGTAATGGGTGCGGCGGCCCGCAGCAGATCGCCAAACCGCACCGGCTCATTGATGACGATCAGACGATAGATAATCGGGATGGCCCACTTTCCGGAAAGCAGCCCGATAAAGCTGGTCATCGGGCAGGGCTCATGCTGACAATTTTTTTCTTCCGCACAGTCGAGTAATACCGCCATTGCACACCTCTCGCCTCTTTAGTATCCAATTGGTACCTGGTTTCTTTTAGATACTAACGTTTCTATAGTGCTTTCTCCACTCTTCAATCAGGAGAAGCACATGGGTCGTTTAGCAGATAAATATACGCTGATTACCGGCGGTACGACGGGCATTGGCCTGGCGACGGCGCAGGAATTTATCGCCGAGGGGGCGCACGTGGCGGTGACGGGCCGTAATCCCGACACGCTTGCCGATGCGAAGCGCATTCTGGGGGATAACGCCTGGGTGATCCCTGCGGACGCAGGCGATATTGCCGCGCAAAAGCAACTTGCCGAGAAGATTGCTGCCCGCTGGCCGCGGCTGGATGCAATCTTCATCAACGCAGGAGACGTTACCCACGGTGAGATCGAGGCGTGGGACGAGGCCAAATGGGATCGCCTGATGGCCATAAACCTTAAAGGCCCCTTCTTTTTGATTCAGGCTCTGCTGCCGCTGTTGAATAATCCCTCTTCGGTGATCCTCTGTGGCTCGGTTAGCGCGCGCATCGGCCTGCCTGCCAGCAGCGTCTACGCCGCCAGCAAAGCTGGCCTGCTTTCGCTGGCGCGCACGCTGTCGGCCGAGCTGTTGCCGCGCGGCATCCGCGTGAACGGTCTTAGTCCAGGCCCGGTGGAAACCCCGGCGCTGGGCAAGCTTGGCCTTGACGCAGAAGCATTACGGGCCATGCAGGAGGAGATCATCAACCTGGTGCCGCTCGGACGAATGGGTACCGTACGGGAGCTGGCGAAGGCCGCGCTGTATCTCGCGTCGGATGACTCAAGCTATACGGTGGGCACCGATCTGCTGGTCGATGGCGGCGTCGGCAGCCTGTAACTCTCTGCGGGGCCTGCGGGCCCCTTTTCAAGGCGTTAACCCGTCTGGATCTGCATCAGGGTCAGGTTGCCACTCATTACCGCGCCGGTATCAATGTAGTACTGATTAGCAAAGCGCTGCGCCTTACGCAGCGGCGTGTGGCCAAAGATAAAGAGATCGGCACCGTGAATATCTTTCACCCTGCCCGCCTGCGAGGCAGCCAGCCGATCCCGGTTCCAGAGAAGCTGCTCTTCATCTAGCGGGGCGCCAAAAACATAGTTATCGTCAGGGTAGTCAGCATGACAAACGATCACTTTTTTACCCTGCGTGGTGACTTCAATAACCAGCGGCAGCGCAGCGATGTGTGGCAGCAGCGCTCTGGCCTGCTGCGCTTGCTCATCATCAAGATTGAAAAACCAGCTGCCGCCGTTCATCCGCCAGTGGCTGGCGCTGCCGTTGTGGAGCAGGCAGTTCAGCATCATCTGCTCATGGTTGCCGCGTACTGCCCGGCACCAGGGACAGGTGACCAGCGTCATGCACTCCACGTTCTCCACGCCGCGATCGGTAAGATCGCCCACGGAAATCAGTAGATCCTGCGACGTGTCAAACCCAACGAAGCTCAGTTTATTCAACAGCAGGCTATAGCAGCCGTGAAGGTCGCCGGTAACCCAAATGTTGCGCCATGCCGCACCGTTGAGCCGCTGCCAGGTCATGATACTGTACCGTACGGGAGTCGTTGCTGGTTTTAAGCAGTATAGCCGGGAGAGAATATGAGGAAGTGCCCGCCATCATTTTCATGACGTTTTCATGATGTACAGACGAAAAAAAAGAGATCTTGCGATCTCTTTTCTCTGGAATATTGGTACCGAGGATGGGACTCGAACCCACAAGCCCGTTAGGGCACTACCACCTCAAGGTAGCGTGTCTACCAATTCCACCACCTCGGTACGGAATACTTACTGTGGGATATCGCTGGTCGGCTTGTTAGCCGGCGCTGCGGGTTGAGTCTGCTCAGATTTCGCTGGCGCGCTCAGATTTTCCCACTCGCTCCCTTTGTTGGTTTTATTGCTGTTAATGTTACCCAGCACCAGGCTGATAATGAAGAACAGGGTAGCCAATACAGCCGTCATACGGGTCATGAAGTTACCAGAACCACTTGAACCGAACAGCGTACCGGAAGCGCCTGCACCAAAGGAGGCTCCCATATCAGCGCCTTTACCTTGCTGCAGCATGACCAGACCTACAAGGCCAATCGCCACAATAAGGAAAACTACTAAAAGAGCTTCGTACATAATCAACCTGTTCCTTGCGGAGTTGCCGCATAACTTAAGCTTCAAACCCTGAATGGGTTTCAAACCAAAAGCGGGAGTTAATGTTATTTCCCACTTGAGCGGGTGTGAATACTAACCAAAGCGCATGACCTGCGCAAGGGCAATTTCGCTGCATTGTATCAACTGCGGAAAAAAAGAGCAAAAGCCGCACTGAAAGGCTATCTGCTGTACAAAGCGGGCGAAAAACAGGCGCTTATTATCATTAGCCGAGCACCGCTATGTGCAAAATCAGAAGCGCAGCAACTGCAATAGCGGGTCCAAACGGCATATAGGGATTGGCCTTAGCCCGTCGTCGAAAACGCAGCAGGCCACGAAGAGTAAAAGCGAGCATGCCCAGCGCCGCCGACCCCAGCATCAGCTCCGCAATATGGTCAATGCCAAGCCAGATCGTACAGGCTGCATAAAGCTTAACATCACCGTTGCCCAGTCCTTCCCGCTTGCAAAGCCAGATATGCCCTTGGGCTATCAGCCGGGTAGAGCACCAGATCACGATCGCCCCCATCACGCTATCCTGGGGCGACACCGGAATCATGTTTAGCACCGATGCAGCAAGCCCAAGCCACATCAGCAGGTAGACCAAACCATCAGGCAGCAAAAAAGTCGTGATATCAATAACGGCTAGCATATAGAGCAGGCAGAAAAAGCAGGCCAGAAAGAGGAGCTGTACCGCGGTGCAGTACGGAGAGTAACGGTAGTCCAGCGCGAGGAAAACCGCGCCTGTTAATAATTCACTTAGCGGATAGCGAACCGCAAAAGCGCCTTCACAGTAGCGGTAGATGATGACGTTAAGGAAGCGGCCCGTTAACAGCCCCAGCCCCAACGCCAGACAGAGATACCACGCCCCCCTATCCATAACCCCCCTTAGCTAACCGCATTAAACAGATGAATTTAATGCAGTTTCAGGGAGTTAAGAAGAGCACTTTTACCTCTTCGCCACTCCATTTCTGAAGTGACGTAGTAATACGATCAGGCCTGTTTTACCGCGTCGGCAATGCGGTGAGCGAACTCAGTAACCTGGGCTTCGTTCTCGCCTTCAACCATGACGCGGATCAGCGGCTCGGTGCCGGATTTACGCAGCAGGACGCGCCCGCGGCTGCCCAGCGCCGCTTCAACCTCTGCCGTCACCGCTTTAACGGTTTCGTGCTCCAGCGGGTCGCCTTTCCCGGCGGTAAAGCGTACGTTAACGAGGATCTGTGGGAAGAGCTTCATGCCGCTGCAGAGATCGTGCAGGGTCATATTGTTGCGCACCATCGCGGCAACGACCTGCAGGCCGGCAACGATACCGTCACCAGTGGTCGTTTTGTCCAGCAGAATGATGTGCCCGGAGTTCTCTGCGCCAATACGCCAGCCCTTCTCCTGCAGCTTCTCCAGCACGTAGCGGTCGCCGACCTTAGCGCGGGCGAACGGAATACCCAGCTGCTTCAGGGCCAGCTCCAGACCCATGTTGCTCATCAGCGTGCCAACCGCGCCGCCGCGCAGCTGCCCCTGACGCAGGCCTTCGCGTGCGATAATGTAGAGGATCTGATCCCCGTCGACCTTGTTGCCTTCGTGATCGACCATGATGACGCGGTCGCCGTCGCCGTCAAAGGCGATACCGAGATCGGCCTTCTCAGCAAGCACGCGTGTCTGCAGCGCACGAACGTCGGTGGCCCCTACCTCTTCGTTGATGTTAACGCCGTTCGGCTCGCAGCCGAGGGTGATAACGTCCGCACCCAGCTCGCGGAAGACGCTAGGGGCAATATGGTAGGTCGCGCCGTGGGCACAGTCGACCACGATTTTCAGCGCTTTCAGGCTCAGCTCGTTCGGGAAGGTGCCCTTACAGAACTCAATGTAGCGTCCGGCAGCGTCCACAATGCGGCTGGCTTTACCCAGCAGCGCGGAGTCAACGCAGCTGATCTCCTTTTCCAGCTCGGCTTCAATGGCCTCTTCTACCTCATCCGGCAGCTTGGTCCCGTCGGTGGAGAAGAATTTAATCCCATTATCATAAAACGGGTTGTGGGAGGCAGAGATGACGATCCCTGCTTCAGCGCGGAATGCGCGGGTCAGATAGGCCACCGCCGGGGTTGGCATCGGCCCGGTGAAGGAGGCAGAGATGCCGGCCGCTGCCAGGCCTGCTTCCAGCGCCGACTCCAACATATAGCCAGAGATACGCGTATCCTTACCGATAATGATTTTGCGCGAGCCATGACGCGCCAGTACTTTACCTGCTGCCCAGCCCAGCTTAAGAACGAAATCAGGCGTGATAGGCGCATCGCCGACGCGCCCACGAATACCGTCTGTACCAAAATATTTGCGACTACTCATAGCGTTTGTTTTCCTTCGCTGATAGCGTGGCCTCGACCACCCGCATGGCTTCTGTTGTCTCTTTCACGTCATGTACGCGAATTATGTGCGCTCCCTGCATGGCCGCTATCGTTGCGCACGCCAGGCTGCCGCTCAGGCGCTCTGATGGCCCCACGTTCAGCAGTTGGCCAATCATCGATTTACGGGACATGCCGACCAGCAGCGGCAGACCAAAATGGTGAAACTCTGCCAGGCGAGCAAGAAGCGCATAGTTATGGGAGAGATTCTTACCGAAACCGAAGCCGGGGTCGAGTACCAATTTATCCTTTGTAATGCCTGCTTTCTCACACCTTGCAATCTGTTCGTGGAAATAGCGATCAACGTCAGCAAAGACATCAGCATATTTTGGCGCATCCTGCATCGTCTTCGGATCGCCCTGCATATGCATCAGGCAGACCGGCAGGCCGGTTTCCGCCGCCGCCTCCAGCGCCCCCGGCTCGCTCAGGGAGCGGATATCGTTAATCAGATGCGCGCCCACGCGAGCAATCTCCCGAATCACCGCCGGTTTCGAGGTATCCACTGAGATCCAGACTTCGAAACGCTGCGCCAGCGCCTCCACCACCGGCACTACGCGGGAGAGCTCTTCATCGACGCTCACCTCAGCCGCACCCGGCCGGGTTGACTCGCCGCCGACGTCGATGATGGTGGCCCCGGCATTGATCATCAGGTTGGCATGTTTGACCGCGTCGATGAGCGTGTTATGCGCACCGCCGTCAGAGAAGGAGTCGGGTGTGACGTTGAGGATCCCCATCACGTGCGGATGAGAGAGATCGAGCGTAGTTCCCTGAGCGAAGAGTTTCATAGAGCATCCCTTGTACTGTGTGGGTGATAGATATGAAAAAACCCCGGAGCACGCCCCGGGGTTTTAAATAATGCTAATGCAGATGCCGCAAGGGCTTATTTGTCGCCAAACTGCTCTGACATGGTGTTACCCGGGTTCGGCGTACGCGGTTCATCGACCGGACGCGGCGCACGCGGGGTGCCATTGCTATCGGAGCTGTTTGAGCCAGGATCTTCCCAGCCCGCTGGCGGACGCACATCGCGACGGGCCATCAGGTCATCAATCTGCGGCGCATCGATGGTCTCATACTTCATGAGCGCATCTTTCATCGCATGCAGGATGTCCATGTTATCGTTCAAGATCTGACGAGCGCGGTTGTAGTTACGCTCAATCAGAGACTTCACTTCCTGGTCGATAATACGTGCCGTTTCATCGGACATGTGTTTCGCTTTCGCCACGCTGCGGCCCAGGAACACTTCGCCCTCTTCCTCTGCGTACAGCAGCGGACCGAGTTTGTCGGAGAAGCCCCACTGGGTGACCATGTTCCGCGCCAGGTTAGTCGCCACTTTAATGTCGTTGGACGCACCGGTAGAAACATGCTCAACGCCGTAGATGATCTCTTCTGCCAGACGGCCACCGTACAGCGTGGAGATCTGGCTTTCCAGTTTCTGACGGCTGGCGCTAATCGCGTCGCCTTCAGGCAGGAAGAAGGTCACACCCAGCGCACGGCCGCGCGGAATAATCGTGACTTTATGTACCGGATCGTGTTCCGGCACCAGGCGACCAATAATCGCATGGCCCGCTTCGTGATAGGCGGTGGACTCTTTCTGGGCTTCGGTCATCACCATAGAGCGACGTTCCGCACCCATCATGATTTTGTCTTTCGCTTTCTCAAACTCAACCATCGAGACAACGCGTTTGTTGCCACGGGCAGCGAACAGCGCTGCTTCGTTGACGAGGTTAGCGAGATCCGCACCGGAGAAGCCAGGCGTACCACGGGCAATGATTGCCGCATCGATATCCGGCGCCAGCGGTACGCGACGCATGTGCACTTTCAGGATCTGCTCACGGCCACGCACGTCCGGCAGACCTACTACAACCTGACGGTCAAAACGACCTGGACGCAGCAGCGCCGGGTCAAGCACGTCTGGACGGTTCGTCGCGGCGATGACGATAATGCCTTCGTTGCCTTCAAAGCCGTCCATCTCAACCAGCATCTGGTTCAGGGTCTGCTCACGCTCATCATGACCACCACCCAGGCCTGCGCCACGCTGGCGGCCTACGGCGTCGATCTCATCGATGAAGATGATACACGGCGCGGCTTTCTTGGCCTGCTCGAACATGTCACGCACACGAGATGCACCGACACCCACGAACATTTCCACGAAATCAGAACCGGAAATGGTAAAGAAAGGCACCTTCGCTTCACCGGCAATGGCTTTTGCCAGCAGCGTTTTACCGGTACCCGGCGGGCCAACCATTAACACGCCTTTCGGGATCTTACCGCCCAGCTTCTGGAAGCGGCTCGGTTCACGCAGGTATTCAACCAGCTCACCCACCTCTTCTTTGGCTTCGTCGCAGCCTGCAACGTCAGCAAAGGTGGTTTTGATCTGATCTTCGGTCAGCATACGCGCCTTGCTCTTGCCAAACGACATGGCGCCTTTGCCACCGCCGCCCTGCATCTGACGCATAAAGAATATCCAAACGCCGATTAACAGCAGCATCGGGAACCACGAGATGAAGATAGAAGCCAGCAGGCTTGGCTCTTCCGGCGGCTCGCCAACCACTTTGACATTTTTCGTCAGCAGGTTATCAAGCAGTTTTGGATCGTTGACCGGGATGTAAGTCGTGTAACGGTTACTATCTTTCTTGGTAACGTTGATCTCACGTCCGTTGATACGCGCTTCGCGAACCTGGTCCTGATTGACCTCTTGCAGGAAGGTAGAGTAATCCACCTTACGGCCGTTCGACTCGCTGGGCCCAAAGCTCTGGAATACTGACATCAGCACAACGGCAATGACCAGCCAGAGTATTAGGTTTTTCGCCATGTCACTCAAGGGATTAACCTCATATTACAACTGTGTTAAAAACAGCGTCAGGATACTCTGTATCCCGTCTCATTCAAACCTTAGTCTGCACTCAACGGTTTATCATTTTCGCCCGGTCGCTACAATGTACACTTCGCGTGAACGCGCACGCGAAGAGTCAGGTTTACGCACTTTTACCTTCGTAAACAGAGAGCGAATTTCTCTTAGATACTCATCGAAACCTTCGCCCTGAAACACCTTCACTACAAAATTTCCGCCCGGTGCGAGAACGTCGCGGCACATCTGCAGCGCCAGCTCCACCAGATACATGGCGCGGGGAATATCCACCGCCGGTGTTCCGCTCATGTTGGGAGCCATGTCAGACATGACCACCTGAACCTTTTCGTCGCCGACGCGTTCCAACAGCGCCTTTACCACTAATTCATCACGAAAATCGCCCTGAAGGAAATCGACACCAACGATGGGATCCATAGGGAGAAGATCGCATGCGATGATCCGCCCTTTGCCGCCGATCTGCGTGACCACATACTGTGACCAGCCGCCCGGTGCTGCCCCCAGGTCGACAACCGTCATGCCTGGTTTAAAAAGTTTGTCACTTTGCTGTATTTCATCAAGTTTAAACCAGGCGCGGGAACGTAACCCTTTTTTCTGCGCCTGCTGCACATATTTATCGCTAAAGTGTTCCTGAAGCCAGCGGCTTGAGCTGGCAGAACGCTTTTTACCTGTCATCTCTATTTCCAACGTTGTTCATCGTGAGTAGCAGGCTATCAACTATCAGCACAGCAGATTTGGCGATACACTGGAGATGGCGGTAGAATGAACCGTTTTCAATCCCAACGTAAGCAAAAATATACGATGAATCTGAGTACTAAACAAAAACAGCACCTTAAAGGTCTGGCACATCCGCTCAAGCCGGTAGTTATGCTTGGCAACAATGGTTTGACCGAAGGGGTACTGGCCGAGATTGAACAAGCGCTAGAGCACCATGAGCTTATCAAGGTCAAGATCGCTACCGAAGACCGCGAAACTAAGACGCTGATCGTGGAAGCGATTGTTCGTGAAACCGGCGCCTCTAACGTACAGGTCATCGGTAAAACGCTGGTGCTGTACCGCCCATCGAAGGAGCGTAAAATTTCGCTGCCACGCTAAGAATATCCTGGATAGAACACAAAATCTGTGTAAAACGAGGGGTTTTCCGCAAGCTGACAAGCAAAATGCCACGCTCTTGACGTTGTTAAAAGGCCGCTATGCGGCCTTTTTCTTATCTTTACATTACGTCAACATATTACAGGTTGGCGCGTAATTAAAGATATTCTACCTTGAGGATCTCGTACTCAACTTCGCCACCCGGGGTACGGATAACGACCACATCGTCCTGCTCTTTACCCACCAGCCCGCGTGCAATTGGCGAGTTGACGGAGATCAGATTCTGCTTAAAATCCGCCTCGTCATCACCCACGATACGGTAAGTCTGCTCCTCATCGTTATCGAGATTCAATACGGTCACGGTGGAGCCAAAGATCACGCGGCCATTGTTAGGCATTTTTGTGATGTCGATCACCTGCGCATTGGAGAGCTTGGCCTCAATGTCTTTGATGCGGCCTTCGCAGAACCCCTGCTGCTCGCGGGCGGCATGGTACTCGGCGTTCTCTTTCAGGTCACCATGCTCGCGGGCATCGGCAATCGCAGCGATGATTTCAGGACGACGCACGGATTTCAGGAAATCCAGCTCTTCGCGTAATTTTTCAGCACCACGTAAGGTCATCGGAATAGCTTGCATTGTTATACCTCTTAAACATTCCTGTAGGGAGCGGTGGCCCCGCCCCGGCAGCTTTGCCCCTGCATACCGCGCAAAAGAGAGGCCAAAAGCAAAAAGAAAACCGACCCGGAGGCAGAGCTCCAGGTCAGCAGCAATTTTTCAATTTGATACGTATTTTACCCGGAAGTTCCTTATGGGTCATCGTTTACTTTCCGGTACGATGCACCGTAGTATGACGGCCTGTTTCCAGGTTTCTAGCGCGAGATTATGCGATTTTCCAGATATGTCATCGGATTGACCACCAGTATAGCGTTGAATGTGCAGGCTGCGAACGTTGATGAGTACATTAACCAGCTCCCTGCTGGCGCAAACCTCGCCCTGATGGTGCAGAAGGTTGGCGATCAGGCTCCCGATATTGATTACCACAGCCAGCAGATGGCCCTGCCCGCCAGTACCCAGAAGGTGATAACCGCGCTGGCCGCCTTGCTGCAGCTGGGGCCAGATTTCCGTTTTACCACCACGCTTGAGAGTAAAGGCAACGTTGCGAACGGGGTGTTAAAAGGGGATTTGGTGGCACGATTTGGCGGCGATCCGACGCTAAAACGCCAGGATATCCGCAATATGGTCGCGGTGCTGAAAAAATCGGGCGTCCAGCAGATTGACGGTAACGTCCTGATCGACACCTCGGTGTTTGCCAGCCACGATAAGGCCCCCGGCTGGCCGTGGAACGATCTGACCCAGTGCTTCAGCGCGCCGCCCGCCGCCGCGATTATCGATCGTAACTGCTTCTCGGTATCGCTCTACAGCGCCCAGAAAGCAAACGACCTGGCGTTTATCCGCATCGCCTCCTACTACCCTGTCACCATGTTTAGCCAGGTGCGCACGCTGGCGAAAGGCTCTCCTGATGCCCAGTACTGCGAGCTGGATGTTGTGCCTGGCGATCTCAACCGCTTTACGCTGACCGGCTGCCTGACCCAGCGCGCCGATCCGCTACCGCTGGCCTTTGCCATCCAGGACGGGGCGAGCTACGCCGGTGCCGTGCTGAAGGATGAGCTTAAGCAGGCCGGCATTACCTACAGCGGCACGCTGCTGCGCCAGACGCTGGTTAACGAGCCGGGCACGGTGATCGCCAGCAAACAGTCCGCGCCGCTGCACGATCTCTTAAAGATCATGCTGAAAAAGTCAGACAACATGATCGCCGATACCGTATTTCGCACCATCGGCCATGCGCGCTTTGGCGTGCCGGGCACGTGGCGTGCCGGAGCGGATGCCGTGCGGCAGATCCTGCGCCAGCAGGCCGGCGTCGATCTGGGCAACAGCATTGTGGTGGATGGCTCCGGCCTGTCGCGGCATAACCTTATCTCTCCCGCCACCATGATGCAGGTGCTGCAGTATATTGCTCAGCATGATACCGAGCTGAACTTCATCTCAATGCTGCCGCTGGCGGGCTATGACGGCTCGTTGCAGTACCGCGCCGGCCTGCATGCCGCAGGTGTGGACGGCAAGGTATCGGCGAAGACGGGCTCTCTGCAGGGGGTCTATAACCTGGCGGGCTTTATCACCACCGCCAGCGGCCAACGTATGGCCTTTGTGCAGTATCTCTCAGGCTATGCGGTAGAGCCTGCCGATCAGCGTAATCGCCGTATCCCGCTGGTGCGCTTCGAGAGCCGGTTGTACAAAGACATTTACCAGAATAATTAATTCGCCGACGTCAAAAAGCAAAAACCCCGGCTCATGGCCATAATGCCAGTCAGTTAAGCTGACTGGCATTTTTTGTGGCAAGAACAGGAGGAATATGAGATGCCGCTAAGGTTCCGTTCACCTCATGGACAGTGCTTCTTTGGGAAATCTACACACGTGAACGTGCCAGGGTGGCTCGCCGCCACCACTCTGGCGACCCGGGCTCCCGGCAATTTTGTCCTCGGCTTATCCCTTCCGGCTTCCGGGTCGGGCGCGAGGTAACTTCCCTGTAAGGCACGCCCTCAGCCCGCATCCATGCGGGCTGCCCCGGCCAGAAGTGAACGCCTCGGCGATTTTCAGCCGGACCCAACACCTCGCTTTAATACCGAGCCCACAGCGATTTCTTTGTTGCTGTGGAGTACGGTCCCGCAGCGAGGTGTTGAGTCCCCGCTGAAACCGGCGAACCGGAGACCGGATGACAAGGACTGGACGCCAGGGATGGCGGCCAGAGGCGAAACGAGACACGACGTCGAGTCGAGCCGGCCGTCGGTCAGCCGGACGGGAGGTGAGCGCAGTGCGCAGCACCGGTTTCCTTGCGGGGCCGCGGGGATCGATAAGGGGGCCGCGGTGGCCCCCTTATCCCGTTCACGTGTGACACTCGCTATATGTTCTGCCCTCCATGAGGTGAACGGAACACATATACCTGAGTCACATATTTCCCTTCTCCAGCAGTGTAACTAACTGGCATTAGGCTTATGGCCGGAGATTAACGCTTGTAGATGAATTCGATACCTTCGTCGTCCTCTTCATCCCAGTCGTCGTCTTCATCGTCGTCTTCCACGTCAGCTTCTTCAAGCTGCTGGCGGTGGTAGTCATCCCACATGAATTCGACTTTTTCTGGCTGCTTCGCCTCTTCAGCCTGCACCAGCGGATTCTCAATGATGAAGGTCATGACGTCCCAGCAGAGGTCTTTTACGCCCTGCTGGCTGGCCGCAGAGATGAGATAGTACTTCTCTTCCCAGCCCAGCGCCTTAGCAATCGCCTGCGCCTTCTCTTCGGCCTCAGCCTTATCCATCAGGTCAATCTTGTTGAAGACCAGCCAGCGCGGCTTGGCTGCCAGCTTCTCGCTGTACTTCTCCAGCTCGCCGATGATGATGCGCGCGTTCTCAACCGGATCGGAACCGTCAATCGGATCGATGTCGATCAGGTGCAGCAGCACGCGGCAACGCTCAAGGTGCTTCAGGAAGCGAATACCCAGCCCTGCGCCCTCAGCCGCACCTTCAATCAGGCCCGGAATGTCGGCAACCACAAAGCTCTTTTCGGTATCCATACGCACTACGCCGAGGCTTGGCACCAGCGTGGTAAACGGATAGTCTGCCACCTTCGGCTTCGCTGCGGAGACGGCGCGGATGAACGTCGATTTACCGGCGTTTGGCATGCCCAGCATGCCGACATCGGCCAGCAGCATCAGCTCCAGCTGCAGATCGCGCTTGTCGCCCGGCGTACCCATCGTTTTCTGACGCGGGGTACGGTTAACGGAGGATTTAAAGCGCGTATTGCCCAGACCGTGCCAGCCGCCTTTAGCGACCATCAGGCGCTGACCGTGTTTGGTCATATCGCCCATCGTCTCGCCAGTGCCCTGGTCAATGATGCGTGTCCCTACCGGCACCTTAACGGTAACATCTTTACCGCGCTTGCCGGTACAGTCACGGCTCTGGCCGTTCTGCCCACGCTCGGCACGGAAGGATTTCTCAAAACGGTAGTCGATCAGGGTGTTGAGGTTCTCGTCCGCTTCCAGCCAGACATCGCCGCCATCGCCACCGTCACCGCCGTCAGGGCCGCCGCGCGGAATATATTTTTCACGACGGAAGCTTACGCAGCCGTTACCGCCGTCACCTGCCACGACCAGAATCGTAGCTTCATCAACAAACTTCATTTTACTCTCCGTTACTCATTCGCCTGAGCGGGGTAAAGTGACAATCACTTCACGCTTGCGCCAGCGTCCCCAGAGGCGGTGGC
This sequence comes from Pseudescherichia sp., assembly GCF_032052675.1. NCBI lineage: Bacteria > Pseudomonadati > Pseudomonadota > Gammaproteobacteria > Enterobacterales > Enterobacteriaceae > Pseudescherichia > Pseudescherichia sp. The sequence goes on from NZ_DAMBWA010000004.1 coordinate 211,072, forward strand.
CTATGGCGGAATACATAGCGCCCGCAACCACGACAAACGCACCGAGATAACCTAAAAGGTTTAACATCGGTCTGGCGAAGACATCGGGCCAGGCCTGTGATAATAAATCTGAAAACAACAGCGTAAACAGCGGAGTCAGCGTGATTAATGCGCTCACCTGCGCTGCCTGCCAGCGCGCCATCGCCTCGGCGAGCGCGCCATACCCTACCAGCGTATTAAGGCCGCAGAAGATCAAGCAGGCTAGCTGCCAGTGGCTAAGCTGGGCTATTACGCCTGGCTCTGCCAGCGGCAGCAACGCTATTGTGCATAAAGTGTACAGCAAAAAGAGGATCTGCTGCGAGGCCAACCGGCGTAATAACACCTTTTGCGCGACCCCATAGCTCACCCAGACTGCGGCGGCGCTGACGCCAAAAATCACACCCCAGGTGTAATCGGTTAGTCTGGTGAAGATCTCTATCAGGCTGGTGTTGAAAAACATCACCAGCCCGCAAAGCAGCATCATCGCCCCAATGACCTGAGTGCCGCGCATTTTCTCTTTGAGGATGAATACGCTGGCCACCATCATGCCCACCGGTGAGAGCTGTCCAATCACCTGGGAGGCCGTCGGGGTTAAATATTGTAGAGAAGAGCTGAAGAGAATGAAATTCCCGAACAGGCCCCCGGTGGCAATAGCCAGCAACACCAGCCAGCGGCGTTGGCGGAAAATACGCATCGGCGGCAGCTTGCCTTTGATAGCCAGAATCGACCCGAGACCTATAGCCGCCATTAAAAAGCGATAGAACACGATTGTGGGCGGTTCCATCACCTCCAGCACCTGCTTCATTGCGATTGGCAATGCGCCCCAGCACATGGCTGTCGTTAGCGCCAAAAGGATCCCAATGCCTGCCTGCTGCTTCATTGCCCGTTTTCCCTACAAGAGATTTTCCGGACGTCGAATGTAAAAAGCCCCGCAACGTGTTGCGGGGCTTTCATCCGTTACCGGGACGCGAAAAACTTATTCAGCAACGATGCTGATGAACTTACGGTTTTTCGGGCCTTTAACTTCGAACTTAACTTTACCGTCAGTCAAAGCGAACAGAGTGTGGTCACGGCCGCAACCAACGTTAGAGCCAGCGTGGAACTTAGTACCACGTTGACGAACGATGATGCTACCTGCCAGTACTGCTTCTCCGCCGAAGCGTTTTACGCCCAGACGTTTAGCTTCTGAATCGCGACCGTTACGAGTTGAGCCGCCAGCCTTTTTGTGTGCCATTTAAATCTGCTCCCCTAGTCTTAAGCGCTGATGCCAGTGATTTTAACATCAGTGAACCACTGACGATGGCCTTGCTGCTTACGATAGTGTTTACGACGACGAAACTTAACGATTTTAACTTTCTCGCCACGACCGTGAGCAACAACTTCAGCTTTGATAACGCCGCCATCAACGAAAGGAACGCCGATTTTGACTTCTTCACCGTTTGCGACCATCAGAACTTCAGCGAACTCAATAGTTTCGCCAGTTGCGATGTCCAGCTTTTCCAGGCGAATGGTCTGACCTTCGCTTACTCGGTGTTGTTTACCACCACTTTGGAAAACCGCGTACATAAAAAACTCCGCTTCCGCGCACATCTTTCGAGTGATTCAGAGTGCGCTATAAATATTCACAATAGGGCGCGAATATTACGCAAAACGCGAGGCTTTGACAAGTGCGATCGTCAATAGACGAAGAAAAAAAACACAACGTGCACGGTGACGTTTATCTGGCGCGTTTTTTCAGTACAATCAACAATACTATAGCTAACCCGTAACCCTTTGTTATCCCATTTTGACAGGTGATAAACAGGACTTTAAGCCCGGCTTTTGCGATGAATTTAGAAAAAATCAATGAGTTAACCGCGCAAGATATGGCGGGTGTCAATGCGACAATACTGCAACAGCTCGACTCGGACGTGCAGCTGATCAACCAGCTGGGGTATTACATTGTCAGCGGCGGCGGCAAACGTATCCGTCCAATGATCGCCGTGCTGGCCGCTCGCGCCGTCGGCTATGAGGGGAATGCCCACGTCACTATCGCGGCGCTAATTGAATTTATCCACACCGCGACGCTGCTCCATGACGATGTGGTGGATGAATCGGATATGCGCCGGGGCAAAGCCACTGCTAACGCGGCGTTTGGCAACGCTGCCAGCGTGCTGGTGGGTGATTTTATCTATACCCGCTCCTTCCAGATGATGACCAGTCTCGGCTCGCTCAGGGTGCTGGAGGTGATGTCGGAAGCGGTGAACGTGATTGCTGAAGGCGAAGTCCTGCAGCTGATGAACGTTAACGACCCCAATATCACCGAAGAGAACTACATGCGGGTCATCTACAGCAAAACCGCACGTCTGTTCGAGGCCGCCTCCCAGTGCTCAGGTATTCTGGCAGGCTGTAGCGAGGCGCAAGAGAAAGGCCTGCAGGATTATGGGCGCTATTTGGGTACTGCCTTCCAGCTTATTGACGACCTGCTGGACTACAGCGCCGATGGCGAAACGCTGGGTAAAAACGTTGGCGACGATCTCAACGAAGGCAAACCTACCCTGCCGCTGCTGCACGCCATGCGTCACGGTACGCCAGAGCAGGCGCAGATGATCCGTGAAGCCATTGAGCAGGGCAACGGCCGCCACCTGCTGACGCCCGTGCTGGAGGCGATGGCCGCCTGCGGCTCGCTTGAGTGGACGCGCCAGCGGGCAGAAGAGGAGGCGGATAAAGCCATTGCTGCGCTTCAGGTACTGCCGGACTCTCCGTGGCGTGAGGCGCTGATTGGCCTGGCGCACATCGCGGTCCAGCGCGATCGCTGATCCCCACACTCCCGCGTTACGGCGCGGGATTATTCCAAAAAGTTCCAATAATCACTTTCTAAAAAACCCAGTAACACCATAGGATTATCCCTGGCAAATTCCTAAATCGCCCTCTTTTATAAGAACTTATTAGAGCCTAAGCTCCCCAAGAGATATGATAGGCCCGTGCACCGTTTAGCGCAGTGCTTATCGCAATCACAGGGAGGAAATATGGAACAGAAACTGATTGACTGGCACCCAGCCGATATCATTGCCGCGCTACGCAAAAAAGGAACCTCAATGGCGGCAGAGTCACGTAAGAGTGGCCTGAGTTCATCAACGCTGGCAAACGTGCTGACGCGTCCGTGGCCGAAGGGGGAGATGATTATCGCCAGGGCGATTGAGACGGATCCGTGGGTGATCTGGCCCTCGCGCTATCACGATCCTGTTACCCATGAGTTTATCGACCGATCCAAGCTGATCCGCAAGGAGAGACGAAAACACGCTAAAGGATAAAAATCGTTAATTCGGCAAGCCAACCCCCTTCTCCTTTCGGCAAGGGGGCTGCCTTCCATTAAGCCTTACTCGCCCTTCACGCGTTCGATGTTCGCGCCCAGCGCCCGCAGCTTGTTCTCAATGGTCTCATACCCACGATCGATATGATAAATACGCTCAACGATGGTGGTCCCTTCTGCGATACATCCCGCCAGCACCAGACTTGCAGAAGCACGTAGGTCGGTAGCCATCACCTGAGCCCCAGAGAGTTTCTCTACGCCGTGACAGATAGCGGTATTGCTCTCGATCTCCGCGTGCGCGCCCATACGGATCAGCTCCGGAATGTGCATAAAGCGGTTTTCGAAGATGGTCTCTGTGACAACCCCGGTTCCTTCCGCGACCAGGTTGAGCAGCGTAAACTGCGCCTGCATATCGGTCGGGAACGCCGGATGCGGCGCAGTGCGCACGTTAACCGCCTTCGGACGTTTACCGTGCATGTCGAGGCTGATCCAGTCCTCGCCAAGCTCAATATCCGCACCCGCTTCGCGCAGCTTGGCCAGTACCGCATCAAGGGTATCCGGCTGGGCCTTACGGCAGACAATTTTGCCGCCGGAAATCGCCGCAGCCACCAGGAAGGTCCCGGTTTCAATACGGTCAGGCAGCACGCTATAGACACCGCCGCCCAGGCGCTCAACGCCCTCAATAGTGATGCTATCCGTACCCATGCCGCTGATCTTCGCGCCCAGGGCGTTGAGGAAGTTTGCCGTATCGACAATTTCCGGCTCACGCGCGGCGTTTTCGATAATCGTTGTGCCTTCGGCCAGCGTCGCCGCCGACATGATGGTCACGGTCGCGCCAACGCTGACCTTATCCATCACGATATGCGCCCCTTTCAGGCGACCGTTCACGGAGGCTTTAACGTAGCCCTCTTCCAGCTTGATCTCTGCACCCAGCTGCTCCAGGCCGCTGATATGCAGGTCTACTGGACGCGCGCCGATAGCGCAGCCGCCCGGCAGGGAAACTTCACCTTTACCAAAACGCGCCACCAGCGGGCCCAGGGCCCAGATCGAGGCGCGCATGGTCTTCACCAGCTCGTAGGGCGCGCGATAGATATTCACCGCGCTGCCGTCCATCCAGACGGAGCCGTTGCGCTCTACCTTCATGCCGAGCTGGCTCAGCAGCTTCATGGTGGTATCGATATCTTTCAGTTTCGGAACGTTACGAATTTCGACGGGCTCTTCTGCCAGCAGGGCGGCAAAAAGAATTGGCAACGCTGCGTTTTTCGCTCCTGAAATTGTCACTTCGCCCTGAAGCCGGGTCGGCCCCTGTACACGAAACTTATCCATTCATCTCTTCTCTGTTAAGAATTCATACGTACTGCCGGTCAACGACCGCCAGCTCAAAAACCGTTAAGTTTACGATCGCGCGCCCACTCAGCAGGCGTATAGGCTTTGATCGACAGGGCGTGGATGCGGTTGTCCGCGATATACTCCATCAGCGGCGCATAGACGGCCTGCTGCTTCTTCACGCGACTCATGTCGGCAAAAATTTCACCCACCGCAATAACCTGAAAGTGACTGCCATCGCCGCTAACGTGGGCTTCCTGCAGGGAGAGTGCGTTCATCAGCACGGTCTGGATTTCATGATTTTCCATGGGCTTTAATTCATCTGGTAGTGAAAACAGTCCAACATCTTAGAGGAAAGTGGCGCTGTCTTAAATAAGCAAAAAGCCTCGCTTATCAATCAAGCGAGGCTATGAGTAGTAACGTACTGAAAATATTAGTGTGGCAGCGCATCGGCGGGGAGGTTATAGAGCTGCGCCAGGGTTCGGACCTTGTCGCTAACGCCCTCGAGTACCACCGTGCGCCCCTGTTTCCTGGCAAATGCGACCAGGTGAACCAGCAGGGCAACGCCGGCAGTGTCGACGCGGGCGACCCCGGTCAGGTCAATCACGTCAACCCCGTTCAGCGCCTGCGCCCTCGCCTCCCACAGCTCGTTCAATACGTCCTGATCCAGCTCTCCCTGGAGAGCCAGCCGCTCGCCATCGCGCGTCCAGCGTAGCTGGTCAGCCATTATTTCTTCTCGTCCAGGGTGATTTTCTGCTGCGAGATAGATTTCAGCTGGGCGGTAAGACCATCGATACCTTTGGTACGCAGCAGGTCGCTCCACTCATTCTGTTTGGTGGTGATCATGCTGATGCCTTCGGCAATCATGTCATAGGCCTGCCAGTTGCCGGTCTGGCTGTTCTTACGCCACTGGAAGTCCAGGCGTACCGGTGGACGGCCGTTTGGATCGTTGATGGTGACGCGAATCGGGACGATGGTGGCGCTACCCAGCGGCTGCTCCGGCGCAATCTGGTAGGTCTGGCCGTTATACATTGCCAGCGCCTGGCCGTAGGCCTGCTTCAGGTATTCACGGAATGCAGCGAAGTAGGCATCACGCTGGGCAGGCGTTGCCTCTTTGTAGTAGCGGCCCAGCACCAGCGCCCCGGCGTATTTCACCTGCACGTAGGGCAGCAGTTCTTGATCAACGACCTCACGCAGGTAGTCAGGGTTAGCACGGATTTTCGGTTGCTCGGTTTTAAGGCGATCGAAGGTCTTTTGCGCCGCTTCCTGCATCAGCTTGTACGGGTTGCTCTGGTCAGCGGCGGTCGCTGCCGTCAGCGGAGCAATAGCCAGTACGGCAATCATTAACAGTCGTTTAAACATGCGTCACTTCTCCTCATGGATTCGTCGGGGTGGCGGACGGTGCAGCTTGAGTATCGGCAGCGCCCGGCGCTGGCGCATTACCTGAACTCTTATTGTCGCTACCTTTGCTGTTGTAAAGGAATTGTCCGATCAGGTCCTCCAGTACCATTGCGGACTTGGTATCCTGAATAGTGCTGCCGTCTTTAAGCATAGAACTTCCCAGCTCAGGATCGTCAAACCCGACGTTAAGCGCCAGGTACTGCTCGCCCAGCAGGCCCGAGGTACGAATGGCCAGCGAGCTGGTATCCGGGATCTGGTTGTAACGCTCTTCAATATCCAGCGACACGCGCGGCAGATAGGTTTTAGGATCAAGCTCAATATCGCCCACGCGCCCAATCACTACGCCGCCGATGCGCACCGGCGAATGCACCTTTAACCCACCGATATTGTCGAAGGTGGCGGTAACGCGGTAGGTAGGCTCCGTGCGCATAGAGGCGACATCCGCCGCCTTCAGGCAGATAAAGAGCGCTGCCAGCAGGGCAATCAGAAGAAAAATACCCACCCAAATTTCTGTTTTTTTCGTTTGCATCTACTCAGTTCCCAAACATCAGAGCGGTGAGCACAAAATCGAGGCCAAGAATGGTCAACGATGAGTGCACAACGGTACGTGTGGTGGCCCGGCTGATCCCTGCCGACGTGGGGATCGCGTCATAACCATTAAACAGCGCGATCCAGGTAACAGTAATAGCGAACACCACGCTTTTGATCAGGCAGTTCACCAGATCGAGGCGCAGATCGACGGCATTTTGCATCGCCGTCCAGAAGAAGCCGGAATCGATGCCTTTCCAGTTTACCCCCACCAGCGAGCCGCCCCAGATGCCGACCGCGACAAACATGATCGTCAGCAGCGGCAGCGAGATCACCCCCGCCCAGAAGCGCGGCGAGATCACCCGCCGTAGCGGATCCACGGCCATCATCTCCATGCTGGAGAGCTGCTCGGTCGCCCGCATCAGGCCGATTTCGGCCGTCAGCGCCGACCCCGCCCGCCCGGCAAACAACAGCGCGGCAACCACCGGCCCCAGTTCGCGCAGCAGCGACAGCGCCACCAGCATACCGAGACTGGTTTCGGCGCTGTAGGTGGTGAGCACCAGGTAACCCTGTAGCCCAAGCACCATGCCGATGAACACCCCGGAGACAAGAATGATGAGCATCGAAAGCACGCCCACATTATAGAGCTGGCGAACCAGCAGCGGCGCATGCTTGCGGAACTCAGGCTTGCCGACCAGCGCATTGAATAACATCAACCCGGCGCGCCCGAACGTCGCGATCGTTTTGATCCCGCGATGCCCAAGCGATGCCAGTGCATTTAACAGCATGAGTGGCTTAGCTCCCTGTTCCTAGTAAATCATGAAGATAGTCGCCTGCCGGATAGCGGAACGGCACCGGGCCATCCGCAATGCCGTCGAGGAACTGGCGTACCCGGGGATCGGCATTCTCCTGTAAGCCCTGGGCGCTGCCGTGGGCGACAATCTTTTTGTCGGCCACGATATAGGCGTAGTCGGCAATACTCAATACCTCCGGCACGTCGTGGGAGACGACAATGCAGGTGACCCCCAGCGCGCTGTTCAGTTCGGAGATGAGCTTAACCAGCACGCCCATTGTAATGGGATCCTGGCCGACAAAAGGCTCATCAAACATGATCAGATCCGGCTCCAGGGCAATTGCCCGCGCCAGCGCCGCCCGGCGGGCCATGCCGCCGGAGAGCTCGGACGGCATCAGCTTTGCCGCGCCGCGCAGGCCAACGGCCTCCAGCTTCATCATCACCGTGCTCTTCAGCAGCGCAGGCGGCAGATGCGTGTGCTCGCGCAGCGGATAGGCCACGTTGTCAAACACGGTCATGTCGGTGAACAGCGCCCCGGACTGGAACAGCATGCTCATGCGCTTGCGTACGGTGTAGAGGCGGGTGCGCGACATCGCCGGCACGTTTTCGCCGTCAAACAGGATCTCACCGCCATCCGGTGGGATCTGCCCGCCGATCAGGCGCAGCAGCGTGGTTTTACCGATCCCTGACGGTCCCATGATTGCGGTGATCTTGCCGCGCGGCACCGTCAGTGAAATATTGTCGAAGATACACCGATTGCCACGGGAGAAGCTGACGCCACGGACATCGACTAAATTCGCCATCGTCTGGCTCATTTACTTTTCCTTCTGCCTTATGAGGTGTAACCGCGGCGCGTCATTGCGCCTGGTCACGATATTTTTACAGAATATTGGCTGCATAGGTTAGCTAAAGCTGGCATTTGTTTTACTTTTAAGCCGCTTAAAGTCAAAATTAGGACTCGCTGTGTCTAACCGATCCTCTTCTCGCCTGGCGATCGCTGACTGCGGACCGGCGATTATACCTGAAGAAAGGACTTTAGATGCTTTTAGCGATGGCGCTGTTAATTATTGGTTTACTTTTGGTGGTCTACAGTGCCGATCGTCTGGTGTTTGCCGCATCTATTCTCTGTCGGAGCGTCGGGATCCCGCCGCTGATCATCGGTATGACGGTGGTCACCATCGGCACCTCCCTGCCAGAAATCATTGTCTCAATGGCCGCCTCCCTGCATGGGCAGATGGATTTAGCGATTGGCACGGCGCTGGGCTCTAATACTGTCAATATTCTGCTGATCCTCGGTCTGGCCGCCCTGTTCCATCCATTTACCGTACATTCTGATATTCTGCGTCGCGAAATCCCGCTAATGTTGATCGTTAGCGCGCTGGCCGGCGTGGTGCTGTACGATGGCCAGCTTAGCCGGGCGGACGGCCTCTTTTTACTGCTGTTAGCCGTGCTCTGGCTGGTATTCATTGTTAAGATTGGCCGCCAGGGCAACGATAGCCTGACGCGGGAGCAGCTGGCAGAGCTGCCCCGGGAAGGTAGCCTGTCGGTGGCGTTTCTCTGGCTGGGCGTCGCGCTTATCGTTATGCCGATGGCAACCCGCATGGTGATTGATAACGCCACGGTGCTGGCCAACGTGCTGGGGATGAGCGAGCTGACCATTGGCCTGACGGTCATTGCCATTGGCACCAGCCTGCCGGAGCTGGCCACCGCTATCGCCGGGGCACGGAAAGGCGAAGATGATATCGCCATCGGTAATATTATCGGCTCCAGCATTATTAATATCGCCATTGTACTGGGCCTGCCCGCGCTGATTGTACCTGGCTCCTTTAATCCGCTGGCCTTTACGCGCGACTACGGCGTGATGCTGGTGGTCAGCGTTATCTTTGCCCTGCTGTGCTGGCGTCGGCAGCGCCAGACGGGCAGAGGCGCAGGGGCGCTGTTACTGGGCGGTTTTATTATATGGATGGCGATGCTCTACTGGCTATCGCCGTATATCACTGGATAATCGGAAACCTATTATGTCGCACATAGATTTGCCGCCGGGCTTTGACTTTCAACAGGCAGGCAGGGATGTTCTGACCATTGAACGTGAAGGCCTGGCCGAGCTTGACCGCTATATCAACGAGGACTTTACCGAAGCCTGCGAAAAGATGTTCTACTGCGCCGGTAAAGTGGTGGTGATGGGCATGGGCAAATCTGGCCATATCGGGCGTAAAATGGCGGCGACCTTTGCCAGCACCGGCACGCCGTCGTTTTTTGTTCATCCTGGCGAGGCCGCCCACGGCGATCTCGGCATGGTTGCGCCGCAGGATATCGTGATCGCCCTGTCAAACTCCGGTGAATCTAACGAAATCCTTGCGCTTATTCCGGTGCTGAAACGTCTGCAGGTACCGTTAATCTGCGTTACCAGCCGTCCGGAGAGCAGCATGGCGCGGGCGGCAGATATTCATCTGTGCGTTAAAGTACCGCGTGAAGCCTGCCCGCTGGGGCTGGCACCCACCTCCAGCACCACGGCGGCGCTGGTGATGGGCGACGCGCTGGCGGTAGCGCTGCTGAAGGCGCGCGGCTTTACGGCCGAGGACTTTGCCCTCTCCCACCCCGGCGGCGCGCTCGGACGCAAACTGCTGCTGCGGGTGAACGATATTATGCACACCGGAGATGAGATCCCCCACGTCAGCAAAGACGCGTCCCTGCGCGACGCGCTGCTGGAGATCACCCGTAAAAATCTGGGGATGACGGTGGTGTGCGACGATCTGATGAAGATTGAAGGCATCTTCACCGATGGCGACCTGCGCCGCGTGTTTGATATGGGTGCCGACGTGAGAAACTTAGGTATCGCGGACGTCATGACTCCCGGCGGCATTCGCGTTCGCGCAGGTACGCTGGCGGTTGACGTCCTGAATTTGATGCAGTCCCGCCACATTACGGCGGTGATGGTAGCCGATGGCGACCAGTTGCTGGGTGTGGTACATATGCACGATCTGCTGCGTGCGGGCGTGGTGTAAAAAGGATACGAGAATGAGTAATGCTGGTGCGTCACTGGCGACCTGCTACGGGCCGGTCAGTACGCAAGTGATAGCGAAGGCGGAGAAGATCCGCCTGCTGATCCTGGACGTCGATGGCGTAATGTCTGACGGCCTGATTTTTATGGGTAATAATGGTGAAGAGCTGAAAGCGTTCAACGTGCGCGACGGCTACGGCATCCGCTGCGCGTTGACCTCGGGCATTGAGGTAGCGATTATTACCGGCCGCAAGGCTAAACTGCTGGAAGACCGCTGCGCTACGCTGGGGATCACGCACCTCTATCAGGGGCAGTCTGACAAATTGATTGCCTACCGGGAGCTGCTCACCACCCTCGCCGTGGATGCCGATGAGGTTGCCTACGTGGGTGACGACCTTATCGACTGGCCGGTGATGGCGGAAGTGGGTTTAAGCGTGGCCGTGGCCGATGCGCATCCGCTGCTGCTGCCGCGCGCAGACTACGTTACGCATATTCAGGGTGGACGCGGCGCGGTACGGGAAGTCTGCGACCTGCTGCTGCTGGCGCAGGGCAAACTGGAAGAGGCCAAAGGGCAATCGATATGAGTAAAACCAGACGTTGGGTTATCATTCTGCTATCGCTGGCGGTGCTGGTATTGATTGGCATCAACCTGACCGATCGGGACGATGACAGCGAGGTGGTGATCAACAATAGCGATCCGACCTACCGCAGCGAGCATACCGATACCGTGGTCTATAGCCCGGAAGGGGCGCTGAACTATCGCCTGATTGCCCAGCACGTTGAGTACTTTTCTGACCAGGCGGTGTCATGGTTTACACAGCCGGTATTAACGACCTTTGACGAAAATAAAGTGCCGACCTGGTCGATTAGGTCAGATAAAGCCAAACTGACTGATGACCGTATGCTGTATCTTTATGGACATGTTGAGGTCAATGCCCTGACAGCAGAGTCCCAACTGCGGAAAATTACGACGGATAACGCTCAGATTAACCTGATCACTCAGGATGTTACCTCGAACGATCTGGTCACGTTATACGGTACAACATTTAATTCCAGCGGCCTGAAAATGCGCGGCAACTTACGCAGCAAAAACGCCGAGCTGATTGAAAAGGTTAGAACCTCCTATGAAATTCAAAATAAACAAACTCAGCCTTAATCTTGCGCTTGCCAGCGTACTTCTGGCCGCGTCTGTCCCGGCGCTGGCGGTGACCGGCGATACCGATCAGCCGATCCATATTGAATCTGACCAGCAGTCTCTGGACATGCAGGGCAACGTGGTCACCTTCACCGGCAACGTGGTGGTGACCCAGGGCACGATTAAGATCAATGCCGATAAAGTGGTTGTTACCCGTCCGGGCGGCGAGCAGGGCAAAGAGATCATTGACGGCTACGGCAACCCGGCCACCTTCTACCAGATGCAGGATAACGGTAAGCCGGTGCAGGGTCATGCTGGACAGCTGCACTACGAGCTGCAAAATGACTTCGTCGTGCTGACCGGCAATGCCTTCCTTGAGCAGCAGGATAGCAATATCAACGGTGACAAGATTACCTATCTGGTCAAAGAGCAAAAAATGCAGGCGTTTAGCGAAAAAGGCAAGCGCGTGACCACCGTCCTGGTTCCGTCTCAGCTGCAGGACAAAGGCAATAAACCGGCACCGGCACAGAAGAAGAGTAACTAATTCGTTATGGCAACGTTAACTGCAAAAAATCTTGCTAAAGCCTATAAAGGCCGCCGCGTGGTCGAGGATGTCAGCCTGACCGTTAACTCTGGCGAAATTGTGGGCCTGCTTGGCCCTAACGGGGCGGGTAAAACCACCACGTTTTACATGGTCGTTGGCATTGTCTCCCGCGACGCGGGTAATATCATTATCGATGACGAAGATATTAGCCTGCTGCCGCTGCACGCCCGCGCGCGCCGTGGTATCGGCTATCTGCCGCAGGAGGCCTCCATTTTCCGCCGCCTGAGCGTGTATGATAACCTGATGGCAGTACTGCAAATTCGTGACGATCTCTCCTCGGAACAGCGTGAAGACCGCGCCAATGAGCTAATGGAAGAGTTTCACATCGAGCACCTGCGCGACAGCCTCGGCCAGGCTCTCTCCGGCGGCGAGCGCCGTCGCGTTGAGATCGCCCGCGCGCTGGCGGCAAATCCTAAATTTATCCTGCTGGATGAACCCTTTGCCGGCGTTGACCCCATCTCGGTTATCGACATTAAGCGCATCATTGAGCACCTGCGCGACAGCGGGCTCGGCGTGCTGATCACCGACCACAACGTGCGAGAGACGCTGGCCGTATGCGAGCGCGCCTACATCGTCAGCCAGGGTCATCTGATTGCCCACGGCACGCCGCAGCAAATCCTTGAAGACGAACAGGTTAAACGCGTATATCTTGGGGAAGACTTCAGACTCTGATAGGGTTAGTTACTGTAATGTTTTAGCGGGAGAGAAGTGCTCTGAACATGAAGCAAGGTTTGCAACTACGGCTAAGCCAACAGCTCGCCATGACGCCCCAACTGCAACAGGCTATTCGTCTGTTGCAGCTCTCGACGCTGGAACTTCAGCAAGAACTTCAGCAGGCGCTGGATAGTAACCCACTGCTGGAGCAAACCGATCTTCACGACGAAGTAGACGCACAGCAGACCCAGGACACCGAAACGTTAGACTCCGCCGACGCCCTTGAGCAGAAAGATATGCCCGAGGAGCTGCCGCTGGACGCCAGCTGGGATGAGATCTACACCGCCGGTACGCCGTCAGGCAACGGCGTGGACTATCAGGACGACGAGCTTCCCGTCTACCAGGGCGAAACCACCCAGTCGCTGCAGGACTACCTGATGTGGCAGGTGGAGCTGACCCCCTTCTCCGATACCGATCGCGCTATTGCGACCTCTATTGTCGACGCCGTGGATGAGACCGGCTACCTGACCGTCTCGCTGGAGGATATCCTCGACAGCATGGGCGACAGCAACGTTGGTCTGGATGAAGTCGAAGCGGTGCTGAAACGCGTCCAGCGTTTCGATCCGGTGGGCGTGGCGGCACGGGATCTGCGCGACTGCCTGCTGATCCAGCTCTCCCAGTTCGCCAGCGATACCCCGTGGCGGGCCGAAGCCAAACTGATCATCAGCGATCACCTCGATCTGCTGGCCAACCACGATTTCCGCACCCTGATGCGCGTTACCCGCCTGAAGGAAGAGGTGCTGAAAGAGGCGGTGAATCTGATCCAGTCCCTGGATCCTCGCCCTGGCCAGTCGATCCAGACCGGTGAGCCAGAGTATGTGATCCCCGACGTGCTGGTGCGCAAGCATAATGGCCGCTGGACGGTAGAGCTGAACGCTGACAGCATTCCGCGCCTGCAGATTAACCAGCACTATGCGGCCATGTGCAGCGGCACGCGCAACGACGCGGACAGCCAGTTTATCCGCAGCAATCTTCAGGAAGCCAAATGGCTGATTAAGAGCCTGGAGAGCCGCAACGATACCTTGCTGCGCGTCAGCCGCTGCATCGTTGAACAGCAGCAGGCCTTTTTCGACAAAGGCGAAGAGTTTATGAAACCGATGGTGCTGGCAGATATCGCCCAGGCCGTCGAGATGCATGAATCCACCATTTCACGCGTGACGACCCAAAAATACCTGCACAGCCCGAGGGGCATTTTTGAGCTTAAATACTTTTTCTCCAGCCATGTGAATACCGAAGGCGGCGGCGAAGCCTCATCGACGGCCATTCGTGCGCTGGTGAAGAAGCTGATAGCCGCAGAAAACCCTGCGAAACCACTGAGTGACAGTAAGTTGACCACCCTGCTGTCCGACCAGGGTATCATGGTGGCGCGCCGTACCGTTGCGAAGTATCGAGAGTCTTTATCCATCCCGCCGTCTAACCAGCGCAAGCAGCTGGTGTGACCCAACCGATAAGGAAGACACTATGCAGCTCAACATTACAGGGCACAATGTCGAAATTACTGAAGCACTGCGCGATTTTGTCGGTACAAAATTTGCTAAGCTGGAGCAGTACTTCGAGCGGATCAATCAGGTCTACATTGTGTTAAAAGTGGAGAAAGTGACTCACGTCGCGGACGCCACACTGCACGTAAACGGTGGCGAGCTTCACGCCAGTGCGGAAGGGCAAGACATGTATGCGGCCATTGACGGTTTAATTGATAAACTGGCGCGACAGCTAACCAAACATAAAGATAAACTGAAACAACACTAATTGTCCGGGCGTTCGACGGCATTTAGCAACCTGCTGTGGCAATGCAGCAGGTTGTCTGCACGAGCAACGCTTAGGTGAATTTATGATGAACAACGATTCCGCTCTTCAACTGAGCAATGTCCTTAACCAGGAATGTACCCGCAGCGGCGTGCACTGCCAGAGTAAAAAGCGTGCGCTGGAGATTATCAGCGAGCTGGCTGCGAAGCAGCTCAGCCTGCCGCCACAGGTGGTCTTTGAGGCTATTCTGACCCGTGAGAAGATGGGCAGTACCGGTATTGGCAACGGTATCGCCATTCCCCACGGCAAGGTAGAGGAAGATACCCTGCGCGCCGTCGGCGTTTTTGTGCAGCTGGAGACGCCTATCGCCTTTGATGCTATCGATAACCAGCCGGTGGATCTGCTGTTTGCCCTGCTGGTTCCTGCCGATCAGACAAAGACGCATCTGCATACGCTCTCCCTTGTTGCCCGTCGCCTGGCGGACAAAACCATCTGTCGACGCCTGCGCGCCGCGCAGAGCGATGAGGAGCTGTATCAGATCATCACGGATAGCGAAGGCAGCCATAATGACGCGTAACCGGGGAAATGCTTTTACATCTGCTCGCCTGAGGAGAAACGGTACATGGTACTGATGATCGTCAGCGGTCGCTCGGGTTCGGGTAAATCAGTTGCCCTGCGAGCGCTGGAAGACATGGGCTTCTACTGCGTGGATAACCTACCGGTGGTGCTGCTGCCCGAACTGGCGAAATCGCTGGCAGACCGCCAGATCTCTGCGGCCGTCAGCATTGACGTGCGTAACATGCCAGAGTCGCCAGAAATCTTTGAACAGGCAATGAACAACCTGCCGTCGGCCTTCTCGCCGCAGCTGCTGTTCCTTGATGCCGATCGCAATACGCTGATCCGCCGCTACAGTGATACCCGGCGCCTGCACCCTCTCTCCAGCAAGAACCTGTCGCTGGAGAGCGCCATCGATGAAGAGAGCGATCTGCTGGAGCCGCTGCGCTCGCGGGCGGATCTGATCGTTGATACCTCAGAGATGTCGGTGCACGAGCTGGCGGAGATGCTGCGTACCCGCCTGCTGGGCAAGCGCGAACGTGAGCTGACTATGGTCTTTGAGTCGTTCGGCTTCAAGCACGGCATTCCTATTGACGCCGACTACGTCTTTGACGTCCGCTTCCTGCCGAACCCGCACTGGGATCCGAAGCTGCGCCCGATGACCGGCCTTGATAAACCGGTGGCGGCGTTCCTTGACCGGCATACCGAAGTGCACAACTTTATCTACCAGACCCGCAGCTATCTCGAACTGTGGCTGCCGATGCTGGAGACCAACAACCGCAGCTATCTCACCGTCGCCATTGGCTGTACGGGGGGGAAACACCGTTCGGTCTATATTGCCGAGCAGCTGGCGGACTACTTCCGCTCGCGGGGTAAAAACGTGCAGTCCCGCCACCGCACGCTGGAAAAACGCAAAACATGACCGTTAAGCAGACCGTTGAGATCACAAACACGCTGGGGATGCATGCTCGCCCCGCGATGAAGCTGTTTGAGCTGGTTCAGGGGTTTGATGCGGAGGTGCTGCTGCGCAATGACGAAGGCACCGAGGCAGAGGCCAGCAGCGTGATTGCCCTGCTAATGCTCGACTCTGCCAAAGGCCGCCAGATTGAGATTGAAGCCAGCGGTCCGCAGGAGCAGGAGGCGCTTGCCGCCGTCATCGCCCTGTTCAACGCCGGTTTTGATGAAGACTAATTGCCGGTCGCGCCGGGTAGCGGCTACGCCTTACCCGGCCTATAACGCCTGTAAATTGTTCTTTTTGTGCGCTTAACCCCTGCCAACGTTTCCTTAAGATAACCTTAAGCTAGCCGTTTATTTTCCATTTAAGTTGCCTGGCCATACTTGGATTGTTTCCAAAACAATTTCCAAAAAAGCAGGACAACGTATGATTCGCTTATCTCATCTCACCCCGTTGGGCACCGGTCGGCACCGTCAATGCTATGCGCATCCGGATAATGCCCAGCGCTGCATTAAGATTATCTACAACTACGAGAGCGGCGGCGACAAAGAGATCAAGCGCGAGCTGAGCTACTATGCCCATCTCTCTCGCCGTTTAACAGACTGGAGCGGACTGCCGCGCTACTACGGCACGGTCGAAACCGATCTGGGGACGGGATACGTCTACGACATCATCACCGACTTTGACGGCTCCCCATCAAAAACCCTGACGGAGTATGCCGCCCAGTGCCGTGAAGCAGGCAACAGCAAGGCGCTCTACCCGCTGCTCAGGGCGCTAAAAAGCTACCTGCGCAAAAACCGTATCGTTACCATGAACCTGAAGCCGCAGAATGTGCTTTGCCGTCGCATCAGCCCGAATCACGTGGTGCCGGTGGTGTGCGACAACATTGGCGAAGGCACGCTGATCCCGCTGGCCACCTGGTCCGGCTGGGCCTGCGCACGTAAGCAGGCCCGCCTGTGGCAGCGCTTTATCGCTCAGCCCGCGCTGGCCAGCGGGCTCAGTGCAGCGAATGTTGGGTCATAAAGCCCTCTCCGCCTAGCTGGCGCATCTGGCGCAGGATCCACGCCTGACGGCTACGCACGTAGCCAGAGGGGGCATTGGCCTTAAAGCGGATAGGATTGGGCAGCACGGCCGCCAGCAGCGCGGCCTCTGACATGGTCAGGCGGCTGGCGGGCTTGTTAAAGTAGCGCTGGGCCGCCGCCTCAACGCCAAATATCCCCTCGCCAAACTCTGCGACGTTGAGATAAACCGTCAGGATCCGCCGCTTGCTCCACACCGTCTCCATTCCCAGCGTCAGCCCGGCCTCGAGTCCTTTACGCAGCCAGCTGCGTCCATCCCAAAGGAAGAGGTTTTTCGCCGTCTGCTGCGAGAGCGTAGACGCGCCGCGGATCCGGCTGGCGTTACGCTCGTTATGGGAAACTGCTTTCTGAATAGCATCGACGTCAAAACCCCAGTGCGTCGGGAAGGTCTGATCCTCAGCGGCAATCACCGCCAGCCCCATCCACGGTGAGATCTCATCCATGCCCACCCAGTCTGAGTGGGCAACATAGCCGACATCGCCGCTCAGCCAGGCTGATACCTGACGCTCCGCCATCACCGCCGAGAAGGGAACCGGCATAAAGCTGAACAGCAGGATGCCGCCCCCCCAGAGCAGGGCCAGTCCCAGCAGAATACCCAGCAGCAGACGCTTTAGTTTTGCCTTCAGTGAGGTACTGCGTGACTTCATTACGCCAACACCAGCACACGCGTAACCAGTTTCTCAATGCCGCTGGCGGCCTCGGCGATAGTCTGCGCCACCATATAGGCGGGAGTCGTTACCACCTTGTTCTCTTCGTCCACTACGATGTCATCCACCGGGCAGGTCACATGCTCCGCACCCATCTCCTCCAGCACGTCGGCGGTGTCGATGTCTGTCCCGATGGTCAGACGCAGCGGGAAATCAAAGATTTTCGGTAGCATAGCCGGTGCGATACAGATAAACCCCAGCGGTTTACCGGCGGCGTGCATCGCCAGCGCCAGCTGCTTTAGCCCGCTATCCACGCTGCACTCCGCGCCCTGGGTGGCGAAGTTACTGAGGTTCTTTGCCGCACCAAAGCCGCCCGGCACGATCAGGGCATCCAGCGCGTCGACGGAGGCCTGGCTTAGCGGCTGGATCGCGCCGCGGGCAATGCGTGCCGCCTCAATCAGTACGTTACGGCTCTCGGCCATTGGATCGCCGGTAAGATGGTTGATCACGTCCGATTGCGGTTTATCCGGGGCAAAACAGACCGCCTCCGCGCCGCTGCGGGCAATCGCTAATAGCGTAATGACGGCCTCATGAATTTCAGATCCGTCGTTAACGCCGCAGCCGCTCAGTACCACTCCCACTTTTTTCATTTTGCCGATCCTTTCTTGCAAGATGCTGACGCTTATTAAAAATTCCGATAAGAGCGCTACGCCTCACACATTTCATCGATTCATATAACAAATAAGTTAAGATTTGCTATCTTATGTGCGGGCTTGACAAATTTACCGCCTGTGCCCATTAAATAACCAACCCAAAAAATTCCGGCACAGCCACAATTTCCCTGGTGTTGGCGCAGTATTCGCGCACCCCGGTCTATCCGGGGTCATTTTTTGCCCGCCCCGGCTACCCACGCCTTAAGCACCGCAATATCGTCCTGCCAGGCCAGCTTCATCTCTTCAATCCATTCTCCTACGTTATCCCACCACGCCGGCAGGTCTGAAGACTGAATTTGCTTGCCCAGCTGTTGCAAACGGCGCAGACCAATCGATCCCGCCGCGCCCTTGATCTTATGTCCCTCTTCCGCAATCCCTTTCTGGTCGCGGGCGGTGAGGTTTGATTCAAGGATCGCGATATAGCCTGGCATCATCTTCTCGAACATCGCGATGCCGTCGACGATCACCTTTGGACCAATAATTTCAAGGTATTGCTCCAGCATCGGAACATCTAACAGCGTCTGTGCCTTATCGTTATCGACAGCGTCCACGGGACTCTCCTCTCCGTCGTCGTCACAGGTATCCCAAAACTTCTTGATCATCGCGGTCAGCGCCGGTACGGCCAGCGGCTTGCTCAGGACATTGTCCATCCCCGCGTCCAGGTACTCTTTTTTATCTTTCAATACGTTGGCGGTCAAGGCCACCAGCGGCGGCAGATCCTCGCGGGCGTAGTTCTGCGTCAGCTGACGGGAGATGTCCAGCCCGGTCATGTCCGGAAGCTGGATATCCAGCAGCAGCAGGTCGTACTCGCCCGGCGTAAACATCGCCAGCGCCTCTGTTCCGGTCATGGCAACGTCGACGCTGCAGCCCAGCTTCTCCAGCACCGATCGCGCTACGATCACGTTCAGCTCGATATCCTCGACCAGCAGCACGTTGAGAGCCGGCAGCGGCATCTCGTCATCTTCGAAGCCGTCTTCAACCTCCTCCGCTACGGCAGGGGCGTGCACCGTCAGCACAAAGCGCGAGCCTTTGCCCGGCTGGCTGCTGACCGTGATGTCGCCGCCCATGCTTTTCGCCAGACGGCGCGAGACCGCAAGGCCAATCCCCGTCCCGGTGGCCGGTTTGCCGCCGTGCTTGTCTTTAACCTGGTAGTACATGGCGAAAATTTTATCCTGCTCCGCCGGCGGGATGCCGATGCCGGAGTCCTCAACCTCGAAGCGCAGCATCTCGTTATCGTCATAGCGAATGCGCACCGTTACCTGACCCTGCTGGGTAAACTTCACCGCGTTGCTGATGAGGTTCCACAGGATCTGCCGCAGCCGGGTACCGTCGGTGATCACTTTATGCGGCAGCGGCAGCGTCGGCTCGACGACAAAGCTCAGCCCCTTCTGCTGCGCCTGCAGGCCGGAGAGCGTTTCGAGATCGGCCCGGAAGCTGGTGAAGTCCACCGGCTGGTTGTCTAGCTGTACCTTGTGGCGCTCCATCTTGTCCATATCAATAATATCGTTGAAGATATTACCCAGCGTGACCGCAGAGACGTGGATCGTCTTCAGGTACTTCTCCTGCTCGTCGCTCAGCTCGGTGTCGAGCAGGATGCGGCTCAGGCCGACGATGCCGTTCAGCGGCGTGCGCAGCTCGTGGCTGATGGTGGAGATGAAGGTGGTTTTGTCCCGGCTGGCGCGCTCCAGCGCGTCCTGGTAACGCTTGCGCTCGGTAATATCCCGGCCAAAGCCCATCAGCCCGTGGCGTTTACCCACCCGGTCATAGTAGGGAACCTTGCGGATCTCAAAGCAGGCTTTGCGCCCGTCAGGATACTCCAGCCACTGCTCATAGGTCAGGGAGACGTTGTGACGGAATACCTTCTCATCGGTTTCGTTGACCTTCTCCGCTGCCTCCGGCGAGTAGACGTCGTCCGGCTTGAGGTTAACCAGCTGCTTCTCACTTTTGCCGGTCAGCAGCTCCATCGCCCGGTTGCAGCCAGAGAACTCTTTATCTTCGTTGCGGTAGAAGACCAGATCCGGCGAGGCGTCGAGGAACGAGCGCAGGAATGAGGACTGCTGCTCCAGCTGGATCTGGGTCTGCTCGCGCTCCTGCATCTCAATCTTAAGCTGTTCAAAGGTCGCCTGGCGCTCGGCCTCGGCGATAGCACGGTCGTTGAGCACCTGGTTGAGCGTAGAGATGTTCTCTTTCAGCTGAACGTTGAGCTTGAGGTCGCGCTCGCGCATCTCTTCGAGCTTCTCCACCAGCTTAGACAGCCGCTGGCGGGACTCCTCCAGCTGCTCAACCACCACCGACAGAAAGTAGACCGCCCACGGGGTGATCAGCAGCCCGAAGAAGATCGAGCGGATCACGTCAATGCTCTCGACCCGGCCATGCAGCACCATTGTTACGGCCATCTGGACAACAATCGCCAGTACGACCAGCGCGAGGGCCAGCAGCATGGAGAAGCGTACCAGACCCAGCTTCATCATCAGATCGACATAGTACTGCGCGAGTAATCGGATTTGCTTCATTAACGAGTTCCTTCACCACAACGTCGCACAATAATACTCAATTCTGAGCAAAGCGTTGAAGGTTGTGCAAAAAAGTGTGGGATTCAACCTTAGGCCGAATAAGGCGTCATCCGTCGTGACCGGGTCCGCATAGATTTGTCAGGTGGCGCTTCGCTTACCTGACCTACAAAGACACTGCCCGCTTAAGCCAACCACGGCCTTCCCAGCGCGGAGCCTTGCGCCCCGTGGGCGTTGAGATACTTATCCAGCTCTACCATACCGGTCCAGCGATTCTCGCACCACAGCGGCGCGAGCAGGGTCGGACGGCGGGCGCTGGCGGAGATACGGTGGTAGATAACCTCCGGCGGCGTATGGCGGATCATCTCCCCGGCGGCGCGGGTATAGGCATCCAGCTCGATACCGCTCAGCCGCCCGGTCTGCCAGGCCCTGGCCATCGTGCTGCCGGTGACGATATGCAGCGGATGCAGCTTGATGCCATCAACGCCGGTCTCAACCACCCGCTGTAGCGTCGCAAGGCACTCCGCCTCCCCCTCCCCCGGCAGGCCAACGATCAGGTGGCTGCATACGTTCAGCCCGCGCTGGCGAGCCAGCCGGGTGGTGCGCTGATAGCAGGCGAAGTCGTGACCGCGGTTGATGCGGTGCAGGGTTTTATCGTGAGCCGTTTGCAGGCCCAGCTCCAGCCAGACCTCATAGCCCTGCTGCTGGTATTCGCTGAGCAGATCCAGCACCGCCTCTGGAACGCAGTCCGGGCGCGTCCCTACGCACAGCCCGACAATATTGGCCTGGCCCACCGCCTGCTGGTACATTGCCCGCAGCACCTGTACCTCGGCCCAGGTGCTGGTATAGGCCTGGAAATAGGCAAGGTAGCGCTGGGCACGGTTAACGCGCGTCGCCTGGTAAGCCAGCTGCTCGGTAATGGAGTGGTTCTGCTGGGTCTCGTCGGCAAATGAGGCTACGTTGCAAAAGGTGCAGCCGCCGCGGCCAATAGTGCCATCGCGATTCGGACAGCTAAATCCGCCGTGCAGGGTGAGCTTATGGACTTTTTCGCCATAGCGGCGGGCAAGATCCCCACCAAACATGTTGACTAATTTTTGTAACTGCATAATCTGAAAGGCCGCCCTGAAGAAAGGGCCAAGCCTGCCACTTTTAGACTCCGTCGGCGATGACCTGGATCAAGCGCCATAGCGGCGCTATTTTCTTTGCATAATCAAGCAAAATTACCGCTATTTCATTCATGGCAATGTTGATTACTTTTCCTTATATTGCGGACCTGTTTTTCGACAATTTTTGCGCAAGTGTAAAACAGTGTCTTTATGCGGGTTACTCAGCCGAACCAGCGAAAAATAGCGCACTAAGGTAAAAAAACAGGTGATACCAATAACAATAGCGCTTTCTTATAGTGAGAGAGATCACACTCTGCCACTGGCTGCTGCAGCTGTAACACGCCTGTAAAATAGCAAAATACCTTATAAAATTAGGAACTTAACCCCTTGTTAGCACATTTTCGCATAAATAAGATTGTGATTTGACCTGTGTGTCGATTCCCGATAAGTTGGATATCCGCTGGAAGCTTTCTGGGTGAGCAGTCTGCTCACCATATTTATGCAGTAATTTAGATTCCCTCTGAAGCAAGTCCTCAACACTTGTTTGACCTACGCGAAAAGGATGATAGAGGGCGACATGCGAGGCCTGTAGGCTCCGTCGCCACGCCCTTTCTGCGCCTGCGCGCCACGGTCATGAGAGAGTCACGTAGAGCCTGGGGAGGTTCACTGATATGTTGTACGATAAATCTCTTGAGAGAGATAACTGTGGTTTCGGCCTGATCGCCCACATAGAAGGCGAACCTAGCCACAAGGTAGTGCGTACCGCTATTCACGCACTGGCCCGAATGCAGCACCGCGGTGCGATCCTTGCCGATGGTAAAACCGGCGACGGTTGTGGCCTGCTGCTGCAAAAACCTGACCGTTTCTTCCGCCTGGTTGCCGAAGAGCGCGGCTGGCGCTTAGCCAAAAATTACGCCGTGGGCATGCTGTTCCTGAACCAGGACGCTGAAAAGGCCGCCGTTGCGCGCCGCATCGTCGAAGAAGAACTTCAGCAAGAGACCCTGTCTATCGTGGGCTGGCGTGATGTGCCGACCAACGAAGGGGTGCTCGGTGAAATCGCCCTCTCCTCGCTGCCACGTATTGAGCAAATTTTTGTTAACGCCCCTGCGGGCTGGCGTCCGCGTGATATGGAGCGCCGTCTGTTTATTGCACGCCGCCGTATCGAAAAACGCCTTCAGGAGGATAAAGAGTTCTACGTCTGTAGCCTCTCTAACCTCGTCAACATCTATAAAGGTCTCTGTATGCCGGCGGATCTGCCGCGCTTCTACCTGGACCTCGCGGATCTGCGTCTGGAGTCGGCCATCTGCCTGTTCCACCAGCGCTTCTCCACCAACACCGTACCGCGCTGGCCGCTGGCCCAGCCGTTCCGCTACCTGGCCCACAACGGTGAGATCAACACCATCACCGGTAACCGCCAGTGGGCGCGCGCGCGTACCTATAAATTCAAGACGCCGCTGATCCCGGATCTGCACGACGCCGCGCCGTTCGTCAACGAAACCGGCTCCGACTCCAGCTCGCTGGATAACATGCTCGAGCTGCTGCTGGCGGGCGGGATGGACATCGTGCGCGCCATGCGCCTGCTGGTGCCGCCAGCCTGGCAGAACAACCCGGATATGGATCCGGAGCTGCGCGCCTTCTTTGACTTCAACTCCATGCACATGGAGCCGTGGGATGGTCCGGCGGGCATCGTCATGTCCGACGGTCGCTTTGCCGCCTGTAACCTGGACCGTAACGGTCTGCGCCCGGCGCGCTACGTCATCACCAAAGATAAGCTGATCACCTGCGCCTCAGAAGTGGGGATCTGGGACTACCAGCCGGATGAAGTGGTAGAAAAAGGCCGCGTTGGGCCAGGCGAGCTGATGGTGATAGACACCCGCGGCGGCCGCATTCTGCACTCCGGCGAAACCGATAACGATCTGAAGAGCCGCCACCCCTATAAAGAGTGGATGGAGAAGAACGTGCGCCGTCTGGTGCCGTTTGAAGATCTGCCGGATGACGCAGTGGGCAGCCGTGAAATGGGCGATGACCTGCTGGCTAGCTTCCAGAAGCAGTTTAACTACAGCGCCGAAGAGCTGGATTCCGTGATCCGCGTGCTGGGTGAAAACGGCCAGGAGGCGGTCGGCTCAATGGGTGACGATACCCCGTTCGCCGTGCTCTCCAGCCAGCCGCGCATCATTTACGACTACTTCCGCCAGCAGTTTGCGCAGGTGACCAACCCGCCAATCGATCCGCTGCGTGAAGCGCACGTGATGTCGCTCGCCACCAGCATCGGCCGGGAGATGAACGTCTTCTGTGAAGCCGAAGGCCAGGCGCATCGTCTGACCTTTAAATCACCGATCCTGCTCTACTCCGACTTTAAACAGCTGACCACCATGTCGGAACACCACTACCGCGCCGACACGCTGGATATCACCTTTGACGTCAACACCGCGTCGCTGGAAGACACGGTGAGCGCGCTGTGTGATAAAGCAGAGCAGATGGTGCGCGACGGCACGGTGCTGCTGGTGCTCTCTGACCGCAACATCGCTAAAGATCGCCTGCCGGTTCCGGCTCCGATGGCGGTGGGGGCTATCCAGACCCGCCTCGTGGAGAAGAGCCTGCGCTGCGATGCCAACATCATCGTTGAGACCGCCAGCGCCCGCGATCCGCACCACTTCGCCGTGCTGCTGGGCTTCGGCGCGACGGCTATCTACCCGTACCTCGCCTATGAGACGCTGGCGAAGCTGGTGGATACGCACGCCATCGATAAGAACTACCGTACCGTGATGCTGAACTACCGTAACGGCATCAACAAAGGTCTGTATAAGATCATGTCCAAAATGGGCATCTCCACCATCGCCTCCTACCGCTGCTCGAAGCTGTTCGAAGCGGTCGGCCTGCATGATGAGGTTGCCGATCTCTGCTTCCAGGGCGTGATCAGCCGCATCGGCGGCGCGGGCTTTGCTGACTTCCAGCAGGATCTGCTTAACCTGTCGAAGCGTGCCTGGCTGGCGCGTAAACCGCTGGAACAGGGCGGCCTGCTGAAGTACGTGCACGGCGGTGAATACCATGCCTACAACCCGGACGTGGTGCGCACCCTGCAACAGGCGGTACAGAGCGGCGAGTACAGCGACTATCAGCAGTACGCGAAGCTGGTCAACGAGCGCCCGGCGGCTACGCTGCGCGATCTGCTGCACATCACCCCGCCTGCGGATGCGGTGAACGTTGATGACGTGGAGCCCGCCAGCGAGCTGTTTAAACGCTTCGATACCGCGGCGATGTCTATCGGCGCGCTGAGTCCGGAAGCCCACGAAGCGCTGGCCGAAGCGATGAACAGCATCGGCGGCAACTCGAACTCCGGCGAAGGCGGAGAAGATCCGGCTCGCTACGGCACCAACAAAGTGTCGCGTATCAAGCAGGTTGCCTCCGGCCGCTTCGGCGTGACCCCGGCCTACCTGGTGAACGCGGACGTTATTCAGATTAAAGTGGCCCAGGGCGCGAAGCCTGGGGAAGGCGGCCAGCTGCCGGGGGATAAAGTCACCCCGTACATTGCTAAGCTGCGCTACTCGGTGCCGGGCGTGACCCTGATCTCCCCGCCGCCGCACCACGATATCTACTCCATCGAGGATCTGGCCCAGCTGATCTTTGACCTCAAGCAGGTCAATCCGAAGGCTATGATCTCCGTGAAGCTGGTCTCCGAGCCGGGCGTGGGCACCATCGCCACCGGCGTGGCAAAAGCCTATGCGGATCTCATCACCATTGCCGGCTACGACGGCGGCACTGGCGCAAGCCCGCTCTCCTCAGTGAAATACGCGGGCTGCCCGTGGGAGCTGGGGCTGGTTGAGACCCAGCAGGCGCTGGTGGCGAACGGCCTGCGTCACAAGATCCGTCTGCAGGTCGACGGCGGCCTGAAAACCGGCGTAGACATCATCAAAGCGGCAATTCTGGGTGCAGAGAGCTTCGGCTTCGGCACCGGCCCGATGGTAGCGCTGGGCTGTAAATACCTGCGTATTTGCCACCTGAACAACTGCGCAACCGGCGTTGCAACCCAGGATGACAAGCTGCGTAAGAACCACTATCACGGCCTGCCGTTCAAAGTGACCAACTACTTTGAATTTATCGCTCGTGAGACCCGGGAGCTGATGGCGCAGCTGGGCGTGACCCGCCTGGTGGACCTGATTGGCCGTACCGATCTGCTTACCGCGCTGGAGGGCTTTACTGCCAAACAGCAGAAGCTGGATCTGTCGAAGCTGCTGGAGACCGCCGAGCCGCATCCGGGCAAAGCGCTTCACTGCACCGAGCACAACCCGCCGTTTGATAACGGCGTGCTCAACGCCCAGCTGCTGAATCAGGCGAAGCCGTTCGTGGACGAGCGCCAGAGCAAAACCTTCTGGTTTGATATTCGCAACACCGACCGTTCGGTGGGCGCATCGCTCTCCGGCTACATTGCCCAGACGCATGGCGATCAGGGCCTGGCGTCGGATCCGATTAAAGCCCACTTCAGCGGCACCGCAGGCCAGAGCTTCGGCGTGTGGAACGCCGGCGGCGTTGAGCTCTACCTGACCGGGGATGCCAACGACTACGTCGGTAAAGGCATGGCGGGCGGTCTGCTGGCGGTGCGTCCGCCGGTCGGCTCGGCCTTCCGTAGCCATGAAGCGAGCATTATTGGTAACACCTGCCTGTACGGCGCGACCGGGGGTCGTCTGTACGCCGCAGGCCGCGCGGGCGAACGTTTCGGGGTGCGTAACTCCGGGGCCATCACCGTGGTGGAAGGCATTGGTGACAACGGCTGTGAATATATGACCGGCGGCATCGTCTGTATTCTTGGCAAGACAGGTGTCAACTTTGGCGCGGGTATGACCGGCGGCTTCGCCTACGTGCTGGATGAAGACGGCGAGTTCCGCAACCGCGTGAACCCGGAGCTGGTGGAAGTGCTGAGCGTCGATGACCTCGCGATCCACGAAGAGCACCTGCGCGGTCTGATCACCGAGCATGTACAGCATACCGGCTCCTCGCGTGGGGAAGAGATTCTGGCGCACTGGCCTGCCTTCGCCGCGAAGTTTGCGCTGGTTAAGCCGAAGTCCAGCGATGTTAAAGCCCTGTTGGGTCACCGTAGTCGCAGCGCCGCAGAGTTGCGCGTGCAGGCGCAGTAAGAGGTAGCAATGAGCCAAAACGTGTACCAGTTTATTGACTTACAGCGCGTGGATCCGCCTAAGAAAGCGCTGAAGATCCGTAAAATCGAATTTGTTGAGATCTATGAGCCGTTCTCAGAGGGCCAGGCCAAAGCGCAGGCAGATCGCTGCCTCTCCTGCGGCAACCCGTACTGTGAATGGAAGTGCCCGGTGCATAACTACATCCCGAACTGGCTGAAGCTGGCCAACGAGGGGCGTATTTTTGAAGCCGCCGAGCTGTCGCACCAGACCAACACCCTGCCGGAAGTGTGCGGTCGGGTCTGTCCGCAGGATCGCCTTTGCGAAGGATCCTGCACCCTGAACGACGAGTTCGGCGCGGTGACCATCGGCAACATTGAGCGCTATATCAACGATAAAGCGTTCGAGATGGGCTGGCGTCCGGACCTGACCGGCGTGAAGCAGACCGACAAGCGCGTCGCCATTATCGGCGCGGGCCCGGCAGGCCTGGCGTGCGCCGACGTGCTGACCCGCAACGGCGTAAAGGCGGTAGTATTCGATCGCCATCCGGAGATTGGCGGCCTGCTGACCTTTGGTATTCCGGCCTTCAAGCTGGAGAAAGAGGTGATGACCCGCCGCCGGGAGATCTTCACCGGCATGGGCATTGAGTTCAAACTCAACGTCGAAGTGGGCCGCGACGTGCAGCTTGAAGAGCTGCTGAAAGATTACGATGCGGTGTTCCTCGGCGTGGGCACCTATCAGTCCATGCGCGGCGGTCTGGAGAACGAAGATGCCTCTGGCGTGTTTGACGCCCTGCCGTTCCTGATCGCTAACACCAAGCAGATCATGGGCTTCGGTGAGACCGCAGAAGAGCCTTTCGTCAGCATGGAAGGCAAGCGCGTGGTGGTGCTGGGCGGCGGTGATACCGCGATGGACTGCGTACGCACCTCTATTCGCCAGGGTGCCACCCACGTGACCTGTGCCTATCGCCGTGACGAAGAGAACATGCCAGGCTCCCGCCGCGAAGTGAAAAACGCGCGTGAAGAGGGCGTGGAGTTCCAGTTCAACGTTCAGCCGCTGGGTATTGAAGTGAACGCTAACGGCAAGGTGAGCGGCGTGAAGATGGCGCGTACCGAAATGGGCGCACCGGATGCGCACGGTCGCCGCCGGGCTGAGATCGTCGCTGGCTCCGAGCACGTGGTACCGGCCGATGCAGTGGTGATGGCGTTTGGTTTCCGTCCGCACAGCATGTCCTGGCTGGCGCAGCACAGCGTTGAGCTGGACGCCCAGGGCCGCATCATCGCCCCGGAAGGCAACGAAAACGCCTTCCAGACCAGCAACCCGAAAATCTTCGCCGGTGGTGACATCGTACGCGGCTCGGACCTGGTGGTGACGGCGATTGCTGAAGGGCGTAAAGCCGCCGACGGCATCATGAATTACCTCGAAGTGTAAACAACGAGCCGGATGGGCAAATGCCATCCGGCTTTTTTTATGCCTCTAACAGACTGGCACGAACCTTCACAACCACTTTCTTAATATCGCGCGTCGACTCAATCACACAGCCCGGCTTATGTGGCTCGCCAGGCATAAATACCGCAAACATCCCGGGACTCAATACCACCGACTGCTCTCCCGCAATCTGGCTGCACAGCTGATAGTCCTCGGGGATATGCTTCTCCTCGCACTCACGCGCTGAGCCCGCAGTACCAAACAGAATGCGTTCTTCTCCAGCCAGAAGCAGCTGGATATCTATATACTGCTCATGCAGTTCAGCCCGCTTCGTGACGGGCTCCTGGGTAGCAAACTGCATAACATTCATGAAGATATCATCGTCCTGTAGGATGTAGTGCCCGGGAGGTTTCTCCTGCGGACTGGCGGTGAGTGCCAGCGTTAACGCGTTGATCAATATGGCGGGTAGGCCTGAGGATTTCAGCGACTGCACCTCTCCCAATATCATACCTGCTCTCCTTGTGCTAACAGCGCCGCGCCCAATAGCCCGGCGTCATGACGGTAGTGTGCTGCCCGAAGGGAGACCTGATAAACAGCGGGCTCCTGCGCCAGAAAATCTGCAACCTGCGCTAAATAGCCCTCAGCCAGCCCAACGCTGCCCCCCACAACCACCACCTGACAGTCGGTGATGGCCTTCACGTCAGCGATAAGGCGTGCCAGCGTGCGTGCAGAATTTGCCACTAGCTTGCGCGCCTGGGGAGCGCCCTGTGCTGCATGCATGAATATCGCTTTGGCATCCAGCCCGGCCAGCTCATCTCTTGCCAAAGCGGCAATGCCGCGCCCCGATGCAATGGCCTCAACGCAGCCTCGCCGCCCGCAGCCGCAATAGGGACCGGCAGGATCGGCCAGCGTATGGCCCAGGTGCCCGGCCAGCCCACCGCTTCCCATAAGTAATTGTCCGTTGAGAACCACTCCGCCCCCCACGCCGGTGGAGACCGTCAGGAACACCATATCGTCATCGCCAGGCAAGGCACAAAACTCCGCCCAGGCCGCAGCCTGAGCATCATTGATTGCCATTACGGGTAAATCCGTTATCGCCGAGAGAAACCCAACGAGCGGAAACTGCGCCAGCCCGCCCAGGTTGGATGGATTGATGGCTGTCAGGACGCCACTATGAATGATCCCCGTCGAGGCTACCGCCACCCGCTCTGCCTGCGCCATGAATGGCACAACCAGCGAATGCAGAGCCTCCTGGAGTGCCTGCGACGTCTGGCTGGCTGGCGTGGCACACTCCCTGCGTGCCGTGATGGTTTGGCCCTCCACCAGGGCCGCAGCCAGCTTCGTACCGCCGATATCAATGGCCAATGTCGTCATTTCACCGCCTCACGCATGGCGTCATTAAACCACTGGCAGACATGCTCCAGCCGGGTGATTGCTGAGCCAACGGTGACGGCCCATGCTCCGTGTTGCATCGCCTGCGCCGCCAGCGCCGGTGAGTTGTACCGGCCCTCGGCAATGACGCGGCACCCCGCATCGCTTAACGCACGCACCAGCGCCAGGTCGGGATCGTTGGGCGTATCTGGCGTCAGGTAACCTGAGAGCGTAGAGCCTATCAGCTCCGCCCCGAGCCGCTGACAGTAGCGCCCATCCTCAAGGGAAGCACAGTCCGCCATAGCCAGCCGTTGGTGATGGTGGATCCGCTCCACAATGGCTTCACGCGTTGTTGGCCGAACGCGATCGGTGCCATCAAAGGCAATAATGTCGGCCCCCGCCTGCACCAGCGCATCCACATCCTCAAGAAAGGGGGTAATACGCACCGGCGAATCAGGCAGATCGCGCTTAATAATGCCAATAACAGGAACCGAAAGTAGTGGACGTGCGGCACGTAGATTCTCAATACCCTCAATGCGTACCGCCACGGCATCAGCCTGCTCTGCCGCCTGCGCCATTGCCGCGACAATGTCTGGCCTGTCCAGCGGGCTCCCCGGCACCGGCTGGCAGGAGACAATCAATCCGCCCAGTGCCGCGCTCTTTTGGCTTAGCGTTTCAATTAATGACATCACGTTATCCTTTGTGTTTGATCAGGCTACTTTTACTGGCGCTGAAAGGCATTGCGCCACTCAGCGGTTTGCCGTCTATGGCATCATGTGTTCGCAGGGCTTCCGGTCTGATCCAGCGCTGTACACGGGAAGGCATATCCAGACCGATGAGCAGGATCACCACAAACGTCAGGCCAAAGGAGAGCGAACCCAATGCCGTGCCGAGCTCCATATTCTGCGCCAGCAACGCCCCAACCACCGGCGCGATGGCCCCACCCAGAGCCCCCACGTTGTAGGTAAAGCCCAGTCCGGCAGCACGCTGGTCGGTATCAAAATAGCCGCCGATAAGTTTGGGAAGTATTCCTGAGATCCCCTGCCCCAGCATCTGCTGGAAAAAGAGTAGCAAGGCCAACACCCAGAGATTTGCGCCCCCGATCGCAAAGACGGGGATAATCAGCAGCTGCGAGGCCAGCAGACTGCAGACGTAAGCTTTACGCGTGCCCAGCCAGTCTCCGAGGAAGCCCCCCGTGCAGCAGCCTACGGCCGCACCGAATCCGCTAAAGAACAGCACCTGCGCTACCGTTGATGGGTCATACGCCAGTTCGGTTTTAAGATAGGTAGGTAATAGCGCCTGAATGGGCCATGAGTAGAGAAAGGCAAACAGCACCACCACCATGAGCGTAACGCCCGTGGGCCAGCGTTTGCCGCTGCTTTGCACCATAAAACTGATAAATATAATGGCGCACAGCAAGCCGAGAATAACCACCAGCCCCGCGTTGTTCAGCTCACCGGCAAAGCAGAACCACAGCGCCGTGCCAGCAAACAGGGTCATCACAATATTGATCGCACGGTATTTCCCACGATAGAGGATATCGACCATTGTTTGCGTCGGCGCTTTGCCTTCGTGTTTCGCTTTCCAGTCTTCCGCTTCAGGGATGTTTTTACGCAGCCAAAGGGCAAATACGATGGGCAAGATGCCCAGGAAGAACAGCGCGCGCCAGCCCCATACGGGCACGACGAGGCTATACACCTGAGCGGCCACCACGGCACCGACGGAGAAACCAGAGATAAGAAAACCGCTCGCCTTATTGCGCAGGTGTTTCGGCCAGCTTTCAATGACATAGGTTGCGCTGGAGCCATACTCGCCCGCCATTCCTACCCCGATAACCATCCTGGCAATAAACAGGGTGACATAGCCCGGCGCGAAACCGCAGGCCAGCGTGCCACACGAGAAAAGGACGATGCTGGTGATCATCGCCAGCTTACGCCCGTAGCGATCGCCCATTGCTCCCAGCAGCAACCCACCGAACCAGCGCGAGATAAAGGCCGCCGAAATCAGGCTGGCCGCCTCTACCGTCGTCAGGCCAAATTCACTTTTTACTTCTGTCAGAACTAATGCAATCAACACAAAATCGAAGCCATCAAGCAGATATCCCAGCCAGGCAGCGGAGAAGGCGCGCCACTGAGGGCGGCTAAGATGGCGGTACCACGGGATGCTTTGGGTAGAAATACTCATTTAACTCTCCCGATGCTCGGTCAGTGATTTTTACCCGCTGGCGTTATGCGCCACCGGGTACGCATTACGCCTTCTCAGCCATTAGCTGTTGCGCCAGCGCTTCCAGCTCCGGCAGATAGTGTTCATCCACCGGGGCAAACGGCTTGCGGCACAGCGGCACAGCGACCACGTCCATATAGTGCAGAACCGTTTTCAGGCCCCGGAAGACACCCACTTTTATTAACAGGTCGATGACCCTGTTACATTCGCTTTGCAGGCGTTGCGCGGTGGCGTTATCCCCTTCGCGTACCGCTTTTGCAATCGCCTGATAGCGCCAGGCCATGATGTTGTAGGTACTGCCGATCCCACCGTCTGCGCCTGCCAAAAGGCCAGAGGCAAAGATCTCGTCGTAACCGTTGTAGAGCACCAGATCCGGATGCGAACGGCGGATCTGCTCCATCTGGAAGAGATCGCCAGACGTTTGTTTTAGCGCAGCAACGCCCGGCAGGGTAACCAGCGTATCGATCTGATCAAGCGTCAATTTGACGCCGCTCAGTGCCGGGATGTTGTACACCACCATCGGTAAACCCTCGGCAGAATCGATAATTGCACGGTAATGATCGCAATGTTCTTCAAAGCTGAAGGGATAGTAAAACGGTGTGACCGCGGACACGGCGTCAAAACCAACGCGGGCGGCAGCGGTCGCTAGCCGCTGGCTTTCTGCGGTACTGACACAGCCCACGTGCGCAATTAACGTTATTTTTCCCTTCGCCTCGTCAGCCACGATCTCCATCACCTGCTCACGCTCGGCAAGGCTTTGTACAAAGGCCTCCCCCGTCGAGCCGCCGACATAAAGACCGTCAATACCTTGCTGAATATTGAACTGAACCAGACGGCGCAGGCTCTCTTGATCCAGCATCTGCTGGCTGTTGAACGGCGTCAGAAGTGCGGCCATTACGCCACGTAATTGCATTGTCATAGCTACCTCAATTGATAATGGGCCTGTTTAAACGATATACCTTTATACCTGTTATACCAGATCGTTTAAGCAGCGATCCCATACAGAACCTTTATATTGCGATCTGCTTCACTAAAGGAGGGTTATTTTTTGGCTTTGGCACTCTGGCCGAAAGCATGCCAGGTCGCAGAAACGCTATTGAGGTGAGTTTGCAGGGCGCGATCGGCCTCATCAGGATCGCGGCGGCGGATCGCCTCTACAATCGCAATATGTTGCCGATAGCTGATCTCATTGTGCTGATAGAGCTCAGGATCCGGTACTTTAGGGCGCGCGGCAATCAGCCAGTCGAGCAATGCAACGTGGATCGCCATAAAGATCGGGTTGCCGGGGATCTCTGCCAATACCCGGTGGAAATCGACATCGGATCGAATAAACAGGGCATTGTCATCAAGCGACTGACTGTTTATCTCCAGCGCTTTTGTCAGCCGTTCGATCTGTTCATCGCTGGCATACTCCGCAGCATAGCGCACGAGGCTGGACTCAAAGAACAAGCGCAGCTGCTCAAAATGGGCGATACCGCCGGGCTGGGTCAGAAAATCTTTCGCCATACCGGAGAGTTCGCTAATGATGGTATCGGCAGACGGCATGGAGACGCGCGCGCGTTCGCCGTTGTTTATCTGTACCAGCCCCTTACGCTTCAGCGCCGCCAGCGCTTCGCGTACAGAGGGACGGCCGACGTTGAAAAACTCCATTAATTCTCGCTCGGAGGGCAGCTGCTCTCCCTGAGCAAATTCCTTGCGACGGATCATTTGCTCCAGCTCTTCTTCCACCATATCAGAGAGCTTTTTGCGCGCAAGCGGACGGCGTCGCAGCGTGCGGCCAGGCATTTCCGTTGAGTTTTCAGCTTGAAGATCAATTGGTTTCATAGCAGTCCGGTGCCGGAAGAGGAAAACAATTCATCATAACACAGGATGTCAGAGGTGGCGAAAAGGGGCAGAAAGCAAAACAGGCCCCGAGGGGCCTGTGAGATTACTTCACGACGCGCAGCGCCGGACGACCGCCGCGCGGCGGCGGATCGTTATCGGGCTCGTTGTCGTCATTAACGTGGTCGGGCTTGTCGCCGTCGATCACCGACATCACGGTTTCGCTTTCAGCCGTTGCCGTTTCGTCATCGTCGTTGACGGTAACCGCTTCGCCATCGTAGGCCGCCTCTGGCTCGAACATGGTACCTGCGCCGTTTTCGCGGGCGTAGATAGCCAGCACGGCAGCAAGCGGCACGTAAACCTGGCGCGGCACGCCGCCGAAGCGCGCGTTGAAACGCACTTCGTCGTTCGCCAGCTCAAGGTTACCTACCGCACGCGGGGCGATGTTGAGAACGATCTGCCCATCGCGGGCATACTCCATCGGCACACGTACGCCAGGCAAGGTCACGTCTACCACCAGGTGCGGCGTGAGCTGGTTATCCAGCAGCCATTCATAGAATGCGCGCAGCAGATACGGACGGCGTGGAGTGAGCTGTGACAAATCCATGCGTATTAACCCCGGCCGAGGCGCATTTCGCGTTCGGCTTCTGTCAGAGAAGCGAGGAAGGAGTCGCGTTCGAAAACGCGGGTCATGTAGCCCTTAAGCTCTTTTGAACCGGTACCGCTCAGCTCAATGCCCAGCTGCGGTAAACGCCACAGCAGCGGTGCCAGGTAGCAGTCTACCAGGCTGAACTCATCGCTCAGGAAGTAAGGTTTCTGGGTAAAGACCGGGGCGATACCCAGCAGCTCTTCACGCAGCTGCTTACGGGCGGCATCCGCCTGAGCACCGGCGCTGTTGACGATAACGTTCATCAGCGTGTACCAGTCTTTTTCAATGCGTTGCATGTAAAGACGGCTCTCACCACGCGCAACCGGATAGACCGGCATCAGCGGCGGATGCGGGAAGCGCTCGTCCAGGTACTCCATAATGATGCGAGACTCCCACAGGGTCAGCTCGCGATCCACCAGCGTCGGTACGCTTTGATTGGGGTTGAGGTCAATCAGATCCTGAGGCGGATTATCCTTTTCCACGTGTTCGATTTCGAAACTAACACCTTTTTCGGCCAGCACGATGCGGACTTGGTGGCTATAGATGTCAGTAGGACCAGAAAACAGCGTCATTACCGAACGTTTGTTGGCAGCGACAGCCATGAAAACCTCCAGGTATATTCAGAATATTACTGCTGCGAGCCACACAGTGACTAGCCAGATGTAAGGTCACCCATCCACCCGAAGAGACGCATTTGTGCAAAAAGCAGCAAAAAATGAGCAATCCCCGGCATTTGGGCAGAAAATTGGATGATAGTTTACCAGATTTTGCGGGCTTTGTGGTGAGGGGATTCTGGAAATGCTGCAAATCAGGAAAAAATCAATGATTACTGTGGATATCTTGTTTTTTGTCCATAAAAAAACCCGGCATAAACCGGGTTTTTGCGCCATTCGTTCTGCGTAAGCAGAGACAAATTAACGTTTGGAGAACTGCGGACGACGACGTGCTTTACGCAGACCGACTTTCTTACGTTCAACCTGACGAGCATCACGGGTAACGAAGCCAGCTTTACGCAGTTCGCCACGCAGGGACTCATCGTACTCCATCAGAGCGCGGGTGATACCGTGACGGATCGCACCAGCCTGACCAGAGATACCACCACCTTTAACAGTGATGTACAGATCCAGTTTCTCAACCATGTCGACCAGTTCCAGCGGCTGACGAACTACCATGCGGGCAGTTTCACGACCGAAGTACTGTTCCAGAGAACGTTGGTTGATAACGATTTTACCGCTGCCCGGTTTGATGAAAACGCGAGCTGCAGAACTTTTGCGGCGACCAGTGCCGTAGTATTGATTTTCAGCCATTGCCATAATCCCGATTAGATGTCCAGAACTTGCGGTTGCTGTGCCGCGTGGTTGTGCTCGTTACCCGCGTAAACTTTCAGTTTACGGTACATAGCACGACCCAGCGGGCCTTTTGGCAGCATGCCTTTAACCGCGATTTCAATCACACGCTCAGGACGGCGGGCAATCATCTCTTCAAAGGTCGCTTGTTTGATACCACCGATGTGGCCAGTGTGGTGATAGTACACTTTGTCAGTACGCTTGTTACCGGTTACGGCAACTTTGTCAGCGTTCAGAACGATGATGTAATCACCGGTATCTACGTGCGGAGTGTATTCCGCTTTGTGCTTACCGCGCAGGCGACGAGCCAGTTCGGTAGCCAGACGGCCCAGAGTTTTACCGGTCGCGTCAACAACATACCAGTCGCGTTTTACGGTTTCTGGTTTAGCTGTAAAAGTTTTCATTAAAAGCTTACCCAAGTAATAAGTTACACGTTGGTGAACACCCAAACGTTTAGTCAGTTGAGGCTCACACGACAAAGTCCGGCAAACCTACCCCTTCGAATAGCAAATGCCAGCACATAGAAAGTTTTGGGAAAAAAACCTTCTCGTAACGTGGGGTCGCAAGATTATAGAGAAGTCAGGGTCAAAGATCGACCCCTTTTTATACTTCATGAAGCGATTTTCGCCATTATCCGGCCAGGTGCTCGCGGGCTAAATAGTCCTCGCTCTGCATCTCCTGCAAACGCGACAGGCAGCGCTGGAACTCAAACTTCAGTCGCTCACCCCGGTAGATCTCATGCAGCGTCGCATCGGCGCTGACCACCAGCTTAACGTGACGCTCATAAAACTCATCTACCAGCGCGATAAAGCGCCGGGCTTCGCTCTCCATCAGCGGGGTCATCACCGGGACATCAAACAGCAGCACGGTATGGAACAGCTGCGAGAGGGCGATGTAGTCATGCTGACTGCGGGCATCCACGCACAGAGTGGTGAAGGAGACCGCGAGCGTCTGGTTCTCTACTCCCAGCGTCGGCAGCGGACGGTGGTTGATCTCCAGCTGCGGGTGATTCTCCCGCTTCGTCCCGGCCAGCGCCTGCCACAGCGTCTCCATCTGCTGCGCCGTCTCGGCATTCAGCGGCGACAGCCAGAGGTGCGCCTGGGTCAGGGTGCGCAGGCGGTAATCGATCCCGGCGTCAACGTTCATCACGTCGCAGTGCTGTTTAATGGCCTCAATAGCCGGCAGGAAACGTGCGCGCTGCAGGCCGTTGCGATAGAGATTCTCCGGCGGGATATTCGACGTGGCCACCAGCGTAATACCGCGGGCAAACAGCGCCTGCATCAGGCCGCCCAGCAGCATGGCGTCGGTGATATCCGAAACAAAAAACTCATCAAAGCAGAGCACGTCGGTCTCGGCTTTAAAGCGGTCGGCGACAATCTCCAGCGGATCGCTCTGCCCCTGTAACTGCGTCAGCTCCTCGTGCACTCGCAGCATAAAGCGGTGAAAGTGCAGTCGCTGTTTACGCGTGCCCGGCAGACTATGGTAGAAGAGATCCATTAGCCAGGTTTTCCCCCGCCCCACGCCGCCCCACATGTACAGGCCGCGCACCGGCGCAGCAGCAGGCGTCTCGCGCTTGCCCAGCAGCTTGCCAAACGCGGCGCGCAATCCACCGCCGGAAGCGGGCGTCTCCGTACGGTTCGTTAGCTGCTGGTAGATCGTTTCCAGTCGGTTAACGGCTTCGCGCTGGACGTCGTCAGGCTGATGGCTCCCCTCTTTTAGGGCCAGTTGATATCGCAATGTGGGGGTAAGGCTCTGCATGATGCTATTGTTATTCCTTGATAATTAATATGCCGCAGGTCCTGGCTGGTGAAAAAAAGGCCGTTCTACACTACGCGATGCTGTGCCAGGATTCCACTTATACGGATTTAGCGGTTATAGTGGCATAATGAGGCACAGGCAAGGAGCCTCGCCGCCTACACCCTACGGACCTACAACACAACGGGAGATGTTCATGACCTGGGAATATGCGCTAATTGGATTAGTCGTCGGCATCATCATTGGTGCTGTGGGCATGCGCTTTGGAAACCGCAAACTGCGCCAGCAGCAGGCCTTACAGTATGAGCTAGAGAAGAACAAAGCCGAGCTGGAAGAGTATCGCGAAGAGCTTACCGGCCACTTTGCCCGCAGCGCAGAGCTGCTTGATAATATGGCCCACGACTATCGCCAGCTTTATCAGCACATGGCGAAAAGCTCCAGCCAGCTGCTGCCGGAGATGTCTGCTGAGGACAATCCGTTCCGCAATCGCCTTGCCGAGTCCGAGGCCGGTAACGATCAGGCACCGGTCCAGATGCCGCGTGACTACTCCGACAGCGCATCAGGCCTGCTGCGCGGTGCGCCGAAACGCGACTGATCCGAACCTGCTTTTTTTCGGGCGTACAGGCTACGCCCGCCTCTTCTTTCTCCATCCCAGCTATTATTTAATCATTAACCGCATTGTTACCCGGTTGAAAATTCAATAACATCGATCCGTTTTGGGGCATTTTTTTCCTTACACTTCAGGTCACGAGAGCTTGCACAATGAAGAAAAGAAACCCGCTGTTGAGTGCATTAGCGTTAAGTGTCGGATTATCTCTCTCGGCACCGTTCCCGGCGGCGGCTTCGCTGCCCGCACAGATCCCCGGTCAGCCAGCGCTGCCCAGCCTTGCACCGATGCTGGAGAAAGTATTGCCTGCGGTGGTGAGCGTACAGGTAGAGGGCACAGCGGTGGCTCCCGAGCAGAAAATCCCTGAAGAGCTAAAGAAATATTTCGGCGACGAGCTGCCTGATGGGCAGGCCCAGCCGTTTGAAGGGCTCGGCTCCGGCGTGATCATCGATGCTGCAAAAGGCTATGTGCTGACCAATAACCACGTCATTAACCAGGCGCAGAAGATTAACGTCCAGCTTAACGATGGCCGTGAGTTTGAAGCCAAGCTGATTGGCGGCGATGACCAGAGCGATATCGCCCTGCTACAGCTGCAGAACGCCACTGGACTGACGCAAATAGCCGTTGCCGACTCCGATAAGCTACGGGTCGGTGATTTTGCCGTTGCGGTGGGTAACCCGTTCGGCCTCGGCCAGACCGCTACCTCAGGGATTATCTCGGCGCTCGGACGCAGCGGGCTGAACCTTGAGGGGCTGGAAAACTTTATCCAGACCGACGCCTCTATTAACCGCGGCAACTCCGGCGGGGCGCTTCTGAACCTTAACGGCGAGCTGATCGGTATCAACACCGCGATTCTGGCCCCGACCGGCGGCAGCATCGGTATCGGCTTTGCTATCCCCAGCAACATGGCGCAAACCCTCGCCCAGCAGCTGATTCAGTCCGGGGAGATCCAGCGTGGCCTGCTGGGTATCAAAGGCATGGAGATGAGCGCCGATATCGCCAAGGCGTTTAACCTCAACGTGCAGCGCGGGGCCTTCGTGAGCGAAGTGCTGCCAGGCTCTGGCTCAGCCAAAGCAGGAATTAAATCGGGCGATGTGATCGTCAGCCTGAACGGCAAGCCGCTGAACAGCTTTGCCGAACTGCGCTCGCGCATTGCCACTACCGCGCCCGGCACCAAGGTGAAGCTTGGCCTGCTGCGCGATGGCAAAGGCCAGGAAGTGGAAGTGACGCTGGATAAAAGCACCGCCTCCTCCGCCAGCGCAGAGAGCCTCTCTCCGGCGTTACAGGGCGCAAGCCTGGCCGATGGGCAGCTGAAGGATGGTGCTAAAGGTATCACGATTGAGGAAGTCGCAAAGGACAGCCCCGCCGCCCAGGCAGGACTGCATAAAGATGACGTGATTATCGGCGTCAACCGCGAGCGGGTGCACTCTATCGCCGAGATGCGCAAGGTGCTGGAGACCAAGCCGAATATCATTGCGCTGCATGTTGTGCGCGGCAATGATACGCTCTATTTATTATTGCGTTAATCCCAGGCTGCCGGACATCATCGACTCTGTGTGATGTCCGGATAAGTCGTGCTATGCTGCCCGCACCCTCTTTAACGACGTCTGCATCATGTTAGTGAAGCTATTACGATCTGTCGCCATTGGCCTCATTGTAGGTAGCCTGCTGCTGGCTGCCCTGCCCTCGCTACGTCAGCTGAGCGCCTCCTCCACCCCACAGTTTGACAGCACCGATGAAACACCGGTGAGCTATAACCAGGCGGTGCGCCGCGCTGCGCCCGCGGTGGTAAACGTCTATAACCGCAGCGCGGCCAGCTCGACGAATAATCAGCTGGAGATCCGCACCCTGGGCTCCGGGGTGATTATGGACCAGCGCGGGTACATCATTACCAACAAGCACGTGATTAACGATGCGGATCAGATCATCGTCGCCCTGCAGGACGGTCGCGTGTTTGAGGCGCTGCTGGTCGGCTCCGATAGCCTCACGGACCTGGCCGTGCTGAAGGTCAACGCCACCGGCGGCCTGCCGGTGATCCCTATCAACCGCCAGCGTACGCCGCACATCGGCGACGTGGTCATGGCGATTGGTAACCCCTACAACCTCGGCCAGACCATCACCCAGGGGATCATCAGCGCAACCGGTCGTATCGGCCTGAACCCATCCGGGCGGCAGAACTTTTTGCAGACCGACGCCTCCATTAACCACGGTAACTCCGGCGGTGCGCTGGTTAACTCTCTGGGCGAGCTGATGGGGATCAATACCCTCTCGTTTGATAAGAGTAACGATGGCGAAACGCCGGAGGGGATCGGCTTCGCTATCCCCTTCCAGCTGGCCACTAAAATTATGGATAAGCTGATCCGCGACGGACGCGTGATCCGTGGCTATATCGGTATCGGCGGCAGAGAGATCGCGCCTCTGCATATCCAGGGCGGTGGGATCGATCAGATCCAGGGGATCGTGGTGAACGAAGTGGCACCGGACGGCCCGGCGGCGCGTGCAGGTATTCAGGTCAACGATGTCATTGTTTCGGTGAATGGCAAGCCAGCTATTTCGGCGCTGGAGACGATGGATCAGGTCGCGGAGATCCGTCCAGGTTCAGAGATCCCGGTCGAGGTGATGCGTGAGGATAAAAAGCTGCTGCTGCACGTGACGATTCAGGAGTACCCGGCTACCAACTAGCGTAGTGTTGTCATTCCGTAGGCCCGGTAAGCATAGCGCCACCGGGCATTGCGGTAACGCCGGGTGGCGGCTTACAGCTTTACCCGGCCTACGGAAACCACGGTTCTGTATTACTTGTTCACAAACTCTTCGCCGAGCTGGATATCTTTTTTCAACGTCTCCAGCATCCCTTCCATTGCCTGCTGTTCGAAAGCGCTGAGCGTGCCGATAGGCTTGCGCTCCGCGACGCCGTTTTTACCCAGCAGCAGCGGCTGAGAGAAGAAGCGAGCATGCTCGCCATCGCCCTCGACGTAGGCGCACTCAACGATGCCCTGCTCACCCTGCAGGGCGCGCACCAGCGAAAGACCAAAGCGCGCCGCCGCCTGGCCCATAGACAGGGTTGCAGACCCGCCACCGGCTTTCGCTTCGACCACTTCCGTGCCCGCGTTCTGGATACGTTTGGTGAGATCGGCAACTTCTTGTTCGGAGAAGCTGACGCCTGGGATCTGCGACAGCAGCGGCAGAATAGTGACGCCAGAGTGGCCGCCAATAACCGGCACTTCAACGTCAGAGGGCTGTTTGCCTTTCAGCTCGGCCACAAAGGTGTTGGAGCGGATAATGTCCAGCGTGGTGACGCCGAACAGCTTGTTCTTGTCATAGACGCCCGCTTTTTTCAGCACTTCAGCGGCGATAGCGACGGTAGTATTGACCGGGTTAGTGATGATACCGATGCACGCCTGCGGACAGGTCTTCGCTACCTGATTCACCAGGTTTTTAACAATCCCGGCGTTGACGTTAAAGAGATCGGAGCGATCCATTCCCGGCTTACGCGCGACGCCTGCGGAGATCAGGACCACGTCCGCACCTTCCAGCGCTGGGGTCGCATCTTCGCCGGCAAAGCCCGCTATTTTTACTGCTGTAGGGATATGACTCAGATCAACCGCCACGCCCGGGGTAACAGGCGCAATATCGTACAGAGAGAGTTCTGAACCTGAAGGCAGTTGGGTCTTGAGAAGTAGGGCTAGCGCCTGGCCAATACCGCCGGCCGCGCCGAGGACTGCAACTTTCATCCTAAACTCCTTATTATGGTTAGCGAAATATACCGTTACTCCGTTGCTAAGGACATGACAACATGGGGTAAATGATACCGTTCTTCCTGCAGAAAAAACGCGCTTCAACTCGCTTTTAGCATCATCCACTTTCTGTTGCCCTTTTCGGCAGCATGAAAATTTCCTTCATAACGCCAGGCATATCCCCGCAGGCGGTACAATACACCCTGTAAAGCTAGCAAAACAACAGCACTTTAATAACATTTATTTTACTTTTAATCTTATTTGTGACTCGTGACACAGGCATGTTTCTCGATAAGTTATTTTGATAAAATCCGCGGCTTTCATAACATTATTTCAGCCTTAATAATGGCAGACTATTTGCATAAAAATTCATTTTTATGCATAATAATGTTGTTTCAATCGCCATTCTACGGGTGACTTATGCGAAGCTCGGCAAAACAAGAAGAATTAGTTAAGGCGTTCAAAGCGCTGCTTAAAGAAGAGAAGTTCAGTTCCCAGGGTGAGATCGTGCTCGCTCTTCAGGAGCAAGGGTTTGATAACATTAATCAATCCAAGGTCTCCCGGATGCTGACAAAGTTCGGCGCGGTGCGTACGCGCAACGCCAAAATGGAGATGGTCTACTGCCTGCCTGCAGAGCTTGGTGTACCGACGACCTCCAGTCCGCTGAAAAATCTGGTGCTGGACATCGACTATAACGATGCGGTGGTGGTTATCCATACCAGCCCCGGTGCCGCGCAGCTGATCGCGCGCCTGCTGGACTCGTTAGGAAAATCCGAAGGTATTCTTGGTACCATCGCTGGGGACGATACTATCTTTACTACCCCTGCCAGCGGCTTTACCGTGAAGGATCTCTACGACGCCATCCTGGTACTGTTCGAGCAGGAGCTGTAATCCTCTCTCCCCTCGCAGCTTGTCGAGGGGAATCTCTCTCTGTTTGCTTGATTATCCCCATAATTCACTGCCCATTCCTTTAACAGAATGTGCGATTACCTGTCATTCCTCTGTCACCCAGCGGATCTACCCTGATCGATCGCACAAAAAGCTAAAATTTCATATCCATATGATTTTCTTAGAGATAGGTAGTACATGCGTCTCTTAAAACCCTTTTTTTATTCTGTTGCGTTATAAGAAGTTAAATTTATGTGACGTAATAACCTGTGAAACCATTAGCATGGTATTAATTTTTGCGGTGATTAGTGTATACTTGATTTTGTGATGAGGGTCACGAAAAAGACCCCAGTAAATAAGAATCCGATGAGGTAGAAATCATGAAAATCAAAACAACTGTAGCCGCTCTCAGTATCCTTTCCGCCCTCTCTTTCGGTGCTTTTGCTGCCGACTCTATTAGCGCCGATCAGGCACAGGGCCGCCAGGCAATCGGTACGGTTTCCGTTGGCGCAGTAAGCTCCTCACCGATGGATATCCGTGATGCGCTGAACGATAAAGCCGAAGCCAAGGGCGCATCCTCTTACCGTATTATCGAAGCACGTACCGGTGACCACTGGCACGCGACTGCAGAACTCTACAAATAAATCCCTCGTCGTAGTCTCCTACGACCTTGCCCCCGCCTGTCGGGGGCTTTTTTATGCCTGCGGCTTGCCCTCAGGCGCGCACGTTAAACCGCAGCATGCCCCCCAACTCCTCTTCAGCCTCGTCAAAGAGTAGGATCAACGCGCCAAAACGACGGCGTTGCTTTTCATGTAGATGGACAAACTCGATCTCAAGCGGCATTGGCAAAGCGCTATCCTCACCGGTTACCGCCTCCCACAGAGAGTCCAGATTATTCACCTTGTTCCGATCAATAGTAAAAGTACGGCAAAATTCGCGATAAAAAGCATTCTGATCGTCAATTTCGTCGAAATCAAACGTGTAAATATTCATTATTCGCCACCCTGCCCGGATGGGCGGCTTATGCCGCCCCAGCGTTTATAATCCTCCGAGATGAAGAGTCTTAACCTCCAGGTACTCTTCCAGCCCCAGCACCGATCCCTCGCGGCCCAGGCCGGACTCTTTCACCCCGCCAAACGGCCCCAGCTCGGTAGATACCGCGCACTCATTCACCCCAATCATCCCGGCCTCCAGCGCCTGCGATACGCGGAAGACGCGCTGCAAATTTTGGGTATAGAAGTAGGCTGCCAGGCCAAACGGCGTGTCGTTGGCGCGATGAATGACCTCATCCTCGGTAGTAAAGCGGAAGCAGGCAGCTACCGGGCCAAAGGTCTCCTCCGCGGCCAGCTTCATGCTGTCGCTGCAGTTAGTGAGCACCGTTGGCTGCCAGAAGTTCCCCCCTAGCGCGTGGGCTTTCCCCCCGGCCAAGGCGGTTGCGCCTTTGGCAATGGCGTCCTCTACGTGCTCGCGCACCTTG
This sequence comes from Pseudescherichia sp., assembly GCF_032052675.1. Classification (NCBI taxonomy): domain Bacteria; kingdom Pseudomonadati; phylum Pseudomonadota; class Gammaproteobacteria; order Enterobacterales; family Enterobacteriaceae; genus Pseudescherichia; species Pseudescherichia sp. The sequence continues at coordinate 255,623 of NZ_DAMBWA010000004.1, forward strand.
TCCACCGCCGCCGACTCGATGAGCGGTCCGACTACCACGCCCTCTTCCATGCCGTTGCCCACTTTCAGGGCGTTAACCCGCTCGGCAAGCTTGTTCACGAAGTGGTCATAGATGGCTTCGTGGATATAGAAACGGTTGACGCTGACGCACACCTGTCCGGCGTTGCGGAATTTATTGGCAATCGCCCCTTCCACGACGGCATCAATGTCTGCATCGTCAAAGACGATATAGGGCGCGTTGCCTCCCAGCTCCATCGACACCTTTTTCATGGTTTCAGCCGCGTTACGCACCAGCGTTTTACCGACCGCCGTCGAACCGGTGAAGGAGATTTTACGCACCTGCGGGCTGGCCATGATCGCATCGCTGATCTCAGCGGTAGTGCCTGCTACGGCGTTGAGTACCCCGTCCGGGACGCCCGCTTTTTTCGCCAGCTGCACCAGAGCAAAAGCGCTGAGGGGTGTATTGTTGGCGGGCTTGATGACGCCGGTACAGCCCGCAGCCAGCGCCGGACCCAGCTTGCGGGTGAGCATCGCCATCGGGAAGTTCCACGGCGTAATGGCCGCCACGACGCCAATCGGCTCGCGGGTCGCCAGGATGCGCGAGCCGGGCTTAATTTGAGGAATGATCTCACCGTTGGCGCGCTTGGCCTCTTCGGCGAACCACTGGATAAAGCTGGCGGCGTATTCAACCTCGCCCTCCGCCTCTTTCAACGGTTTGCCCTGCTCGCTGGTCATCAGCTGTCCCAGCCAGGTTTTGTTCTCAATAATGAGTGAGTACCAGCGGTAGAGAATAGCGGAACGCTCTTTGGCGGTTTTCGCCCGCCAGGCAGGAAACGCCCGCGCGGCGGCGGCAATCGCCTCCTCGGTCTCTTTTTTACCTGCTTTCGCAACCTTCGCAATCACCTCGCCCGTTGCCGGGTTGGTTACGTCGAAGGTGCTATCCAGCGTTTTCCATACGCCGTCTACAAAATAGCCTGTCTGAAAAAGCGCATTGTCCTGAAGTGCCTGGGTTGCCATGCGTCCTCCCGATCCCCGTGAATGAATGACTCCGCTAAGTATAGCTACAAAAAAACCGACGCTTCTGGCGTCGGTTTTGGCTTAACGAGTAGTCAGGGCAGACTGGTATTTGTGGAGCACATCCACCAGCCGTTTCACCGGATGGGTGACCTGCTCCGGCGCATCCCAGGCGTGGAGTTTCTCCTGATAGACGTCCAGCTCTTCCAGCAGCTGGCTGAAGTAGCGGCGACGCGTCTCGTCACTGCGAGCCGAGATGACGTTATCAGCCGTACGCCGCAGCTGGCGGTGGAAAGCAGAGAGATCCGCATTCACCGGGATCGGCGCATCGCGTAGACGCTGGTGGGCAATAATCATGGTTAGCGCCAGACGGAATTTACCCACGTCCCCCGGGAACTTGTTCAGCAGTAAAAAGAGCTGCTGATAGAGCGCCGGTAGGTGATTCTCTCTGCGTCTCGCCGTGTTGGTGGTCATCGCCGAGACCGCCGCCGAGACGAACTGGTTTAGCAGCACCCGGCCGGTACGCGCCCGTGAGTTATCCCGCACCAGCAGGATCACCAGCAGCGCCAACACGCAGCCAACAATCTGCCCCAGCGCGCTATCAAGGAAGCGGTTGAACTCGAAGGTCATCGGGTTATCAAGCACCAAAATGTTGATGGTACTCGCCAGCGCCCCCAGCGAGCCCAGCCGCCGCTTCTGCACCTCGATACCGATAAAGAAGGCCAGCACCGCCAGGCTGATGCAGAGCAGCAGCATGCTTTGCTGGGTGGCAGGCATCACCACCAGAAAATAGAACGCCCCGATGGGCAGCGCCGCCAGGGTGCCGTAGACAAAGTCCATCGCCACCATGCGCGGGTTAGGCAGGCGCATCGCCAGCGAGGTGACCACCGCAATCATGATCATCGCCCCGCTGCCCGAGGTCCAGCCGGTCCAGAGCCAGAACAGGGTCCCGACCATGCAGGAGAGCGTGGTACGCCAGAAGTTGACCATCGCATGGTGACGCTCTGCCGACTCGGCTTTGACCACCGCCTCGGTGCGCAACACCTCCTCTTCGGTAGCGCTGATGCGGGTATTGCCGATCACCCCACGCCGGAGCAGCAGATAGCGGGTCGCCGCACCCACCCAGCTGTAAATAGTGATGGGCGTATCGCGCTCGCCGGTCCAGGCAATCACCCGGCGCATCCGCTTGAGCTGCTTATGCACGTCCTGCACCGTCTCTACCGGCGTAGCGAACAGTTCCCGGAACGTATCGGTGACGAGTTCCGGACGCGACTGCTGCATCAGCCAGGTTTCACACGCCTGGGTAATCAGGGTCAGCGACAGGGTATTGATCACCTTCAAACGGCGATTGGCCCGCGTCCAGCGCGACGACTCCATGTTGAGGTTGGTACGCATCCCGTCCAGAGCGTTGGTACGCCGCACCAGCGCGCCCCAGGCCTTATCCATCTCATCGCCATCGCCATTCTGCACGCAGAGCTGCATCAGCTGGTACTGCGCCAGCAGCAGGCCGTCGAGCTCGCGGTCGATCTCCTGCTTCACCGAGCGCGGCGAGAAGAGCAGATCGGCCACGATGGCGCAGACGATCCCAATGACGATCTCGCTGCAGCGCTCAACGGCGAACTGCGGAGTGAGCAGCGGTTCGGCCTGCACGGTGATAACGATGATCAGCGCGGTATAGCCCGACAGCCCCCACGCGTAAGAGTTTTCAACACGCACCAGCGAGGAGATCCAGGTGCAGAAGCCCGCCCAGAGACAGCAGACCATCAGCATCACCAGCGGGGCGCGGATCATGCCGATGATCATCACCAGCGCGGCAACGCAGCCGATGAAGGTCCCGGCGATACGCAGCATGCCCCGGTAGCGGATCGCCCCTGAGTAGGGTTCGCCCCCGGCGGCAAAGGCCGGGCCAGCGGCTACAATCGCCGCCGTCAGCACCGCCCAGCGCGGCGTTTCAAGATTAAAGTGGAAGCCAACAAACAGCGCCAGCACAATGGCGCAGGCCAGCTTAATGGCAAAGCGCACGTGCTGGTTAGCGATGGAGAAGATGCCCATCGTGATTAGCCCATCTCACGCAGACGGTGGGCCAGCTTGCGGAAGAAGGAGTCCTGGCTGGCGTCCCGGTCTTTCTCCCCGGTGATCACTACCGTGGCGGTGGTGCCCGCCGGCCAGAGGTTGCCCGGCTGGCTGTCGAGGCGGATACGCACCGGCACGCGCTGCGCCAGACGAACCCACTCAAGGTTAGAGTCGATGGTCGCCATCCCCTTGGCGTCGCGGCTGCTGCTGGCGTTGGTTACCCCGGCGGCGATGCTGTCCACCGTGCCCTTCAGCACCTGGTTACTGCCAAGCGGCGTAATTTCGGTGCGATAGCCGGGACGCACGCCCTCCAGCTTGGTCTCTTCCATATAGGCCAGCACGTAGAAGGAGTCGTGTTTTACCAGCGCCACCGCCGTTGAACCGCGGGTGATAAACTCCCCGGTATAGACGTTAAGGTTGGTTACCCAGCCGGCAGACGGGGCGCGGATCACCGTGCGCTCCAGATCCAGCTTCGCCATATCGCGGGTGGCCTCGGCTTTTGCCAGCTGGTGAAGCACGGTTTGCAGGACGTTGTTCGCCTGGTCAATCTCTTCCCGGGACATCGCCTGGATGCCGAGCTGGTTGCGCCGCCCGGCTTCGCGGCGTTTTTCCGTGGCCAGTGCCTGGTAGTAGGCGACGTCCGCCTCGGCCTCCTCCAGCGCTTTCTGGTAGCGCGGCTGGTCGATAGTAAAGAGCACCTGGTCTTTCTTCACCAGCTGGTTATCATGCACCTTCACGTCGGTGATAAGCCCGGCGACGTCGGGCGCAATCGCCACCACGTCGGCGCTAAAGCGGGCGTCGCGCGTCCACGGCGACTCGGTGTAGTAGACCCAGGCACGAAAAATAGCGATGAAAGCCAGTATTACCAAAATCACGGTGATGGCAGTACGGGAGATATTTTTTATAAACGTTTTCACATCAACCTCAGACGAACAGGCGCGACAATAAGTAGAACAGGCAGCAGTAGAGCGCTGTATTGAACAGGGCTGGATGCCAGACAAAATCGTAGATCCCGGTGGGGATCAGCACGCGGCGCACCAGCCAAAAGAGGGCCAGCGATAACAGTAGCTCGAAGAATATCGGCGGGAACGACAGGCCGAAGACCACGATAACGGGAAACAGACTCATGTTGACCTTGATTAGAGAGCGTGCAGGCGATGGTTTATTATTCACGTCACCGCAGGAATAAGGGCCAGAGGGGCCGGGCGAGAGTGACGTGTCTATTACTCAGCTAACAGTATTTTATCGTAACTGTTATGTTGTTATCTATATTGTGTTATCTAAATCACTTTTAAGCCAGAGTGAACAATGGAAAGATTAAAACGCATGTCGGTGTTTGCCAAAGTGGTTGAGCTAGGATCGTTCACCGCTGCTGCCCGACAGCTCCAGATGAGCGTCTCCTCCATCAGCCAGATCGTCGCCAGACTGGAAGATGAGCTGCAGGTTAAGCTGCTCAACCGCAGCACCCGCAGCCTGGCCCTGACCGAAGCGGGCAAGATCTACTACCAGGGCTGCCGCCGAATGCTGCACGAGGCGCAGGATGTGCATGAACAGCTCTATGCCTTTAACAATACCCCTATCGGCACCCTGCGCATTGGCTGCTCCTCCACTATGGCGCAGAACGTGCTGGCCAAAATGACCGCTGAGATGCTGCGCGACTATCCTGGCCTGTCGGTGGATCTGGTCACCGGGATCCCGGCCCCGGATCTGATTGCCGACGGACTGGACGTGGTGATCCGCGTAGGGGCGCTGCAGGACTCCAGTCTCTTCTCCCGCCGACTGGGGGCGATGCCGATGGTGGTCTGCGCGGCTAAAAGCTATCTGGCGCAGTACGGCGTGCCTGAAAAGCCGGCCGATCTCGTCAACCACTCATGGCTAGAGTATAGCGTGCGCCCCGACAATGAGTTTGAGCTGGTAGCTCCAGAGGGACTGTCGACGAAGATCGTGCCCCAGGGTCGCTTTGTCACCAACGATCCTATGACCCTCACCCGCTGGCTAACGGTGGGCGCAGGCGTCGCCTACGTGCCGCTGATGTGGGTGATCGACGAGATCAACCGGGGGACGCTGGAGATCCTCTTCCCGCGCTACCAGTCGGATCCGCGGCCGGTGTATGCCCTCTATACCGAGAAGGATAAGCTGCCGCTGAAGGTGCAGGTCTGTATCGATGCGCTGACCAACTACTTTGTGGCGGTGTCGCAGGTGTTTCAGGCAATGCGCGGACGCGCGAAAGAGAAGTAAGGGTGTTTCCTGCCGGATCTCACCGGCAGGAAGAACGAGCAGGATTAGGCCGTGCCGCCCACGGTTAAGTTATCAACTTTCAGGGTTGGCTGACCCACGCCCACTGGCAGGCTTTGCCCCTCTTTACCGCAGACGCCGACGCCGCTGTCGAGCTTAAGATCGTTGCCGACCATCGAGATCTGCTGCATAGCTTCAATGCCGGAACCGATCAGAGTCGCGCCTTTCACCGGCGTCGTCACCTTGCCGTTCTCAATCAGATAGGCTTCCGAGGTTGAGAAGACAAACTTGCCGGAGGTGATATCCACCTGGCCGCCGCCAAAGTTCGGGGCAAAGATCCCGTACTCTACCGACTCGATGATCTCCTGCGGGGTCGATTTCCCGGCCAGCATATAGGTGTTGGTCATGCGCGGCATCGGCAGATGGGCGTAAGATTCACGACGGCCGTTGCCGGTCGGTGCCACACCCATCAGACGCGCGTTGAGCTTGTCCTGCATGTAGCCTTTCAGGATACCGTTTTCGATCAGCACGTTGTACTGGCCCGGCGTCCCCTCATCGTCGATGGCGATAGAGCCACGGCGGTTCATCATAGTGCCGTCATCAACCACGGTGCAGAGTTCAGAGGCCACCAGCTCACCCATCTGGCCGCTGAAGACCGAGGTACCGCGACGGTTAAAGTCCCCTTCCAGACCGTGACCCACCGCTTCGTGCAGCAGCACGCCCGGCCAGCCCGCGCCCAGCACTACCGGCAGCGTACCCGCCGGGGCCGCCACCGCAGAGAGATTCACCAGCGCCATGCGTACTGCCTCTTTGGCCCAGGCATCCGCCCGCGCTTCGCCGTCGGCGTCGCTGAGGAACCACTCGTAGCCAAAACGACCGCCGCCGCCGCTGGAGCCGCGCTCGCGTTTACCCTCATCTTCCACCTGCACGCTCACCGACAGACGCACCAGCGGGCGAACGTCCGCCGCCAGGGTGCCGTCGGTGGCCGCGACGAGGATCAGCTCATAGACGCCGGTCAGGCTGGCGGTCACCTCCTGCACGCGCTTATCGGCGGCACGCGCCACGTTGTTGACCCGGCGCAGAATATCCAGCTTCTCTTCCCGGCTCATGCTCTGCAGCGGATCGACGCTGGTGTAAAGGGCGCTGTGCTCAACCGCGCCGAGGGTCTGCACCCGGCCATCGCCAGCGTCGCGGACGATGGTACGGGCAGCCTGAGCGCTCTGCTCCAGGGCCAGCAGGCTGATCTGGTCGGCATAGGCAAAGCCGGTCTTCTCGCCGCTGACGGCGCGTACGCCGACGCCCTGGTCGATATGGTAAGAGCCATCTTTAATGATGTTATCTTCTAAAACCCAGGATTCGTGATAGCTCGACTGGAAATAGAGGTCGCCGTAGTCGAGACGGCGCTCGGCCAGCTGGCCGAGGATGGAAAACAGATCCTGATGGCTCAGGCCGTTTGCCGCGAGTAATTGTTCACTAACCAGGTTCAAACTCATCGTTTTGCTACTCTCAGGTTGCCGCGCGAGGCGGTTAAAAATTTATATCTATTGAGAGTGAGGCAATTCGCTCAACTCGTCAAATCATTGCTATTTCTTCGCAGGCGGGGTCCGCGGCTGGCGCAGCACTTCGTTGATTTGCGGTTTATCCATCGGCCCGCTGATGTGGTAGCGCAGAATAGAGACCTTGCTCCACAGCGGCCCCAGCACTTTGCTGGCGGCAAATACCGCTGCGCCAACGATCGGGTTAACGGCGAATGCGGCCGCAACGCCGACGGTGGCGGAGATCTCCGGTGCGACGACGGCCTCGACGTCCAGCTCGCGGCGCACCAGGTTAACCGATCCCTTCATGGCGATGTCCGCCTCGAGACCGTCCACCAGCGTATCGTCGGTATGCAGAACGCCATCTTTGATCCACGCCGTGCTGCGGATAGAGTCAAAGTAGAAACCTTCGCTAAAGGTGTCGCTGAAGTCAAAGCGCAGCTTGCGCAGCAGGGCGTCAAAGCTCAGCAGGCGCAGCAGCTGCCCGGCGCGGCCGGTACTGACGTCGGCGATCTGGCCCTTGCCGAGGCGGGTATGCAGCACGCCGTTGAGGGAGGCCTCGTCCGGCTGCCACGGGGTATCACGCCAGTGCAGGTCGTAATCCGCGTCTACCGGCGCGTCACGCATCGGCGTGCTGACGCCAAAGAACTCGGTGGCTGAATCGATCTTATCCGCACGCAGCTTGCCTTTAATTGAGGTGCGCTCCGCGCCGCTGCGGTTAACCCACTCACCGTCGGCGGTCAGACGAGCAAAGCCGCTGTCTACCAGGCCATTGGTCAGCGAGAGCGTATCGCCCTTAACAGTAAAATCGCCCTCAATGCGGCCATACTTCTGCCCCCACAGCCAGCACTCGGCGCAGCGCAGCTGAAGATCGGGCCAGCCGCTGAAATCGATCCGCGTTTTACCGGTCAGCAACGCTTTTGGCGACAGCGGCTCGCTGGTCACCGGCGTCGGGTTATAGTAGAGATAGCGAATGGCGGCGGTCCAGGGCCTGTTATCCGCCATCGTCAGCGCCGCCGCGATCTCACGCCCCTGTACGTCGACCTTCGTGCCGCCCGCCACAGGCTGCGTCTCCAGGCTGACGTTGTTCCACTGCTGTCCGCCCAGGGTGAGTGCGGGCGTGCGCAGGGTGATCGCTTCCGGGAAGGCCGTGGCGCTGCTGACGTTGCTGGCCACCCCCTGCTGGAACAGCCCTAACCACTGGGCACCATCAAGCGGAGGCAGGTTTAGCTCGACGCCCTTCTGCGCTGGCAGCGGCGGAACGGTCTGGCTCTCCGAGGCCCAGATGGCACGATCTAAGGTCAGCTTCTGGTTAAGCAGCCAGCGGCTGTTGAAGTGGCTATCGCTGCCCGCCGCCCCGGTCAGATCGAAGCTGCGCAGGTTGCCCGTCACGTTCAGCTTCACCGGCAGCGGCTGGCCCGCGGGTTTATTGAGCGGCGAGGGGAGTCGGCTGGCGAGATCCTTCAGGTCGCCCTTAATATCGACGTTATAGCGCGCGCCTGCGTTATAAGGCAGCTCGATGCCAACCTTGCCGTTCCACGCCACGCTGCCGCTGAGGGCATCATTAACCTGTTTCGGCAGCACGCCGGTGCGGGCAGGCTGCCAGTTCGCATTCATATCGATCGCCACCTCGTAGGCCTTTTTACCTTCGGTGGTAGAGAAGTTGACGTTGAGCGGCTGATTGAACCAGCTGGCGGTCAGCGGCTCGCTCTGCAGGTTACCGTTCACAAAGCTAAAGCTGCCGTTCAGATTGTGCAGAGTGCTGTTGAGTGGCTTGATGAACAGGCTGTTATCCCGAAGATTTACCTCGCCTTTGGCAGTGGTCATCTCGCCGTCCAGCGGAATATCGAGATGTAAGCGAGCGCTCACATCGCCATCAAGCTGTAGCTCGTCCAGGGTTGCGCCAAGCGACGCCTTCAGCGGCGTCTCGTTGAAATACGGACCAACCTCTCTACCCGGCCCGCTGATATCAGCGTCAATCAGCAGCTTCTCTTTCAGATAGTCCGGAATGGCGGCTATAAGGTTGCGTCCCTTCACCCCGCCGAGGCTGACCTCATCGCTCTTCATAAACAGGCCGTCGTTGAGGAAGTCCAGCTCGATATCAAAATCCTTCAGCGCAGGCCAGCCAGGCTGGAAAGCGTAAACGGCGTTATGCAGCGGTACCAGTACCTCAAACTGCCCTTCGTTATGCTTGTAGGGGAAGAGATGCGGATTACCGCCGTAGACCAGCGTGGCGTTATCCACCTGGCCGCCCTGGATGGCGCCGCTCAGGTAGTCCACCAGCGCTTTGCCCATCAGATTTTCCGGGAAATAGCGCCACGCCTGCCCGGCATCCGAGGTGCTGATCCCGGCAAGGATCCCCAGCCACGGCTCGTCGTCGGTAGGTTTGAGATAGCGGAAATCGCCCCGGGCGTGCAGGCCGGTAGCCTCAACGTCAATCTGGCGGCCATCCAGCTGGAAGCCACTGCTGTTTTTCAGCCAGTTGAGGGTGGCAACGCCTTTTTTGATCTCCAGCGGGGCACGAAACACGGTTTTATAGGGCATGGTGGCCTGCGTCACCTCAGCCGTCAGCCGACCGTTCTCCGCGCTGCCGCTCAGGGTTCCGGCCAGATGCTGGACGCCCGGCAGCAGCTTCCACTGCTGCCAGGAGAGATCCTGCCAGCGTGCCTGAAAGCGCGTTTTCTCCGTAGACTGGAGCGGGATATCCAGCGCCAGCTGCTCAATCTGCCCGGCAGGCTGCATTGCCCGCCAGATCTCACCCAGCGCGGGAGAGAGCTTCTCGGCAATCGGCAGCAGACCGTCCAGCCCGCTCAGCTCCAGATGATTGGCACGAACGCGCAGTTCGTCGCTCCGGGTGTTGTTTGCCCCGCCCACCTGCTGCTCGGGGATCCACGCCAGGGTCAGCGCCCCCTTCGGCCAGGGCTTATTATCCAGCGTGACGCGGGTCGAGGGGATAGCAAACTGCCAGCCGCCCGCTGCGCGGGTCACGTGCGCCGTCAGGTTATCCACGCTCAGGCGGTGCGGTTTTGCATCGCCCTGCCAGCTCGCGCCGCCCTTTTTCAGCCACACGTCGCCGCTGGCAACGTCGCCTTTGCTGAGCGTTAGCCACCCCTCGAGGCTGAAGCGGGCGCTATCCAGGGCAATGTTGTCCTGCATCCATTTTCCCAGCCACGGCTTAACGTCGACGTCATCGGCCTGTAGCCACAGGCGTCCGTTATTAAGCAGGCCATTATCGTCCCGCAAATCCATCCGCACCTGCATCACGCCATGCTGGCCGGTCAGGCTGGAGAGGCTCACCTGCCCTTCGGCCCGGTGGCGCGCGCTGTCATTAAGCCAGGTAAGCTGGGGGATCGCCAGTTCGGCCCGCTGGCCGGAGGGCGTTAAAAAGCTGATCTCACTGTCGCGCAGATCGAAGTGATCGAACTGACGCAGAAAGAGATCGCTGAGACGGTTGCTTTCGAAGCCCTGATCGTTGTCGCCCTGCTGCAACGGCGTATTGGTGTAGATGCGCAGCCGGTAAAAGGTGAGATCGCGAAACTGCCAGCGCAGGTGCAGCAGGCTCTGCCACACATCCAGCGCCAGGGTAACGCGCTTAACCGAGAACTCGCCGCCGTCGCTCAGGCCGGCGCTAATATCGCGCACCTCAACCTGCGGACCGAAGTTTTGCCAGCTGGCTTGAATGTAGCTGGCGTTGACCGGCATGCCGGTGGCCGCCTCAACCTTTGCCAGCAGCGCCGGACGCCAGCTATTGAGATGCGGCAGCACAAGACGCAGCCCGCTCACCAGCAGCGCGACGATGACAATCAACGTCGCGGCAGTCAGCAGCAGTATCCCAGGCAGTCGCCTCACGCATCTCTCCTTGTCAGCCAAAAAACAGGCCTTGCTCGTGTCGCAGCATGCTGCGTAATTACATCATGACCACGTCGAACTGCTCCTGGTTATAGAGCGGCTCAATTTGTACTTTTACCTGTTTGCCAACAAAGATTTCGACTTCTGCCAGCGCATGGGATTCGTCGCTTTTTAGCGCTTCGGCCACCGCAGGAGAAGCATAGACTAAGAATCGATCGGAATCGTAGGCGTGGTGCACACGAACGATTTCACGCATGATCTCATAGCAGACGGTCTCTACCGTTTTGACCGTCCCGCGGCCGTGGCAGGTTGGGCACTCGTTGCAGAGCACGTGCTCCACGCTCTCTCGGGTGCGCTTGCGCGTCATCTCCACCAGGCCAAGCTGGGAGAAGCCGTTGATGCTGGTTTTGACCCGATCCTTGCTCAGCGCCTGCTCCAGGGAGTGCAGCACCCGGCGGCGGTGATCCTCATTACTCATGTCGATAAAGTCGATGATGATAATGCCGCCAAGGTTGCGTAGGCGCAGCTGGCGGGCGATCGCCTGGGTCGCTTCGATATTGGTGTTGAAGATAGTGTCGTCGAGGTTGCGATGGCCCACGAACGCGCCGGTATTGATATCGACGGTGGTCATCGCCTCGGTCTGGTCGATAATCAGGTAGCCCCCGGACTTCAGTTCGACCTTGCGCTCCAGCGCACGCTGGATCTCATTTTCGACGTCGAAGAGATCGAAGATCGGCTGGCGTCCGCTGTAGTGCTCCAGCTTGCTGGTCATCTCTGGAATGTACTCGGCGGTAAACTCCAGCAGCGCTTCAAAGGTCAGACGCGAGTCGACACGGATGCGGTCAAGCTGAGCGTCGGCGAAGTCGCGCAGCACCCGCTGGGCCAGCGCCAGCTCACCGTACATCTGGTAGCGGGTTTGGGGACGTTTTTTGCGCTCCATCACCTTGGTCCAGACGCGCTTCAGGTAGGCCGCATCCGAGGCGAGATCCTCATTGCAGACGCCTTCCGCCGCGGTACGGATGATAAAGCCGCCCTGCTCGTCGCAGTACTCCGCCACGATCTTCTTCAGCCGCTCGCGCTCGCTTTCGCTCTCAATGCGCTGGGAGACGCCCACATGGGATGCCCCAGGCATAAAGACCAGATAGCGCGAGGGCAGCGTAATATCGGTGGTCAGACGGGCGCCTTTGGTACCCAGCGGATCCTTGACGACCTGAACCATCAGATCCTGACCCTGACGCACCAGCTCGGAGATGTCGCGGACGGTAAAGTTCTTCTGCTCTTCGCCAGCGACGCACTCGGTGTGGGGCATGATATCGGAGGCATGAAGGAACGCTGCTTTATCGAGACCAATATCTACAAAAGCCGCCTGCATGCCCGGCAGGACCCGGCTCACACGCCCTTTGTAGATATTGCCGACGATCCCGCGCCGCGCTTCGCGCTCGATGTGGATCTCCTGCAGGATGCCGCCATCAATATAGGCGACGCGCGTCTCCGATGGCGTTACGTTCACCAGCAATTCAGCCGTCATGTTTATCCCTTCCCTCACGCAGTGCGTTAAAATCGCTTATCAGTTCGCTGGTCTCCACCAGCGGCAGGCCAACAACAGCATAGTAGCTACCGTTGATGCGGCGAACAAAGCAGCCGCCCAGCCCCTGGATGCCATACGCACCTGCTTTATCCATCGGTTCACCGCTGGCAATGTAGGCGGCAATTTCGCTCTCGGCAAGTACCTTAAAGGTCACGTCGGTGACCACGAGGCGCTCCAGCACCCGCTGGCTGTCGGCCAGCGCGACGGCGGTCATCACCTGATGGGTATGCCCCGAAAGCTGGCGCAGCATTGCAGCAGCATGGTGGGTATCTCTGGGTTTTTCAAGCACTTCACCGTTTACGATGACAATCGTATCTGCGCCCAGCACCGGCAGATCCTGCGCGGCCAGCGCGACCCCGGCCTGGGCTTTCTCCCGCGCCAGGCGCACCACGTACTGCTGGGCGCTCTCCTGGGCATGGCGCTGCTCCTCCACGCCAGGGATGATGCGCTCAAAAGAGACGCCGAGCTGGGTAAGCAGCTCCTGGCGGCGTGGCGAACCGGAGGCGAGATAGAGATCTGTCATAAATACCTTTTATTGCACCGCAAACTGCTGGCGGATTTTACGCATCAGCAGGAAGAGCCACGGCCAGAGCACGCCGTCAACAATGCTGCTCCAGAATACTTCCGGGCGGAACGACACGTTGATAACTAAAAACTCGGCCCAGAAAACAATGATATTCGCCGCCAGCGACAGCAGCATAACCACCAGCGCCTGCTGCCAAAGCGCCAGGTTACGGAAGAGCTGATATTTCAGGGCGACGAGGTAAGCGATGATGCTGAGCGACAGGGCGCGTACACCCAGCGTTGAGCCGCTGATCAGATCCAGTATGGCACCCATCATTAAACCTGTACCGACATTTACGCGGTGCGGCAGGGCAAGGATCCAATAGAGCAGAATAAGCAGCACCCAGTTTGGCCGGAAAACAAGAATGTTATCCGGCCAGGGCATGATTTGCAGCAACAGCGCAATGAGGAACGAGAGCCAAATGACCCAGCGTCCCTGGCTACGATAGCTGGCCACTATTGCCCCCCGGAAACAGGCTGCGTCGGCGTATTAATGCCGGTAGCAGGCTCAGGGACAGGCGCAGGCGGCCCCATTGAGTTTGGTGTAGGCAGTACCTGCGGCATCATCTGCATCAGCCGCTCATTGGCCACGCGGTGTACTTCTTCCGGGGTCATCGGATTGGCGCCGTTACGATCGGCTCCCCACAGCAGCAGCAGGTAGCGTAAACGCTGGAGACCCGCCATTGGACGTGCCTGGATAACCGTATAGGCACGCTGGGTGTCGAGCTTCACGGACGAAACCACGGCGACCGGATACCCTTCCGGGAAACGTCCACCAAGGCCGGAGGTGACCAGCACGTCGCCAACGCGGATATCGGTGTTAGCCGGCAGATGCTCAAGCTGGAGATCGTCGGTGCAGCCGTTACCGGCCGCAATCACGCGGATATCGTTACGCAGCACCTGGATCGGCAGCGCATGGGTCGCATCGCAGATCAGCAGCACGCGGCTGGTGAGCTTGGCCACCGCCACCACCTGGCCAACGACGCCTTTATCGCTGATCACCGGTTGGCCTTCATAGACGCCGTTCACGCTGCCTTTGTCGATCACCACCTGATCGCTGTAGGGATCGTTCACCGTCGAGATGACCTGGGTAACCATTTTTTGCTCATCCTGACGCAGGGGTGAGCCCAGCAGCTCGCGCAGACGCGCGTTCTCCTGTTTGTACTGTCCCAGCATCAGCAGCTCGCTGTTTTTCAGCAGCAGCTCCTGGCGCAGCGCCCGGTTTTCAAGCTCAAGCTGATCGCGCGAGGCTAACGTTTGTGACACGCTATCGAGCAGTTCACGGGGACCATTTGAGACAAAATAGAAAGGACTGACGGCGGTATCCATGTACGTTCTGATCTGGCTGAACGTACCGAGGCGGCTGTCGGCGATAATGACACCAAGCGCAACCAGCACCGCCAGGATCAGGCGAATCTGTAGCGACGGGCCACGGCTAAAAATGGGCTTCATAGGCTATGCGTCTTCTCAGGCCGGATAGATCGGGGGCAACGGCTGCGTTACCCCGGACCCAATGCGGACTACTCTTCGCTGAACAAGTCGCCGCCGTGCATGTCGATCATTTCCAACGCCTTGCCGCCGCCACGGGCTACGCAGGTCAGTGGATCTTCTGCAACCACGACAGGAATGCCTGTCTCTTCCATCAGCAGACGGTCAAGGTTACGCAGCAGCGCACCACCGCCGGTCAGGACCATCCCGCGCTCGGAGATATCGGACGCCAGCTCCGGCGGGCACTGCTCCAGGGCCACCATCACCGCGCTCACGATGCCGGTCAGCGGCTCCTGCAGCGCTTCAAGGATTTCGTTAGAGTTCAGGGTAAAGCCGCGCGGCACGCCCTCGGCCAGGTTACGGCCACGAACTTCGATCTCGCGCACTTCATCGCCCGGATAGGCAGAGCCGATTTCATGTTTGATACGCTCAGCGGTCGCTTCACCGATCAGGGAGCCGTAGTTACGACGCACATAATTGATGATGGCTTCGTCGAAACGGTCGCCGCCGATGCGCACGGAGGAGGAGTAGACCACGCCGTTCAGGGAGATCACTGCCACTTCGGTCGTACCACCACCGATATCCACCACCATCGAGCCGGTCGCTTCGGATACCGGCAGGCCAGCACCAATTGCAGCCGCCATCGGCTCTTCAATCAGGAAGACCTCGCGGGCACCTGCCCCCTGGGCAGACTCACGGATGGCGCGGCGTTCAACCTGGGTCGCGCCAACCGGCACACAGACCAGTACGCGTGGGCTTGGACGCATGAAGCTGTTGCTGTGCACCTGCTTGATGAAGTGCTGCAGCATCTTTTCCGTCACGAAGAAGTCAGCGATCACGCCGTCTTTCATCGGGCGGATAGCCGCGATATTGCCAGGGGTACGGCCCAGCATCTGCTTAGCTTCATGGCCTACAGCAGCGACGCTCTTCGGAGAACCGGCACGATCCTGACGAATAGCCACCACGGAAGGCTCATTCAATACGATGCCTTGTCCTTTTACATAAATCAGGGTATTCGCAGTACCCAGGTCAATGGACAAGTCATTGGAAAACATGCCACGAAATTTTTTCAACATACTAAGGGATAATCCTGAAAGCTGGGGCGGAAAACAAAATCCGCTTACTTTACCAACCACACGCAGCAGCGACAAGGCGCAAAAATCATCTGCTACGGTGAAAATTAGTGCAGTTCGTTTCCTCTGTTACAAATTGGCCTGACTCCTTCAGGACTCCACGGTATAGCAGCGCTCCTCGCCTTATCATTTTGTAACGCATCTAAGGACATTCACTGTCTTACGCTGTTCGGGCTGGCAGGCAGACATGCACACCCCCAGGCGATACAGCGCGCGTTATTCTACGTGAAAACACATTAAACGGCAGGTCAAACCGAGTATCTTTGTGAATATTTTTTCACGCTTGCATCAAGCGGTTCCGACGCGGCAAAGAAATCCCCCTGCCCGCCCGCGACGCCACGCTCAATTAGCGTCTGCCATTCGCTTCGGGAGCGGAGACCGGTAGCAAAGACGCGCGTCTGCGTACCTTTGCAGGTTTCCACCAGGCTTTGCACCAGCAGCTGATTCTCGGTGCGCTTCTCAATATTGCGTACCAGGCTTGGATGCAGCTTTAATAGCTCGGCGTCCAACGCCTTGATCCAGCTGGTACTGACCAGCGTCAGGCCTGCCTGGGTCACCGCCACCCGTGCACCTAACGCGTTAATCAATCGCACCACCGGCTGTAACCGACTGATGTGTTGACAAACATCTGCCTCTGCAAGTTCAAAAATAATGCGTTTTCGCTTCGATTTTTCACACTGCATCAGCGTATCCCGCAGCCAGCGCTGAAACCGCGGGCGAATCAACGACTCCACGGTGATCTGCAGAGCCAGCGTCTCCTCTGGCCAGAAGCCTAAAAACGCCACCAGTCGGGTGATGAGCTGCCGGTCATACTCCTCCGAGAGGCCGAACTGCAGCACCATCGGCATATACTCGGCGGAGATCACCTCCTGCTCGCCGTCGAACAGGCGGCACATTAGCTCGCGATGGTGAACGCTGCCGTCGCGGTTGATGGCAGGCTTATGGTACAGGCGTGGCCCGCCCCGGCTGAGCATCTGCTCGATCAGAGTCCGCCAGCGCACGTTGCCGCGCCCCTTCTCCGGCAGGCTGTCATCGTAGACAGCCCAGCTGTTTGCCCCCTGCAGCACGGCGGTGCGCGTTGCCGCCTCGGCATGCTCCATCACCTGCTCGGTACTCTGCCCGCTGCGCCAGGCGCAGATGCCGATGTGCATCATATCTTCCCGGTCGAGCATTTTTGACGGCGGCAGGACGTCGACGGACTTCAGCAGCTGGGCGGCGATACTCTCTGACTCTTTAAGCGTGCGGTGAGAGAGCAGCACCGCAAAGTCACTGCGATGGTAGCGGGCCAGCAATGCGCCAGGGTAGCGCATAATGAAGGTCGAGAGCAGGTTAATCAGAATAAAGAAGTGCTCTTCCGTGGCTGCCGCTCCCCAGCTGTCGCGCAGCAGGTCAAAGTCCGGCAGGCGGATCATCATCACCACCCCGTGCGATCCAACCTTCTCCTGATCCTCCAGCAGCGTCGCCAGCTGGTTATCGAAAAAGAGCCGGTTGTTCAGCCCGGTTTTGGTGTCCTGAGCAGCATAGGAGCGGATCAGCGTATCCATGCGGCTGCGCTGCTCGCCAGCAAACTGGATCTCGGTCAGCAGCAGATCGAGCGCGCTGCTGGCTCGGGCGGGCCACTCGTAGATGCTGCCCCGCACCCGCTGGCCGCGCTCGCCGTTGAGGATGCGGGTAGCCCGATTCTCCAGCAGCTCCTGCCCCGCCAGCTGACGGCGCTGCCAGCGTACCGCCAGGAAGATAATGATGACCATAAAGCCAACGGCGAGGGTCAGCGGCGCAGTGGTAATAACCGAGTGAAAGTAGTTGGCCATCGGATCCTGATAGACCAGCAGGATGCTTGTGCCTGGATTTTTAATCGAGGGGACAACGCGTTCACGTTGTAGATCGCTGCTGCCGGCGGGACGGTAGCTGCCGCTGCGCGTATGATCGAGCAGGGTATGCTCCCCCTGCTTTACCACCACCCGCACGATATCAATGGGCACCATCAGCTCATCCAGCTGGATAGCGAGCGCCGATGCTGGCTGTGCAACCAGCCGCGTGTCAATCACCGCCGCGACCGACTCCACGCGCTCGGCAATTTTCTGCTCAATCGCGCGGTAGAAGCTGAACGAGCACCCCAGCAGCGTGACAAAGATCGCCAGCCCGGTTAGCAGGGTGACAAAAGCCGAGAATTTCGTCGTTAAGCGCATCCGTGTGTTAACTCCGTGGGTTAAGAGCTGGCGCCTGTACCGGGCAATCTGGCAATTTATTGCGTTAAATCGGCATAGCGTTTTAATTAGCGAGTATAGTCTTCAGAAATTTTTTGCCAATCATCAAGCAACCGGAGAAGAGATATGCAGGCCTTGATTTTAGAACAGCAGGATGGAAAAACGCTCGCCTCGGTGCAGGATATTGCCGATAGCCAGCTGCCGCAAGGTAATGTAACGGTCGATATTGCCTGGTCCAGTCTGAACTATAAGGATGCGCTGGCAATCACCGGCAAAGGTAAAATTATCCGTAATTTTCCGATGATTCCGGGAATCGACTTCGCCGGTACGGTGCACGCCAGCGAGGATCCGCGCTTCCACGTTGGCCAGCAGGTGCTGCTGACCGGCTGGGGCGTCGGGGAGAACCACTGGGGCGGTCTGTCGCAGCGGGCGCGCGTCAACGGTGACTGGCTGGTGGCGCTGCCGCAGGGTCTGGACGGCCGGAAGGCGATGATCATCGGCACCGCGGGCTTTACCGCCATGCTCTGCGTGATGGCGCTGGAAGAGGCGGGCGTGCGTCCTGCCGACGGTGAGATTGTGGTTACCGGCGCCAGCGGCGGCGTGGGCAGCACGGCGGTGGCCCTGCTACATAAGCTCGGTTACCAGGTCGCGGCGGTCTCCGGCCGGGAGAGCACCCACGACTATCTTAAGCGTCTCGGAGCCAGCCGCATTCTGGGCCGCGACGAGTTTGCCGAGAGCCGTCCGCTGGAGAAACAGCTCTGGGCCGGTGCAGTGGATACCGTGGGCGATAAGGTGCTGGCCAAGGTGCTGGCCCAGATGAACTATGGCGGCTGCGTGGCGGCCTGTGGCCTGGCGGGCGGCTTTGCGCTGCCAACCACGGTGATGCCGTTTATTCTGCGCAACGTGCGTCTGCAGGGCGTTGACTCCGTGATGACCCCGGCCGCAAAACGCGCTGAGGCCTGGTCGCGTCTGGCGCAGGATCTGCCCGAATCGTTCTATGAGCAGAGCGCAACGGAGATCGCGCTTGAGCAAGCGCCGGAGTTTGCCAACGCGATTATCAACAACCAGGCCCAGGGCCGCACGCTGGTGAAAATTGCCTGATCAGCAAATTTTTACCAGAGGCTCGCGCTAACGCTACTCCTCCGTCATGATTAGAGCATTAATAGCTGAGTAGTAGACGCTGGCGGAGGATGTAATGAAGAAGAGAATGCTGAGGGAAGCGGATGTCACGGCGGAATCCGTTTTTATGCTGCAGCGCAGACAGGTTTTAAAAGCGCTGGGCATCAGCGCCACGGCGCTGTCGCTTTCATCAGCTGCCCATGCCGATCTGCTCGACTGGTTTAAAGGTAACGATCGGCCAAAAGCGCCGGCGGGTAAGCCGCTTGACTTCAGCAAGCCTGCCGAATTCCAAAGCACTCTCCCCCTCACGCCCGAGGATAAGGTCACCGGTTACAACAACTTCTATGAGTTTGGCCTCGACAAAGCCGATCCCGCCGCTAACGCGGGCAGCATGAAGACCGATCCCTGGACGCTGACGATCGACGGCGAGGTGGCAAAGACACTGACCCTCGATCATGACGATCTGACCCGGCGCTTTCCGCTGGAGGAGCGTATCTACCGGATGCGCTGCGTCGAAGCCTGGTCGATGGTGGTGCCGTGGATCGGCTTTCCGCTGCACAAGCTTCTCGCACTGGTACAGCCCACCAGCAACGCGAAATATGTGGCGTTTAAGACGCTCTACTCCCCGGAGCAGATGCCCGGCCAGAAGGACCGCTTTATTGGCGGTGGGCTGGCGTATCCCTATGTAGAGGGCCTGCGTCTCGACGAGGCTATGCACCCGCTGACCATGCTTACTACCGGCGTCTACGGTAAAGCGCTGCCGCCGCAAAACGGCGCGCCGGTGCGCCTGACCGTGCCGTGGAAGTATGGTTTTAAGGGCATTAAGTCGATCGTCAGTATTACGCTGACCCGCGAGCGGCCGCCGACCACCTGGAACCTCTCCGCCCCTAACGAGTACGGCTTTTTCGCTAACGTGAACCCGCACGTCGATCATCCGCGCTGGTCGCAGGCTACGGAGCGGTTTATCGGCTCGGGCGGCATTCTTGACGTTAAGCGCCAGCCAACGCTGCTGTTTAACGGCTATGCCGATGAGGTAGCCTCGCTCTATCGCGGTATCGATCTACGGGAGAACTTCTAGGTGCGGCTTACGGCAAAACAGATCGTCTGGCTTAAGGTCGTTCTGCATCTGGCGGGCCTGCTTCCTCTATTATGGCTCTTCTGGGCGGCCAGCCAGGGCTACTTCAGCGCCGATCCGGCGAAGGATATCCAGCACTTTACCGGCAGAATGGCCTTAAAGTTCCTTCTCGCCTCGCTGCTTATCACCCCGCTGGCGCGCTATGGCAAACAGCCGCTGCTGATCCGTACCCGGCGGCTGTTGGGCCTCTGGTGCTTTGCCTGGGCTTCGCTGCATCTGGTGAGCTACTCGCTGCTGGAGCTGGGGATCAATAACCTGGCGCTGCTGGGCCAGGAGCTGGTCACGCGTCCCTATCTGACGCTGGGGATCGTCAGCTGGCTGCTGCTGCTGGCGCTGGCGCTGACCTCCACCCAGGCCGCGCAGCGAAAGCTGGGGCGTAACTGGCAGCGTCTGCATAATTTCGTCTATCTGGTGGCGATCCTTGCCCCCATTCACTATCTCTGGTCGGTAAAGGTCCTCTCGCCCCAGCCGCTTATCTACGCCGCTCTCGCCTGCATCCTGCTTGCCTGGCGTTATAAGAAGTTTCGCCAGTGGTGGCGATAGCGCAGCGATCGTCCAGTAATGTGTGCGGTTTGCCACAATTCTGATAGCCATTACGCCCGTTTTCCGGCGGGCGTAAGATAATCTTCCCTGATAAGACCAGTATTTAGCTGCCAAATGCTACGAAATCGTTATAATGTGCGACTTTGGTTTTCACGACAGGGCATTTCGTGCGCTGAAAACGTGACAACCATGCAACGAAGGTATATTTTGTTTTTTACCGGAGATTTGCAGGAGATAGCAGCACAATGGCGGACAAGTTGCACATTTTGCTCTTAAACGGTCCCAACCTAAATATGCTGGGCACGCGTGAGCCAGACAAGTACGGCACGCTGACGTTAACAGAAATTGTTAACCGTTTAACCGCGGAAGCGGAGGCGCTGAACGTCGGGCTAGAGCATTTACAGTCGAACGCAGAGTACGTACTGCTCGACCGCATTCATCAGGCTAAAGACAACATTGACTATATCCTGATTAATCCGGCCGCGTTTACGCACACCAGCGTAGCCCTGCGTGATGCGCTGCTTGCCGTGGATATCCCGTTTATCGAGATCCACCTGAGCAACGTTCACGCACGCGAACCATTCCGCCATCACTCCTATCTCTCCGATATCGCTGCTGGCGTCATCTGTGGATTCGGCGCTGACGGCTATTCATACGCATTACAGACGGCGGTTAAACGCCTGTCACAAACACACTAAACAAGAGTACGGAACCCACTCATGGATATTCGTAAGATTAAAAAACTGATCGAGCTGGTTGAAGAATCAGGCATCTCCGAACTGGAAATTTCTGAAGGCGAAGAGTCTGTTCGCATCAGTCGGTCTGCACCGAACGCAGGCTATCCAGTGATGCAGCAGGCCTATGCCGCACCGATGATGCAGCAGCCTGCGCTCTCTAACGCCGTAGCACCGGCACCGGCTCCGGTA
This sequence comes from Pseudescherichia sp., assembly GCF_032052675.1. Lineage (NCBI taxonomy): Bacteria > Pseudomonadati > Pseudomonadota > Gammaproteobacteria > Enterobacterales > Enterobacteriaceae > Pseudescherichia > Pseudescherichia sp. The sequence continues at coordinate 277,031 of NZ_DAMBWA010000004.1, forward strand.
GCCGAAGCACCGGCTGCAGCGCAAATCAGTGGCCACATCGTACGTTCCCCAATGGTCGGGACTTTCTACCGCACCCCTAGCCCGGACGCGAAAGCCTTTATCGAAATTGGCCAGAAAGTGAACGCGGGCGATACCCTGTGCATCGTTGAAGCGATGAAAATGATGAACCAGATCGAAGCCGACAAGTCCGGCGTGGTGAAAGCCATTCTGGTGGAAAGTGGTCAACCGGTTGAATTTGACGAGCCACTGGTCGTTATCGAGTAACGAGGCGCACATGCTGGAAAAAATTGTCATCGCTAACCGTGGCGAGATTGCTCTGCGTATTCTGCGTGCCTGTAAAGAACTGGGCATCAAGACCGTCGCCGTGCACTCCACTGCGGATCGCGATCTGAAACACGTACTTCTGGCGGATGAGACGGTCTGCATCGGTCCGGCTCCGTCCGTAAAAAGCTATCTGAACATCCCGGCTATCATCAGCGCCGCTGAAATCACCGGCGCGATGGCAATCCATCCGGGTTACGGCTTCCTCTCTGAGAACGCCAACTTTGCCGAGCAGGTTGAGCGCTCCGGCTTTATCTTCATCGGCCCGAAAGCCGACACCATTCGCCTGATGGGTGACAAAGTGTCCGCGATCACCGCGATGAAAAAAGCGGGCGTACCGACGGTACCTGGCTCTGATGGCCCGCTGGGCGATGATATGGATGCTAACCGCGCCCATGCCAAACGCATCGGCTACCCGGTGATCATCAAAGCCTCCGGCGGCGGCGGCGGTCGCGGTATGCGCGTCGTGCGCAGCGACGCCGAGCTGGCGCAGTCTATCTCCATGACCAAAGCGGAAGCGAAAGCCGCGTTCAACAACGACATGGTCTACATGGAGAAGTACCTGGAGAACCCACGCCACATTGAGATTCAGGTGCTGGCGGACGGTCAGGGCAACGCTATCTATCTGGCGGAGCGTGACTGCTCTATGCAGCGCCGCCACCAGAAAGTGGTCGAAGAGGCACCGGCACCGGGCATTACGCCGGAGCTGCGCAGCTTTATCGGCGATCGCTGCGCGAAAGCGTGCGTGGATATCGGCTACCGCGGAGCGGGTACCTTCGAGTTCCTGTTCGAAAACGGCGAGTTCTATTTCATTGAGATGAACACCCGTATCCAGGTTGAGCATCCGGTTACCGAGATGATCACCGGCGTGGATCTGATCAAAGAGCAGCTGCGTATCGCTGCCGGTCAGCCGCTCTCCATCAAACAGGAAGACGTGGTGGTGAAAGGCCATGCGGTCGAGTGCCGTATTAACGCCGAAGACCCGAACACCTTCCTGCCAAGCCCGGGTAAAATTACCCGTTTCCATGCGCCAGGTGGCTTTGGCGTGCGCTGGGAGTCCCATATCTACGCCGGTTATACCGTACCGCCGTACTATGACTCCATGATCGGTAAGCTGATCTGCTTCGGTGAGAACCGTGACGTGGCGATTGCCCGCATGAAGAACGCCCTGCAGGAGCTGATCATCGACGGCATCAAAACCAACGTCGATCTGCAGACCCGCATCATGAATGACGAGAACTTCCAGCACGGTGGAACCAACATCCACTATCTGGAGAAGAAGCTCGGTCTTCAGGAAAAATAAGCGCGCTTGCCGCATCAAGGGCCGGATCTTCCGGCCCTTTTTTATTTCTGGGGATCGCAAAGTTCCATAGGGTACAATCCCCGCTTTGCTGATTTACGAGGAACGATAATGGATCAACGTTTCGTTCAGGCCCACAGAGAGGCCCGCTGGGCGCTGTGGCTTACCCTTTTCTATCTTGCTGCGTGGTTAGTAACTGCTTACTTACCCAGCTCTGAGGCGGGCTTTACCGGCCTGCCGCACTGGTTTGAGATGGCCTGTCTGCTGATCCCGCTGCTGTTTATTCTGTTGTGTTGGGCAATGGTGACGTTTATCTATCGCGACATCCCGCTGGAGGATGATGATGCAGCTTGAAGTGATCCTGCCTCTGGTTGCCTACCTGCTGGTGGTGTTTGGCCTGTCGGTCTATGCCATGCGCCAGCGCAAAACGGGAACGTTTCTAAACGAATACTTTCTCGGCAGCCGCTCGATGGGCGGCCTGGTGCTGGCGATGACGCTGACCGCGACCTATATCAGCGCCAGCTCGTTTATTGGGGGTCCGGGCGCGGCCTATAAGTATGGCCTTGGCTGGGTGCTGCTGGCGATGATCCAGCTACCTGCGGTCTGGCTGTCGCTGGGTATCCTGGGCAAGAAATTTGCCATTCTGGCGCGGCGCTACAACGCGGTAACCCTTAACGATATGCTGTTTGGCCGCTACCGGAGCCGTCTGCTGGTGTGGCTGGCAAGTATTAGCCTGCTGGTGGCGTTTATTGGCGCGATGGCGGTGCAGTTTATTGGCGGCGCCCGGCTGTTGGAGTCGGCGGCGGGTATCCCCTATGAGACCGGCCTGCTGATCTTTGGTATCAGCATCGCGCTCTACACCGCCTACGGCGGCTTTCGTGCCAGCGTGCTCAACGACGCCATGCAGGGCATGGTAATGCTCATCGGCACCATCGTGCTGCTGATTGGCGTGGTGCATGCGGCAGGCGGTCTCGGTAACGCTGTGGAGACCCTGCGGCATATCGATCCACAGCTGGTTACGCCCCAGGGCGCTGATGATATCCTCTCCCCGACCTTTATGACCTCGTTCTGGGTGCTGGTCTGTTTCGGCGTGATCGGCCTGCCGCATACCGCCGTGCGCTGCATCTCCTATAAGGACAGCAAGGCGGTGCACCGGGGGATTATTATCGGCACCGTGGTGGTCGCGATCTTAATGCTTGGGATGCACCTCGCGGGCGCGCTGGGACGGGCGGTGATCCCTGACCTGACGGTGCCGGATCTGGTGATCCCGACCCTGATGGTTAAAGTGCTGCCGCCCTTTGCCGCCGGGATCTTCCTCGCCGCACCGATGGCGGCGATCATGTCGACGATCAACGCGCAGCTGCTGCAAAGTTCCGCTACGATCATCAAAGATCTCTATCTGAACCTGCGCCCGGAGCAGATCCACAACGAGCGCCGCCTGAAGCGGATGTCGTCGGCGATCACGCTGATTCTGGGGGCGCTGCTGCTGCTGGCGGCCTGGCGTCCGCCGGAGATGATCATCTGGCTAAACCTGCTGGCCTTTGGCGGGCTGGAGGCGGTGTTCCTCTGGCCGCTGGTGCTGGGGCTGTACTGGGAGCGGGCCAACGCTGCCGGCGCGCTAAGCGCCATGATTGTCGGCGGCGTGCTGTACGCGCTATTAGCGACCTTCAATATTCAGTACCTCGGGTTCCACCCGATTGTGCCGTCGCTGCTGTTAAGTTTGCTGGCGTTTATAGTAGGGAACCGTTTTGGTCACCCCGCTCCGGAAGCCAATGCTATTTCAATTGATAAATAAAGAGTTTTGCCATGCCGTGGATCCAATTAAAACTGAATACAACCGGTGCCAATGCGGAAGAGCTGAGCGATGCCCTGCTGGAAGCAGGCGCGGTCTCCATCACCTTCCAGGATACGCACGATACGCCCGTGTTTGAGCCGCTGCCGGGTGAAACCCGCCTGTGGGGCGATACGGACGTGATTGGCCTGTTTGACGCCGAAACCGATATGAACGAGGTGGTGGCTATCCTTGAGGGGCACCCGCTGCTGGGGAGTGGCTTTGCGCACAAGATTGAGCAGCTGGAAGACAAGGACTGGGAGCGCGAGTGGATGGAGAACTTCCACCCGATGCGCTTTGGCGAGCGTCTGTGGATCTGTCCGAGCTGGCGCGACGTGCCGGATGCTAACGCGGTTAACGTGATGCTCGACCCAGGCCTGGCGTTTGGTACCGGCACGCACCCCACCACCTCGCTGTGCCTGCAGTGGCTGGACAGCCTCGATCTGGCGGGCAAGACCGTGATCGACTTTGGCTGCGGCTCCGGCATTCTGGCGATTGCCGCCCTGAAGCTGGGCGCGGCAAAGGCGATTGGCATTGATATCGATCCGCAGGCCATTCAGGCCAGCCGTGACAACGCCGAACGCAACGGCGTCTCCGATCGCCTGGCACTGTATCTGCCGCAGGATCAGCCTGCCGAGATGCAGGCTGACGTCGTGGTTGCCAATATTCTCGCGGGTCCGCTGCGTGAACTGGCCCCGCTGATTAGCGTTCTGCCGGTGAGCGGTGGCCTGTTAGGGCTTTCGGGTATTCTGGCCAGCCAGGCCGAGAGCGTGTGCGAAGCCTACGCCGATCGCTTCACGCTCGACCCGGTAGTCGAAAAAGAAGAGTGGTGCCGCATTACCGGGTACAAACGCTAATCTCCCCAACGTGGCCTGCGGGCCACGTTTCTGTTTGTAAATTCGCCAAAACGATAAGCAGAAATGAGAGCCCGATCTCATTAGAAAGCGCTTTTTTGCTTATAAAAACAGCGTATTATCCCGTTAGCATCACCGCAGATGCAATAAAAACGGATAACTTTCAGGAAAATATTAGCGGTTAAAAAAAATGCGATTTACGTTAAAATCATGATTCCTAATGATATTTATTTCTTGCTCTCATCATTGCTTACGATTCATTGATCTGCAACCGGGTATTGTTCAAAGTTTGGCCTTTCATCTCATGAAAAAAATGCGTAATATACGCCGCCTTGCAGTCACAGTATGGTCATTTCTTAACTCATGCGAATCGGACACCACCAGCTCAGAAATCGCCTGATCGCAGCACCGATGGCAGGCATCACCGACAGGCCATTCAGGACGCTGTGCTACGAGATGGGAGCGGGTTTAACCGTATCCGAGATGATGTCCTCTAACCCAGAGGTATGGGCGAGTGATAAATCACGTTTACGGATGGTGCACGTTGATGAGCCTGGGATCCGCACGGTGCAAATTGCCGGTAGCGTCCCTGAAGAGATGGCGGAAGCCGCGCGTATCAACGTGGAAAGCGGTGCCCAGATTATTGATATCAATATGGGTTGCCCGGCTAAAAAGGTGAATCGCAAGCTGGCAGGTTCCGCCCTGTTACAGCACCCCGATCTGGTGAAGTCGATCCTGACGGCGGTGGTGGCAGCAGTGGAGGTACCGGTTACGCTGAAGATTCGCACCGGCTGGTCGCCGGAGCACCGTAACTGTGTAGAAATTGCCCAACTGGCTGAAGACTGTGGTATCCAGGCTCTGACCATTCATGGACGCACCCGCGCCTGTTTGTTCAACGGAGACGCGGAATACGACAGCATTCGGGCAGTTAAGCAGAAGGTTTCCATTCCGGTTATCGCGAATGGCGACATTACTGACCCGCTTAAAGCCAGAGCCGTGCTCGACTATACAGGGGCTGATGCTCTGATGATAGGTCGCGCGGCTCAGGGAAGACCCTGGATCTTTCGGGAAATCCAGCACTATCTGGACTCTGGGGAGCTGCTGCCCCCCCTGCCTCTGGCAGAGGTTAAGCGCTTACTTTGCGCACACGTTCGGGAACTGCACGACTTTTACGGTCAAGCAAAAGGGTACCGAATTGCGCGTAAACACGTCTCCTGGTATCTCCAGGAGCACGCTCCAGATGACCAGTTTCGGCGCACATTCAACGCCATTGAGGATGCCAGCGAACAGCTGGAGGCGTTGGAGGCATACTTCGAAAATTTTGCGTATTAGAAATAAAGAGCTGACAGAACTATGTTCGAACAACGCGTAAATTCTGACGTACTGACCGTTTCTACCGTTAACTCTCAGGACCAGGTAACTCAAAAACCCCTGCGTGATTCCGTGAAACAGGCACTGAAGAACTATTTTGCTCAACTGAACGGTCAGGATGTGAATGACCTGTATGAGCTGGTACTGGCTGAAGTTGAACAGCCCCTGTTGGACATGGTGATGCAATACACCCGCGGTAACCAGACCCGTGCTGCACTGATGATGGGCATCAACCGTGGTACCCTGCGTAAGAAACTGAAAAAATACGGCATGAACTGATACTAATCAGTTAAGTGTTTGTTTAAAAAGGCGCTAACCGGCATGGGGAAGCGCCTTTTTTATTAATGTTTATACATATGTTTATACACTTTGGCTCGCACAAATAAAAAAGCATCAGAACACAATCCGATGATAATGCCCTTGTGCGCTACTTCGTCTCCGGCTGCGGGTTACTGGGCCGGTCGGGATGAGAAAGGCGGACGCCCCCACATTGAGGGTGAATGCGTCCGTATTGATTAACACGCCGCTAATGGAGCTCTTTCTTCGGCCTGTGGTGTATATTCATCGTCTGAATAAGCGCTTCCCGAAGGAGGTCTGGCGTCAGGCCGGTGATCACTGATTGCTTCTGCACTTCCTTTTCCGCGTTCTCTGCCATGATCCTTGCCCCTTCCTCTTTCCGGTGCTGGGGCAGCTCCTCGGGCATCATCCGGTAAAACACGTTCTCAAGATCTGTCATTTTTTCACCTGTCATTTATCGGTCAGACACCTTTAATTGCACGCCAGAGAGGCGTTCCCGGCCGCTGGGCCTCTTCGCTGATAACGTTCCGGATCGCAGCCGTCAGCTGGCTGCCGATAGCGTTGCCCATGCCCTGGTTAACAGGTTGCTGCGACTGGGTGGAGATATTGATATCGCCGATGCTGATGGACATCCCCCCGCCCTGCTTCTGGCCTGAGTCCAGCGCCCGGACGCCCAGCGAACCATCGGCGGCGCGCGTCAGCGGCATGATCGCCTCCGGCCCGGCCTCACCCATCAGGCCAGCACCCTTGGCGAACGCGAACATGGTCGGGCTGTTGACGATGCTGTTACTGAACTGGCTCAGATCGGCGGATTCGTACACTCCGCCTTTAGCATTGAGCTTCACCCCCGCCGCTGCGCTGGCGTAAGAGCCTGCTGGCGTGCTGCCGCCCGCTGCCGCACCAAAGCTGAACAGAGAGCCGATACCGCTGACGGCACTGGCGATCGCCATGTTGACCATCACGCTCTCAATCGACTTCAGCACGCTGACGCTCCAGTCTTTCCAGGATGCCTTGTTGTCATTGAGCATATCAACAATGTTACTGGTGGCACCGGACATGGCGCTTTCCATTGCGCTGGCAGCCTGCGAGCCGTAGTTCGTGGCATCATCCACCCAGTTAGCCAGGCCGTCACGCGCGCCGATCACCCAGTCAACATTCAGCTGGTCAATTTGCCGGAAGTGATCTTCAAGCTTGCTGCGGCGCTCATCGAGCCAGGTATCCAGCGCCTGGCTGTAACGGGCGTATTTCTCCGGCGAGTCGATATCACCGCTCTGGTACCGGCGCTCAAGCTCCTCCCGCTTTTCGTTATACTCCCGGTCGATATCGAGCCGTTCACGCATACGCTCGCGGGCTTTGTCGCCCTGCCCGGCCCCGATAACCTCTGCATCAAGCGAGGCTGCGGCGTTGGCGTTCTCGCGCTGCAGGTTTGCCACGTACTCGGCAATCCTGAGATTCTCCTCATTGGCTTTTTTAGTGGCATTAAGCACGTCAACCTCTGAGGCCAGTTGCTCCAGGCGAACCTTTTGGGCCTGGTTAAGTCCTTCAAGCCTCCCGTCCAGAATATCGAACTGGAGCTTTTGCAGCTCGGTGACCTCAACGCTCTTTTTGCCGGTAGTATCGATCAGCGCTTTCTGGCGCAGATAGCCCTGCTCGGCAGTTTTGAAGGCGCTCTCCAGCTTTTTGGCGGCGCCGTCCGTTTTACCGGGGCCGTTTTTCTCGTCCAGGGTAAGTCCGTATGTTTTATTGCTGTCGAGGATGTCCTGAACTTCTTTAGCCGCATTAGCATTATCAATAAGCACCTTTCTGTGCTGCTGAAGCGCGGCTATTTCTTTCTGTATACCTTCCAGTGAACTTTGTGATCCATACTTTCTGGCCACCTCATTTCCGGGCGCGCTGTAGCTGGCCACCTGCAGCCCTAAATCCAGAAGGCGGGAGTCAATCTTGGAGGTGGAGTCGTAGCCACTCACATCAACCCCGTTAATAAGCGATGCTCCCATACGCGAGGAAAATCGTGTTGTCAGCGCCACCAGCTTACCGGCTTCCGCTGCAGTCCTGATCATGAAGCCTGCCATCTGAGCAAAACCGGTGACGAGATCGGAAAGCCCCTGCAGCACTTTGGGATCGGTGAGGGATTTTTTCACATCGCTAAGGGCGTTTCTGAGGGGATCGAGGTTTATCTTGACCAGGCCGCTGGCAATCTGAAGCTTAAGCCCCCGCGCCTGCGCCTCCATATCCTCAAACAGCCGGTTTACTTTCACCAGGTCCTCGATGGATTTCTGATCCGGCGCAACGCCGTAATCTTTTGCCATTGAGAGGAATTGCTGAAGCTTTTCGTTATTGTTGTCGAAGATCGGCAGCAGTTTCGAGAGGTCGTTACCCATGCTTTCGAGGATGGTCGTTTTCTCGGCATTGGTCTGAATCTTCTCCAGGGCATCGCCGATCGCCAGAAGCTGCTCATCCGGGCTGGCTTTTGACAGTTTAGCGGCAGATAGCCCCAGCGCGTTCAGCGCGTCCACGGCCTCGCCGGATTTGTTCAGAACGGCATCCCCGATCTTGTCGCCGATATCCTTGAAAATATCGGCCATCTGGTCGCCGGACACGCCCGCCTTCTCAGCGGCAAACTGCCACGCCATCAGGGACTGGGTGGACATCTTCAGTGACTTTGCCCAGCGGTCTGTTTCGGTTACCTGCTGGGAGGTGGTTTTAATCAGATCAATACTGGCCACCCCCACAGCAGTAGCCGCAGCGGCGGCGGCCAGCGCGGCAGAACCTATCGCAACGCCCACCTTTTTGGCGTCGTTTTCAACCTGCTTGCGCCATTTGTCGGAGGAGCGCCCGGCTTTATCCAGTCCTGAAGTGAATCCGCCTGTTTTGGCGATCAGGTCGATGGTCAGCGTTCCCAGTGATTTACCTGCCATAATTTTTTCTCCTACACCCCGTCAAAGTTGCTGAGGCGTTGTTTGTGGCTCTCGCTCATATCGAATGCAAAATCCTCGTGCTCTGCCTGGAAGGTGCCAAAGCCCATAAGCGTGGCCACCGCCGGATCTATCTTGTTTGAGGACTTCTTCTTGTTGGGCTTAATGTTGGCGTTGGCGTCGGACTCCATCACCACGTTACTGATTGCCCAGGCCAGCACCGGATCCCCGTTGTGGCGTACAACCCTGCGGTTTACGAATACCTCGAAGGATTTCGCCACCGGGCTGAATTTCAGATAGGTTTGCGGGAAGGGCTCGACGTCAAGGCCCGCCCCCTGCAGCTGGGTGCGCAGGTGCGTGGCGTTCCACGTATCGAAGCCCACCAGCCTGATGTTAAAGATCTCGGCATCACGCAGGATGTCATCCCGGATGCGGTCGTAATCGATGCAGTCTCCCGGCGTGGTGCGGATCCAGCCCGCCTTAACCCACTGACGGTAGATAGCGCGGTTTTTGTTCGCCACGTTCAGCAGCTGCGCCTCCGGCAGATAATGGCGGGTCAGCAGGCGGATTTGCCGGCCGAACGGGAAGGAGTAGCTCACGCTGGTAATATCGCTGGTCGATGACAGATCCAGCCCGGCATAACACTCCCTGCCAGCGAGGTCCTCCTCGGTATAATCCGCTTTACAGGCATCCCATGCCCCGACGCCCATCCACGGCGTGGAGCCCTGGCACCAGATATTGAAACGCTTGGTCAGCATCTCCACCCACTGAGAAGGGATGCCGCGCGCTTTCTGGATAGTTGACTCGAGCTTCTTCGCATCGACTGACACATTCAGGTTGGGATTGGCCTTTATCCACATCTCCGGCTTATCTACTTCGCTTTCGTCGTCCAGCTCGTAGATCAGGACAAACAGCGATTCATTGGGATCTTCCCCGGCCAGGATCTGGCAGCAGTAGTCGTAATGCTGCTTACAGGCGGAGACAACGTTACTCCCGGCGGTAGTGATGGCGAACAGAACGGCCTCCGGACGCGCGCCCATGCCGAGCTCAAGCGCGGAATAAACGCTGTTATCCGGGTGAAGATGATATTCATCGACGATCGCCAGGCTGGGGTTAGTCCCCTCAATGGTGGCCGCTTTCGCCGCCAGCGGCTTCAGCAGGCTGTTGCTCTTCGGGAAAATGACTTTGTGAGCCTGGATATTGACGCGCTTCTTCAGCGGTTTCGACAGCAGGCACATCTGCCGGGCATCGTCGAACACGATACGGGCCTGATCCCGGCTCACCGCCGCCGTGTAGATGTCCTGCTGCCCCTTCTCCATAACCAGAAACCAGTTAGCCAGCATGGCAGCCACGGTGGATTTGGCGTTCTTGCGTGGAACTTCGATAAAGGCGCTGCTGTATTTCCGCCGGCCACCGTCTCTGAACCTGAAGCCCAGCAGATTGGCAAAAGCGAACTGCTGCCACGGCTCCAGCTCAATAGGCTGCCCGCGCAGCGGACCTTTGACGTGAGGGCAGAGCCGGGAGAAGGCAATAAACCGCTCCACAGTCGCCGTATCGAAGACGTAACGGGGGTCGTTCAGGTCAGAAAAGTACCGGTTCACAGCCTGTTTTATGCGCTTACAGGCCGGGATTTCGCCCGATTTTATGGCGTTTGCGTAATCATTCCAGGCGGTCAAGCTCGTCTTCCTCTTCCGTTTCCACCAGGTTCCGGCGGCGGCTTACCGGGTCAAAGCCCAGCAGCGCGGACATTTTGATCATGATTTTTTCAGCGTCGGACTTTGCGCTCAGCGCCGGGTTTCTGCTCTCGCCGCCCTGGCTGTTCCTGATGCTGAAGCCGCGCGCAGCAAGGTCTTCCACTGCTTTGCGGTACATCGAGTAGTTAACGCAATAAAGCTCCAGGTGATTCCAGTCGGCGGGCGTCAGGTCGTCACGTTCGGCCAGCTGCTTCGCCTTTGCCTTCCACTGCTGCACTGCCAGCTCATCAAGATACGCGGGCGGTTTGGGTGGTCTTGCCATAAAAATTTCTCGTTTCCATCGCGTTTATTTTCAAAAAAATCACCGCGCGTAAAAATCTGAGGGGGGAGGCGGTGCCTTGCGCCAGGGCTTTTGTCCTGAAAACCTCCCCCACCCCGTCCGTGCGGCCTGTCAGCGGTTGCGCATGCATTCCATCAGCTCCCGGTCACGCTGGGTCATGCGCTTCGCTGGCGGCCTCTCATGCGCTCTCCTTCGGGGCGGCTGCCACGCAGCGCGGTGCTTCATCAGGCCGTTCATCAGTTGTTGCTGCTCACGCTCAGTCATTGCCCACCTCATGCATCCAGTCGTTGCGACGCGCTGCCCGCTCTTCCTGCTCGCGGTACAGCCCTGCTTTACGGTTCGCTTTGGTAGTGGGGTCCCGCTGTACGGTCTTCTGGTTGTGATGTGCCTGGCACATGCCCTGATGATTCCATGCGGGCCAGAACAGCACGTCATCACCACCGTTGATCGGGATGATGTGATCCACCACCTTTGCTGGCACATAGAGGCCCTGCCTCAGGCATTCGACGCACAGCGGGTTAGCCCTCAGGAACTGCAGGCGGTACTTCTCCCATGACGCGGAGTAACCACGTTCGCGGCGGCCTCCTCTGCGCTCGTCCTGCTGGCGCTGCGCAATGCGTTTGTGTTCATCGCATTTGCCGGACTTCACTCGCTTATTGCATCCCGGCTCGGTACACCGGCGTAAGGGTTGCCAGGGCATCAGTACACCCCCGGATCGCGGTACGCTGACCACAGCGCGGAGATAGCCAGCGGCACCTCCTTTGCCTCAATGTCGCTGACAGTGGTGCGATATTCGTAGAGCTGGGAGATGTACATCAGGCAGCCCACCTTGATGGCCGGGTTGAATGCCAGTCCGGCATCGAACCGCTTGCCTATGTGCTGCTGGCACACCTCCAGCGCCGCGGCGATATACGCCTGAATCAGTGCGTCTTCGTCGCTGCCATCAATTCGGCAATGGAGCTTCGCCTCTTCAAGACCAATGTAATCAGCCATTATTCAGGCCTCCGCTGCATAGCAGCTCTACCCGGGTGCGATCTGAATCAGGCAGCACGGCGGTAATGTTGTAGACGGCCTGCGCCATGCCCGGCTCGGTGTATGTCAGCCGATGCTTGGTGGTCAGCCCTTTGCGATAGCGGATCCACACCCTTACGGTGACCTCAGACAGCTCGGCCTGCGCGGCGATAAGCTCACGGCCGCTGATGCTGGTGATTTCGGCCCAGACTGTGGCTACATCGCGCCATTCTTTGATGACTGCCCCCGTAGTGGGGCTCTGACGGCTTACATTTTCCTGGATGGTGACGCGATGCTTCATTTTTCCGGCTCTCACTGCTCACCCTCCTTTTTCCCGCTCCCGTCGCTGACTTTGACCTCCTGCTTCCATGCCTGGCTGAACTCATCACCACCTTCGCGCGGCGGCATACCTTCGCGCTCGCGGGCCTCGTTCGGGCTCATAATCCCGTTCTTGATGCCGCGTTCGTAGGTTGCATAACGATCTGTAGGCGTCGCCCGGAGAAGGTCGGCAGAATCAAACTCCACCTGATATCGAATGCCTGGCACCGGAGAGGCCACCAGCAGAGCGGCCTTAATCTGCTGCTCAAAGTTCGTCAGCCACGGGCGCATGGTCATGGTGAGGAAAGCGCGGCTCGCCTCGCTGAAGTTGCTGTAGGTGCTGTTGCTGTATTCCTGGAGGAAGATCGGCGACACGTTGAACATGCGGGCAATATCCTCGATAGTGAGCCGACGGGAGGCCAGCCACTCGGCATCCTGATTGCTCATGCCAAGTTGCTCGTACTCCATGCCACCTTCAAGGATCGGCGTCTTACCGGCGTTTCGGGCACCTTTGTAGCGCTCCAGCGCTTCGAGAGCCTGCTTACCTTTCACGCTGTCCAGGTATTCTTTGGCTTTCAGAATACCTGAAGCCATCATGCCGTCTTTCATGATGCTGGCACCGTGGCGCTGCTGGGCCAGCCCAAGCCCCAGCGTTTCCCGGCAGATGGCGATTGGTGATCTCCCCAGAAAGCCATCGTCAGTGGCATAACGCAGGTGGAGGATTTCTTCCTGCAGGTAGGTGCGCACAGCGCCGGTAAACGGCTCGGTGATGGTGTAGCGGTACCGGTGCTCAGCTATACGCTCAGGAACAACCGAACCGGGCGCGTAGGGGTGCAGTGATTTGGGTTGTCCGTCCCTTCCCCACTCGATCACGGCGTAGGCGTTGCCGTTCAGCAGGCAGTGGCGCAGCATGGTGCGCTTGAACTGATAGGCTGTCTGGCAGTCGTTGGGGCGCTCATTAAGCAGATAATCCACCGGGTGATCGCCCAGCCACTCCCGCGCCTCCTGCCCGTTGGTGTTGCGTACCCGGTACAGATAGCAGGGCATGGTTGCCACCGCTTCACTGATGACAGACACGGCATTCATTACCGCCGGCAGGGACTCCGCTGTACCGGCGGAGACATACTCACCCGATCCGGTATTGGGAATCCCTGCCATCTCCAGAAACTGGTCAATGGTCATGCTGCGCTGCTCTTCTTTCCTGCGAAAAGGCCACATATCACAACCCCGCCAGCTCGGCCCAGCGGTGACGGTTATCACCGGCGCGGCGCAGTTCAGGATGCTGGGTGAACAGCGAGCGCTGCGCCACCTCAACAGCCGATTCCGGGTAAGCAGGCATCGAGGTGACGGTGATTTCCCGCAGCTCAGCAGCGGTTACGGTGCGCAGGTAAGGTGACTGGCCGATCTCCCAGGACTCTTTAAGTGCGCGGAAACCAAAGCTCATCCCGCTGAGATCGCCCCGCTCCACCAGCGTAAGCACGTCGCGGCCCAGCTGTGTATCCGGCGGCGTCAGCTCAAAGCGCAGCCCGGTATCATCCTCTGCTAGTACCAGCGAGCCGGATTTGGTACGCCCCAGCAGCTGGGTATAGTTATGCTCATACAGCGCCCGCACATCGCTGCCGGAGGCCAGGCTTTCGCTGAACGCGCCGGGCGCAAACTGCTCTACAAATTCATCCCAGATCACCTCTGACTGGCTGTTCCAGCGCACGGCATAACCCACCAGCTTTTTATTGCTGGCGATCAGCTCTGAGGTGCGGATCTCAAAATCTACGGTTTTCATTGTCGGACTCCATCAGACCGAAAAGGGGCCGAGGCCCCCTTTCGTTTACTCGCCGCCGATTTCCAGCACTTTGATGGCGCGGGAATCAACCACGCCGCCGCCCAGGTATTTATCGGTATGCACCTTGTAGAAGCCAGGCTCGGTGATGTTGTCCGGACGGGTGCGCACGCCGGTGGTGTGATCCACCACATAATAACCGCGCTTAAAGTCACCCACTGCCAGCACCGGCTCGCCCGCTGTCGCGTCAGGGATGTTTTCGAGGTAGTAAACCGGACGGCCCAGCAGCGTATCCGGAGAACCAGCAGTCAGACGATCGCGCCAGATATAATCCCCGTTGCCGTTCTTGAGCTTCTGCAGCGCGGCGGCGGAACCGGAGTTCATCACCCACACGGCATTTTTGCGGTACTTCGATTTGAGCTTAAACAGCAGGTCGATCAATTCATCGGCGGTCGGTGCTGCGCCAGCGGTCTCCATCTTTTCCAGCGTGCCGAACGGGCGGGTCTTGTCGCCTGTGGCCGCGCGGATAGTCAAGGAAGCCACGGGCTTTTTTGTTGCCGTCGCCTTCCAGCAGATCGGTTTCTTCCGTCTCGCTGAAAGCGTCGCTGATTTCAGAGGAGAGCCAGCCCAGAATATCCACGTCGCTGAAGTCGAGGATCTCCTGGGTGGTTTTGGGGTAGGCATAGATTGGGTAGAGCTTGATGCTCACTTCTTCCAGCTTCGGTGTGCTGGTTTCGGTGCGGGGCTGACCTTCTTCACCGTGTTTAACGGTAGCGCCGCCCACGGACACCAGCTTTTTGTATTCGTTGCTGGAGATGGTCTTGACCGTGGAGATCTGGCGCATCACTGACTCGTCGGCCAGCTGGCGCATGATCTCTTTATCCAGCTCAGGGATAACGGTATAGCCGCCATCTGCACCGGTTGCCGTGGTCAGGGCGCGGGTTTCGCCGGTGAGAATGTAGTGACGCAGCTCGGCATTGGTGACGCCTTTTCCTTCGACCTTAGCGCCGGGAAGGTGACGTTCTTCGTCAGAGACTGCTTCAAGACGGGAGATCTCAACATCGAGGGCATCGGCACGGCCGCGCAGTTCGTCGAACTGTTGGCCTTCTTCGTCGTTCAGGCTGCGCTTCTCGCCGTCGGCTTTGTCCAGCAGCGCGCGCATCTGGGTTTTGAGGGTGGTTTTCTCCTGGCGGAGTTCGAGCAATTTTTTCATGAGTGGTTTCCGTAACAATGAACGTTGAGACGTGAAACCAGCGCGGAAGGGGTAAGGCCGCCGGGAAACGGAGCGTCTGTCTGAAGGACGAAAAACCCGGCGGCCAGTGGCGGCTCACGTCTGAGTGCCACTATTCAAGATATACATGAAAAATATAAAGAAAACCCCTGCAATAGACAGGGGCAATCACGAAGAAACATGAGGACAAATAATTTACAAAACACTACTTACCAGCGGCGATCATCTTCTCCTTGAACATCTTTAAATGCTCGATTAATGCATCAACCTGCCCGGGCGTTGCAGCAATATACTCTTCTGAGAGCGTGTGCCGGATAATCTCATTGTGGTTAATCCAGAAGAACGCACCATCATCTAAAAGCCGCTTATACTCGGCAATATCCATATTTGTAATATCACCAATACCAAAATGATCTTGGTGCTCTTTTATATCCTGAACTGTGACTGGCATAAAAACCTCATTATTTTTCAAGCTGGCAGCATATATCACCGAACACAGGGCTTTCTAATGGCCTCGCATTTGGAAGGTAAACCAAATCGCATGGATTCGAATCCGGGTCATTCGGTGTCAAAGTGCCATTATCATTAACTACACATGGCAGCATCATATCACCGTCATCAAAACGGCATAGCGCCCAACAAGCTACCGGCATATACCACCATTCAGTATCTCCTGATCTCTCCTTAACCCGAAGATACCAGCCAGGATTAGCAGGTGTCATGCTCATGATCTTTACATCGCCGAGTTCATTAAAATGAAACATTCCCTCTCCTGAATTAAAAAATTAAAATTTGTGCTTCAAACTGTCTACCTGTCTACTTCTGACAAATTAACCAATATAATCAGTGCATTAAGTGGTAGAGACTTTATCCTTAAAGTGTCTACTACTGCCTACCAGACTCTCTACCATCGTGCAAAAAACAAACTAAAAGTAGACACGGTAGACACTGTAACAAAAACTATCTACCAAGTGTCTACCTACCTAAGTGATTGTTAATAAATAATTTATCTATAGCAGTAGACACGGTAGACACTTTACCGGTAATTTTTAAACTCTACCCCTGTTCGCTATTATTATTTCCTGTTGCTGCTGGTAGCCACCCATCAGCATCATCACCTAACAGGACATTTGAGATCGTGCGTCCTTTATCCGGTCCCCGGGTACACTGCTTGCGCTTGTATTCCTTGCCATACTCTGACATAGCCCCAGGCATGTCGGTACCGAACCGCGTCAGCGATACGGGTTTACCCAGGCCATGCGCCGACATGTAAGCAAGGTAGGAGTGATACAGATAACGCCTCGGGCTGAACGGCACCATTTCAGCATTGCCAACAATCATTCCTTCGCATTCAACGAGAGCCATCAGATAGCCGCAAAAGTCCACCAGTGAATCCCCTTCACGTTTGATGGCCAGTGCCTCTTCTGATTTCTGCTGCTCATGCAAAAGCTGTTTAGCTTCGTCCTGCCTGGAAAAGCGAGTAAGCAGGTGGCGAATGATTACGGCCAGCTCACCTTCAATTTTCTCGGCCAGCATAGGATCACGTTCGTTTTCCGGTACCACCTCTGAGAAGTTAAAGATAACCCGACGACGCGAAATCCCGCCGCTGCGGTCGCTGAATGACATGGCATTGTTATTGACGGCCAGCACCACCGCCGGAATACGGGTTGAGTACGGCGCTTTGTGTTTAGGATCGATAGCTACCTTATCCCCGCCAGTAATGGCCTTGATCCCTGCGCCGTCGCCAGCGTACCGGGTCATATCTGGCATGATGATCAGCGAATAACCAACCACCAACGCCCTTTCCCTTGGGTTCTCCAGTGCTGCCATGCTTGCCGATACCGTGTTGGCCTTACCTGCAAGCATCGTGCAGATTTCCGCCATAACACTTTTACCGCTTCCGCCCGGGCCCGTTACCTCAAGGAACAACTGCCAGTCGTAACGGTTCGCCAGCACCATAAACAGCGCAGACAATACGCGATCGGCTTTGCGATCATTATTCGCCACAGAACGGCGGAGCCATTTCCAGAAGTTCGGCGCATGGGTTGCCAGCGCCTCTCCTTCTGCTGGTTCGCTGAATGGCAAATCGCTCGCTACGATCAGCCAGTCATTTTTATCGTGTGCGCGAAATTGACCTAACCGGGTATCAAAAACACCGTTGCTGAAACCAATAAGATTCCGGGCAGTGTTACCCATTACCGGAAGCCCCAGCTTCATCGTATCAACTGCTGATTTAATCGCGTTCTGCGAGTAAGCCACCTCAGCCTCAATGTAGATTTGCGCCATTTCACGCTGCAGCTCCTTATCCGGCAGCGGCACCCATATAACGCCCGTATAGTGGTGCACTGTGTCAGAGTCGGCATGAATAGCCAGATTGCCATCGTAGTGCGCCAGCAATACTTCCCCGCGCTGGCTGGCTCCCATTTGGTTAAGCGCTGGCGTCGCACCTCCCCTCGTAAGCACGATCAGTGGCTCATCCTCAATTCGCTTCATGAGGGGCGTCCAGTCCTCTTTTTCTCCTTTTTCATTGATAAACTCAGCATTGGTCACGCCAGCTTCACACAACTTATTGGCGATCATGCTGATTTGGTTTTGCTCGATAAGTCCAGCCTGACAGACTCTGGCAAATCGACGCCCTTTATCAACAATGCGCAGATGGGATAATTCCGCCAGCTGGGTATGATCCAGAACTACCGGCGGCACGTCATCGCCATGCTCGTCTCTGCCTTTCTGATAATCCCGAGCAGCTTTCCATGCTCCTGTACCGGCAAAGATGATGGCTTCTTCCATCTTGTCACGAGGCAGCGCCTTAACGTTCGGTGCGAGTTTCTGCTTCATTTCTGCACTCCCGCAGCTTTCTGCAGGTGGGACAACGCCTCATGCACAAGACTACGAACAGCGGCCACGCGATTAGCTTCGCAATCATCACCGCTACTCAAGCTATCCATCCACATTTCCAGCACGGCCAGCGCCTGACTGTTGTATGACATGGCGTTTTCCGCATGGGTGACGACTTCAAGAATACTGTGTTTCATTTTTTGTCTCCCATCCCCAGCTCAGCTACTAAAGCCTGGTGAATTTCATGATTGATATCGCAAGCCATGCAAAGCAGATCAACAAGTTGGGGAGAACACTCCTCATTTGCCTTTTCAAGAATGACTTCCCACAAAGACGCAGCCATAGCGGATTTATACTCGGCGCGTTCGATAGAAATAGGCTCATGCATGGCGCACCTCCTGAACAGGCAGGCGGCCGGCGAATACCATTACGCAGCCATCAGGGGATTGCTCCCGGGCTTCGCGCTCTGTGCTGGCAGGAATGTGAACGACGTTGCACCCGATAGAACTGAGGGCAAGAAAACGCCATGTAAATTTTGGTTGAGTTTGGGTATGCTGTAGCTCAGCCATGATCGTTACCTCACTTAACGGTTTGGTTAGACGCCCTAGAACTGCGCTAACAGTCTGGGGCGTTGCTTTTTGGTATACATCTGTCATACACTTGACCACCAACCCAAGGTAATCAGGTGTCAACCAAATGTCAACCATAAGTATTAAAGCCAAAGGCAATAAGCAGATCGCATTACGCGTCGAACCAGAGCTAGAAGCGGGTATAAAACAAGCCTTACAGCAAGATGGCGACGCTTCTGTTTCTGCGTGGATAAAACGCATCATCCGGAAAGAATTACAGCAGCGCGGCATCGAGCCAAAAGGCTGAACAGGGTTACTTCCCGTAATGCTGTGAACTGACCCGATAATTTCGGGTCTGTTTTGCGGGTGTCTTTTAGTTACCTGCAAATTTTGCGCAGGACGTAATGACCCGCGCAGAAGATGAACTTCCCCTCTGAAAGAGGGTTGGTTATCTTCGCAGCTCTCGACGTTATTCGTCGGAACCTCTGAACCACGTTTAACGTTGTTTTGGCCTGACCCTAAATACTGTTCGCGTTTGTCTCTATGCCCGAACGTTAAACATTCGCAGTTGGTTTGCATACCGATCATTTCGGCGTGCAAATCCTGCGTAACCCCGATTGAGTTGTGCAAAATCACTTAGCACCTCCAACACGCTTAGCCAGCCAGCGCTGCGACAAGCGAAGCAGCTCTGCTTTGCGCTTGTGGTAATCCATTCCCATTTCGATAAGCGTGATATTGGTGCTTTCCAGATAGGCCAGATGCTCCAGCTGATCAGCGTTCATGCTGTCGCGTGGCTCGCCTTTTACTCCGTGAATCTGCGCCCACTGCTTAGCCGTCAGTCCACCCAGCGCCATTTTGGCAATCATGTTGCTCTCGGTGCTGTAATGATGTCCTTGCGTCTCCTTTCCCTGCTCGGCTCGTGCTGCATCGAGAGCTGCACACATTGGCTTATACAGATTCGCGGCGGTAATCCGTGCGCGTAACTGCTGACGAAGCTGTGCGGCGATCTCTGGTGCCGAACGGCTCAGTTCCTCCTCGCAGCGGATGAAGTAACGACGAACAGCTCGGCCCTGCTCATTTCGTTCAACCATTGCCAGCTCTTTAGCCGTGGCGATGTTTGGGAAGTAATCTTTCTGTGGGCGTCCACGACCTTTATTTTTCCCCGAAACTGGGGAATATTGGTCATTCATTAACCATGCTGCCGTCATATCATCATCGGTGAAATAATCGACACCACGCACAAATCCATATTCCTCTACCCGATCTGCAAACCAAGTTGAGAAATCCCGCCCGATATCAAGCGCTGAGTGCAATGCTTTCGCGCTAACAACGTTGTTATCTCGCCCACTAATCTGGGTAGCAATAACAGGCACGATGTTTGCGAAGTCTTGATCACCAATATGATTCAGGCTGGTTTTAGGTTGAGTCTGGGCACTGCCAGTTAAGGCAGTTAATTTTTTCTGAGTCATTTCTATCGCTCCAAAAAGTTGATATTTAGAGCCGCCGCGACAGCGTTAAGGATGCTGCAATTTATTTAGCGCAATTGCTCACAACTTATTTTATTTACGCTGATCAGCCGAAGTTGCGGGTGTTTGCATTGGGTTTCTGTTAGGCCGATTTGCGGCTGTATGGGTTGTTCACATTCGCAACCGCCGGAGGATTACGCACCCACCAGAGCACATCAGAAAGAAGCCAGGCGCAGCTGTTACGACCGAAGTGGCAGCGCAGAGGGAAGCGGCCCTGCTGCTCCATCTTCCAGCGACTGGAACGGGAAAGACTGGTGATCTCGCTGCACTCTTCTTCACGAATACGGCGATCAAACTTGAAGCCGTACTCCTCCAGAAGGGTGCGGCGCTGTTCAGGATTTGGCGGGGTAAAGGTAATATTTTGCATGCTGCCTCCACTGTTTCAATGTTATGCGAAGAGATTAGTGGATAAACGACCAGCATTTCCATTGATTCTGGAATCCTTTAAAAGAACACTCAATTCCATTGAAAGAGAGAAATTCCATCAAGATAACACTCCCCTGTTTAAAGCAATTTCCACAGTAATTTCAACGGCTAGATCGAGAGAAAAAATTATGAATTTCAATAACTCAACGAAGATCACCGCTCTTTAACGATTTGATTCACCTTGGATTGTTCAGAACAAAGACGAACCGTGATGAACCGTGATGAACCGTGATGAACCGTGATGAACCGTGATGAATAACCATGAACAAAGATGGAAAAAGTTAGCAAGTAATGACCTGGTAAGGACCGTGGATGGAGCAAGGTATTGTTAGGTGCTGTTAGGTGCTGTTGGGTGCTGTGGGGTGTCGTTACGTGTCGTTACGTGTCGTTGAATGCTGTTGAATGCTGTTGAATGCTGTTGAATGCTGTTGAATGCTGTTGAATGTAACGGTAATACACATCAAATCTAACAATTGAATCTCCTTGGCGATCATTGAATCGCCAAAAGTTTCAACAAATATAATTAATTAGTATTTTCACAGGAATATAAATAATATCTACTAGCACTGGCAAATAATATTCATTCTGTATAATAAATCGAATTTAATGCCTTACGGATTTTGTCATATATTGCTGATTTAGATAATCCAGTTTTAGATATACCTTCCTCATCAGCTAATTTATATAGTTCATTTAAAATGGCTGAAATACTGGGTTTTTTGGAGGTGCCAAATGAATGGCCTATCTTATGTGCTATAAGCTTGACCAGCATCCCCATCAATTTATCATTATATTCCTTTTCATCTTCCTTACGATGCAAGCCGCGCCTGCTGCTTTTCAATGCAATTCCGACCTGTAAAAGCTCATCCCCTCCCATAGCATAAAGGTGCTCTTTCCCTTTGTTTTGATTAGAAATTATAGCCACTGCCGCAAGACATCTGTCCTTTATGGGTTGTGGTGTAATATCTTCATCAATAAGAGGATATGCCAGAGCAAACATATAGTCTGCGGGATAGGCTGTTGAGTTTCCACCTCGAAATAATTTAGATGCTGATAACCATCGACTCAGCTGTCTATAGTATATATTATATGCTTCAACTTTTGCCTCAGGGATATCAGCAGTTTTAACTGTCGGATCTACCCCACACATTAGTAGCGCAAGTTGTTTAATATTTAGCTCCGGGGCTTTGGCTTCACGCTCGAAAATACCCAACTTAAGAAAACTAGTCATTATTCAGCCCTATTCAACAAAACAATATTAGTGAACCCGCCAGATAAAATATCAAGTCTGTCATACCATTTATTCAACGCATCCAATTTCTCAGGCAAGTACAGACTACGGTTATAAATTGCCATAACTCCCGGCATTGAGTGGCCCAGCAATTGTTCAACAACGTGCGGAGCGATACCCATATTATTCATATGCGTTGCTAAAGTTCGACGTAAATCGTGCAATGTCCATGCTTCTGAATGCCCGAGCTTTTTATAGATACTACGCCCCCACTGGCTCACGGCTTCACTTTTTTTCACTGTGCCAAGTAAATAACTGGATGATTTTGTTTCATCGTAAAGCTTTTTTATGAAAGGGCGCAAAGCTTCAGGAACTGGCCTTACAATCTTTTCGCCGCCTTTACTGTGTTCTTTTGGAACCGTCCAGATCCATGTATCCAAATCCCACTCGTTCCAGCCTGACAGTCTGGCCTCTTGAGTTCGACATCCAAATACGGTGACTACTTTGAGCAGATTAGTATAGTAAGGCATAAAATGATCACCGGCCGTAATTGCAGCCCACAAATCGCCTGCCTCTTTATCATTCAAGACCCGATCTTTTTTCGCCTGTTTTTTACCGACATCTGGGATAGTTAAATCTTCAAGAGCCGTGCTGACGGCATAGCGCCGAACCCGACAAAATTTCAGGGCCTGCTTACACATCTGAAAGACGTAGCCAGCGGCAACCGGGGTTTTCTTTTTCATTCTGTCAAAGCAATCAAGCCAGTATCGTGTTTCGCAGTCAGAGAGAGCCATTTTCCCAATGTAGGGGTAAATGTGCTTGCGCAGCTCCGCTTTATGCCGCTCAACATTCGAACGATTCTCTTCTGCATATTCGCGTATCCAGTATTCGATGGCTTCCTGCACAGTGACCGGTTTAAGCGTTTGCTGAGTAGTTAGTGCCAACTGGTGCTTTGGATCTTTACCTGAGGCCAGCCACTGGCGACATTTATCACGTGAGGAACGGGCTTCTTTGAGACTCATATCCGGGTAACGTCCTAGAGTCAGTCGATGCAGCTTCTGCCCGTCGAGTCGATAAGTAAACACCCAGCTAATACCACCAGCTTTCGTTACCTTGGCGCTCAGTCCGGCACCATCAGCATAAAACTCAATCTTACTGGCCGGGATACCATGTAATCCCTTTAACTTCCTATCGCTCAGTTTGTTAAGTTCGCCAGCCATAGACCACCCAGCCCAAAGTGTTTATACAAATGTTTATACATAATTGCTTGCATGATAGCATAAACAAAGAAAAGCACTGGAACAATATACAGGCATATTTTTTAGCAACTCATTGAATATAAAATAAATATTAAAATCACCTAAAAGCATGCGAACAACTAATATGACAGTACGGCATGAACTGATACTAATCAGTTAAGTGTTTGTTTAAAAAGGCGCGAACCGGCATGGGGAAGCGCCTTTTTTGTTACTGGCCTTTATCTGCACGAAATTGCATCTATTCCTCCTCAAAAACAGGGGCTTAAATCCCTTCCACCGCTCTGAATTGGGTGCTAATGTCACTGCCCTTTATGCCTACTGGCATGAATATATAACGATCAATAACCTTTATTGTGAATGAGTTGGTGGCATCATGCAGGTTAGCCAATACGACCAGATCCTCGTTGCGATCTCTTTTATCGTTGCCATCATGGCAGCCTATACTGCGCTGAATATGGCAGGCCGGGTCTCGACCAATCCCGGCAAAGCTGGCTGGCTCTGGCTGGCGGGCGGCGGCCTTGCGCTGGGTATCGGCATCTGGGCCATGCATTTTATCGGGATGCTGGCGATGGCGCTGACCATGAGCATGAGCTACGATCCATTGCTCACCGGTCTGTCGATGCTGATTGCCGTAGGCTCGTCTCTGTTTGCTCTGTGGCTGGTCAGCACATCCCAGCTGCGCCTGCGGCGCCTGCTGCCGGGCTCGCTGGTGATGGGCTGCGGCATTGCCGGTATGCACTACACCGGCATGGCGGCGTTAGAGGTGTCACCGCCTATCGTGTGGGATATGCGCTGGGTGACGATCTCGCTGCTCATCGCCCTTGGGGCATCGCTGGCTGCGCTGTGGCTCACCTTCCGCCTGCGCCACGAGGCCGCGCAGGTGGCGCAAATGCGCGCGGGGGCGGCTATTTTAATGGGTATCGCGATTGCTGGTATGCACTATACCGGCATGATGGCAGCCCAGTTTCCGATGCAGCACTCGGTCATGCATCACGGCGTAGACGGTAACTGGCTGGCGCTGCTGGTTAGCGTCGTCGCGCTCTCGATTCTGGGTATTACCCTGCTGGTCTCTATGCTGGATGCCCGTCTGCAGGCGCGGACCTCGCTGCTGGCATCCTCGCTGGCGGAAGCCAACCGCGAGCTGGCCCAGCTGGCGCTGCACGATCCCCTCACCCGCTTGCCTAATCGCGTGCTGCTAGAGGACCGGCTCGACCAGGCGATTAATAAAGCCCGTCGTGAAGGCTCCTTTTTTGCTCTGATGTTTATGGATCTCGACGGGTTTAAAACCGTCAACGATGCTTACGGCCATGACGTTGGCGATCAGCTGCTGATCGCCGTGACCGAGCGTCTGCTCCAGCCGCTGAAGGGCCAGTATACGCTGGCGCGGATCGGCGGAGACGAGTTTGTCCTGCTAGCGGAGGTGAACGCCCCGGATGAGGCGGCCACGCTGGCGGATGCGCTGGTGCGCGCCATCGATCAGCCGTTTACCCTTGACCGCTACGATCTGGTGGTCACCTTAAGCGTCGGCATTGCTCTCTACCCTCACGATGGCAAGAACGAACGTGAGCTGATGTTTAACGCCGATGCAGCGATGTACCACACCAAGCATATGGGGCGTAACGGCTACCACTTCTTCCAGCCTTCGATGAATACGCTGGCCCAGACCCAGCTCCTGCTGATGAGCGACCTGTGGCTGGCCCTGGAGCGCAACGAGCTACGCCTTTTTTACCAGCCCAAGTTTCAGGCCCCCGCTGGGCCAATCGTCGGTTTTGAAGCGCTGCTGCGCTGGCAGCACGGCGTTCACGGTCTATTGACGCCGGACCGTTTTCTGCCGCTGGCGGAAAAAACGGGGCTGATTATTCCCATTGGCAACTGGGTAATTGATGAGGCCTGCCGCCAGCTGAGCGAGTGGCGTCAACAGGGGTATACGCACTGGACGGTGGCCGTTAACCTCTCGACCCTGCAGTTTGAGCAGACGGGGCTGGTAGAGCATGTAATGGCGTGCCTGACGCGGCATCAGGTTCCACCCCAGAGCCTGATCCTTGAAGTGACCGAAACCACGGCCATGAGCAACCCGGATGAGAGCGTACGCGTATTGACCAGGCTCACCGATGCCGGGGTGAAGGCCTCGATTGACGATTTTGGTACCGGCTACTCTAGCCTGCTCTACCTGAAACGCCTGCCAGCCTGCGAGCTGAAGATTGACCGGGCGTTTGTTAGGGAGCTGAGCCGTGACGGCGACGATGCCACTATCGTCTCCGCCATCGTGGCGCTGGCCAAAACGCTGAACCTTAGGGTGGTGGCGGAAGGGGTAGAGACGCAGGCCCAGCAGGCGTTTCTCACCGAGCTGGGCTGTAATACGCTACAGGGTTATCTGCTGGGTAAACCCATCTCGGCCCAGGAGGCAACGCAGCTGGGAGCTGAGTCAAAGTAAGCGTAACGCCGGGTGGCGCTACGCTTACCCGGCCTACAACTCTTCCGAGACTATTGCGCGAGATACCTTGGCTTTTTTCGTGAAGAACTGCCGTACCACCACAAAGAATACCGGGACGAAGAAGATCGCCAGCAGCGTCGCGGAGAGCATGCCGCCCAGCACCCCGGTGCCCACCGCGTTTTGTGCGCCGCTGCCTGCGCCAGAGCTGATCACCAGCGGCATGACGCCGAGGATAAAGGCCAGCGAGGTCATCAGGATCGGGCGCAGCCGCATGCGGACCGCCTCCAGCGTCGCCTCTACCAGCCCTTTGCCCTCTTTATCCATGAGATCCTTGGCAAACTCGACGATCAGAATGGCGTTCTTAGCCGAAAGGCCGATGGTGGTCAACAGACCGACCTGGAAGTAGACATCGTTATTCATTCCTCGCGTTAAGGCCGCCAGCAGCGCGCCGATAACGCCCAGCGGCACCACCAGCATAACCGAGAACGGAATCGACCAGCTCTCATACAGCGCTGCCAGGCAGAGGAAGACCACGATCAGCGAGATGGCATACAGCGCCGGAGCCTGGTTGCCAGAGAGACGCTCCTGATAGGACATCCCCGTCCAGTCATAGCCGATGCCGGAAGGCAGGCCAGAAGCCAGTTTCTCCATAAGCTGCATCGCATCGCCAGTACTCTTGCCCGGCGCAGCCTCGCCTAAAATCTCCATAGACGGCAGGCCGTTATAGCGTTCCAGACGCGGTGAACCATAGACCCAGTGTGAAGTGGTAAAGGCCGAGAACGGCGTCATCTCACCGTTGCTGCTGCGAACGTAGAGATTATTCACATCCGTTGGCAGCATGCGGTATTGCGCATCCGCCTGTACATAAACCTTTTTCACCCGCCCGTGATCGATAAAGTCGTTCACGTAGGTTCCGCCTAACGCGGTGGAGATGGTCTGGTTAATATCCGAGAGGTCAATCCCCAGCGCCTGTGCCTTTTCGATATCCACCTCCAGCTTAAACTGCGGGGTATCCTCAAGGCCGTTTGGCCGCACGCGCACCACCTGGTCCGGGTGCTTCTGTACCTCAGCGAGTAGCATATTGCGCGCGTTGGTCAGGGCCTCATGTCCGAGGTTGGCCTGATCGATCAGCTCAAAGTCAAAGCCCGTCGCTGTGCCCAGCTCGATAATCGCGGGCAGGTTAAATGGAAAGACCAGACCGTCGCGGATTTGGCTGAAGGCGCGCGTGGCACGCTCCACGATGCCACCAACGCTGTTCGCTTTACCGGGGCGCTGCTCCCACGGCTTAAGGCTGATAAAGGCCATCCCGGAGTTCTGCCCCTGACCACTGAAGCTGTAGCCGTTGACGGTCAGGACGGAGTCGACGTTCGCCTTCTCACTGTTAAGGTAGTAATTAGTGACCTTATCCAACACCTTCTGCGTGCGCGCCTGGGTTGCCCCGGCAGGCAGCTGTACCATCGTCATAAAGACGCCCTGATCCTCATCGGGTAAAAACGAGGTGGGCAGGCGTAAAAACAGCACCGCCATTCCGGCGACAATCAGCACATAGATCAACAGGTAGCGCCCTGTGCCGTTGATGATGCGGGCAACGCTTTCCGTGTAGTGATGCGTACTGCGATCGAACAGGCGGTTGAACCAGCCAAAAAAGCCCTTTTTCTCGCCGTGCGTATCAGGGTCGACGGGTTTTAACAGCGTTGCGCAGAGCGCTGGCGTGAGGATAAGCGCGACCAGCACCGAAAGCGCCATCGCCGAGACGATGGTAATGGAGAACTGACGATAGATCGCACCGGTAGAGCCGCCAAAGAAGGCCATCGGGATAAAGACTGCCGAGAGCACCATAGCAATCCCTACCAACGCGCCCTGGATCTGCGACATGGATTTCTCCGTCGCCTCTTTCGGCGGCAGATGATCCTCGGCCATTACCCGCTCAACGTTCTCTACCACGACGATGGCATCGTCCACCAGCAGGCCTATTGCCAGCACCATACCGAACATGGTCAGCGTGTTAATGGAGTAGCCAAACCCCGAGAGGATCGCAAAGGTCCCCAGCAGAACAACCGGTACGGCAATGGTGGGGATCAGCGTCGCGCGGATATTCTGCAGGAACAGGTACATCACCAGGAAGACCAGAATAATGGCCTCAAACAGCGTTTTTACCACCTCATGGATGGAGATCTTCACAAAGGGCGTGGTGTCGTAGGGGTAGACCACCTTCATGCCCTGGGGGAAGAACGGCTGGAGCTCGTTGAGCTTAGCTTTGATGGCGGTAGCGGTATCCAGCGCATTGGCCCCGGTTGCCAGCTTGATGCCGATCGCCGCCGCGTCCTGGCCGTTGATTTTCGTGACCGTGTTGTAGTTCTCTCCCCCCAGCTCAATGCGGGCTACGTCTTTCAGCCGCACCTGCGAACCATCGCTGTTGACCCGCAGCGTGATATTGCCAAACTCCTCCGGATCCTTCAGCCGGGTCTGGGCAATGATGGAGGCGTTAAGCTGCTGGTTAGGGATCGAGGGGGTTCCACCAAGCTGACCCGCGGCAATCTGATCGTTTTGCACCTTGATCTGATTAACCACGTCGATCGTCGTCAGGTTGTATTTGTTGAGCAGATCGGCATTCAACCAGATACGCATTGCGTACTGCGCCCCGAAGAGCTGTACGTCACCGACGCCGTTGGTACGACTAATAGGATCTTTAATGTTCGACGCGACGTAATCGGAAATATCATCCTGATTCAGGCTCTTGTTCTCAGAGGTAAAGCCCACCACCATCAAAAAGCTGCTGCTGGACTTCTCGACGCTGATCCCCTGCTGCTGAACCTCCTGCGGCAGCAGCGGCATCGCCAGCTGCAGCTTATTCTGCACCTGAACCTGAGCAATGTCTGGATCCGTCCCGGATTTGAAGGTCAGCGTAACCGTGACGCCTCCCGCCGAGTCGCTGGTAGAGGACATATACATCAGATTATCGATACCGTTCATGTTCTGCTCAATAACCTGCGTTACGGTATCCTGCACCGTCTGGGCATCGGCCCCCGGGTAGGTAGCGCTAATAGCGATCGCCGGTGGTGCAATGGTCGGGTATTGCGCTACGGGCAGCTGTAAGATTGCCAGCGCCCCGGCAATCATCAAAATAATTGCCAGCACCCAGGCAAAAATCGGACGATCGATAAAAAACTTAGCCATCTTTTGCTCTCATTGGGATTATACGATTAATGCGCGGCGGCAGTTTGATCTGCTGCGCTCGGGGCGATCGTCACCGTTGCCCCAGGACGAACCCGCTGCAATCCACTGACGATGACCTTTTCGCCCTCTTTCAGACCGTCCGTAATGAGCCACTTATCGCCAATGGCCTGCGAGGCGACGACGTTGCGTGATTCAACCTGATTTTTAGCGTTTACCAGCAGCACGGTGGCATCGCCGCGGGCGTTACGGGTTACCCCCTGCTGCGGCACAAGAATGGCGGTTGGCTGCACGCCCTCGTCGATCCGCGCCCGGACAAACATGCCCGGCAGCAGGCTATGATCTGGATTGGGGAAAACTGCCCGAATGGTAATGGATCCGGTACTCTCATCCACGGTGACGTCTGAGAACTCCAGCGTGCCCTTCAGCGGATAGCGCTGACCGTTTTCGGTAATCAGCTCAACATCCGTTTTATTGCTGTTTTTTTGCAGGTTGCCCTGCTCCACGGCCTGCTTCAGGCGCATAAAGTCATTGCTCGACTGGGTGACGTCGACATAGACGGGATCCAGCTGCTGCACGGTGGCCAGCGCGGTGCTTTGGCCGTTAGTCACCAGCGCGCCCTCGGTTACCGATGATTTACCGATCCGGCCGTTAATCGGCGAACGGACCTGGGTATAGGCGAGGTTTATTCTTGCGGTTTCAACGGCGGCCTTCGCGGCCTGTACCGCGGCGTCAGCCTGCTGGGCGTCGGCAACAGCCGTGTCATACTCCTGCTGGCTGATATACTGCGTGCCGACAAGCGGCTGGTAGCGCTTAACGGTGAGGTGGGCAATCTTAGCCGCAGCCTGCGCCTTCGCCAGATCGCCCTGGGCGCTGGCATAGTCCGCCTGATAGGTCGCAGGATCGATCTGATAGAGCGACTGGCCTGCGGTAATATCCGCGCCCTCCACGAAATTACGGCGTAAAATAATGCCGCTCACCTGAGGCCGCACTTCAGCAATACGAAACGCTTCGGTTCTGCCGGGAAGTTCTGTGGTGACCGCCAGCGGTGCGGCTTTTACCTGATAAACACTGACCTCTGGCGCAGCCGCTTTTTTCGCGCCGTCGCTATTATCATTACAGCCACTGAGTAGACCCGCCGAAATTAATACTAATGACGATAGGCGTAAACATTCACCAAATTTATTCATTGCAGTTCCTCAAAAACACAACGCACGGCGTTAACCGCAAAAATCCACGATAAAAATAATTCACATCAATAAATGAAATTGTTTAATCAGCCCGATGAATAATTAATGGCTCATCGAAAAGAGAAAGCGTTATTGCTGCTGCGTAATAACGTGGCTCGATTTTGTTAAACGCCGACAGACCACGACAAAAAATACCGGCACAAAGAATATCGCCAGCAGCGTCGCCGCAATCATCCCACCCATTACCCCCGTGCCGACCGCATTTTGTGCGCCGCTGCCTGCGCCAGTACTTAATACCAGCGGCATTACGCCTAAAATAAAGGCAAGGGAGGTCATCAGAATGGGACGCAGACGCATTCTGACCGCTTCAAGGGTGGCCTCGATAAGGCTTTTGTGCTCTTTATCCATCAGGTCCTTAGCAAATTCGACGATCAGAATGGCGTTCTTTGCCGATAGCCCAATGGTGGTAAGCAGGCCTACCTGAAAATAGACGTCGTTACTCAGGCCGCGCAGGCTCGCTGCCAGCAGCGCCCCCACGACGCCCAGCGGCACCACCAGCATGACCGAGAAGGGAATCGACCAGCTCTCATACAGCGCGGCGAGACAGAGGAACACCACCACCAGCGAAATGGCATACAGCGCCGGGGCCTGGTTACCTGAGAGTCGCTCCTGATAAGACATGCCGGTCCAGTCAAAGCCGACGCCAGCAGGCAGCTGCGATGCCAACGTCTCCATGAGCTTCATCGCTTCGCCGCTGCTTTTGCCCGGCGCCGCCTCGCCGAGGATCTCCATCGACGGCAGGCCGTTATAGCGTTCCAGACGAGGTGACCCCTGGATCCAGCCTGCGCTGGAGAAGCTGGAGAACGGCACCATACCACCGGCCTGGTTACGCACATACCAGGTGTTAATGTCATCCGGCATCATGCGATAGGGCGCATCGGCCTGGGCATAGACTTTCTT
Source organism: Pseudescherichia sp. (assembly GCF_032052675.1). Classification (NCBI taxonomy): domain Bacteria; kingdom Pseudomonadati; phylum Pseudomonadota; class Gammaproteobacteria; order Enterobacterales; family Enterobacteriaceae; genus Pseudescherichia; species Pseudescherichia sp. Next base: position 307,898 of record NZ_DAMBWA010000004.1, read on the forward strand.
CACGCGCCCGTTATCAATAAAGTCGTTAACGTAGGTGCTGCCCAGCGCGGTGGCAATCGTGCTGTTGATATCACTCAATGAGACGCCCAGCGCCTGCGCTTTCTCCTGATCGACCTTGAGCTTGAACTGGGGCATATCCTCCAGGCCGTTGGGCCGCGTCCTGACCAGCATGTCCGGATGCTGTGCCGCCTGCATCAGCAGCTGGTTACGCGCGGCGGTCAACGCCATATGGCCCAGCCCCGCCTGATCGATCAGCTCAAAGTCAAACCCCGTCGCGGTACCCAGCTCGGTAATGGCAGGCAGGTTGAAGGCGAAAACCATGCCATCCTTGATGCGGCTGAAGGCTTGCGTAGCCCGGCCCACGATAGCGCCAACGCGATCCTCTTTCGCCTCGCGCTGTGCCCACGGCGTTAAGCGAACAAAGGCCAGGCCGTTGTTCTGACCTTTACCGTTCAGGCCAAAGCCGGTGACGGTAAAGACCGAGTCGACGTTGTTTTTCTCTTTTGTCAGATAGTAATCCGTTACCTGGCGCATGATCTTTTCCGTTCGCGCCTGGGTTGCCCCGGCGGGCAGCGTGACCATCGTCAGAAATACGCCCTGATCCTCTTCGGGTAAAAACGAGGTCGGCAGCCTTAGAAACAGCACTGCCATTCCGATCACGATGACGAGATAAACAACGATATACCGGCCCGTACAGTGGAGCAGCTTCTGCACGCTGCCGGTGTAGTGGCGGGTGCTCTGCTCAAACAGGTGATTGAAGCGGCTAAACAGCCGGTGGGTCTTATCGTGCTGCACCGGCTTAAGCAGCGTCGCGCATAGCGCGGGGGTAAGAATGAGGGCAACCAGCACCGAGAGCGCCATCGCCGAGACGATAGTAATAGAGAACTGTCGGTAGATGACCCCGGTCGATCCGCCAAAAAAGGCCATTGGGATAAACACGGCAGAAAGCACCATCGCAATCCCCACCAGCGCGCCCTGGATTTGGCTCATCGACTTTTGCGTGGCCTCCTTTGGCGGCAGCCCTTCGTCAGTCATCACGCGCTCGACGTTTTCGACGACCACAATGGCATCGTCCACCAGCAGGCCGATGGCCAGCACCATGCCAAACATAGTGAGCGTATTGATGGAGTAGCCAAACGCCGCCAGCACGGCAAAGGTACCCAGCAGCACCACCGGTACGGCGATGGTGGGGATCAGCGTAGCGCGCAGGTTTTGCAGGAAGAGATACATCACCAAAAACACCAGCACGATCGCTTCAAACAGCGTTTTAAACACCTCCCGGATGGAGATGTTGATAAACGGCGTCGTGTCATAGCTGTAGACCAGCTTCAGGCCGTGCGGGAAATAGGGTTGCAGATGCGCCATCTGCTGTTTTACCGCGTCGGCAGTGGAGAGCGCATTCGCTCCTGTCGCCAGCTTAATACCCAGCCCCGCCGAGGGCTTTCCATTATAGCGGGCCACAACGTTGTAGTTCTCGCCGCCGCGTTCAATGCGGGCAACGTCGCGCAGCAATACGCGCGAACCATCCGCCTGCACTTTTAGCGTAATGTTGCCAAACTCCTCCGGCGTTCGCAGGCGGGTCTGGGCGATAATCGAGGCGTTGAGCTGCTGCGTCGCTGGCGAGGGCGTCCCCCCCAGCTGCCCGGCGGCAATCTGGCTGTTCTGCGCTTTGATTTCGTTAACCACATCGAGGGTGGTGAGCTGATACTGATTGAGCTTATTGGGATCGAGCCAGATGCGCATCGCATACTGCGCGCCAAACAGCTGTACGTCACCGACCCCCTCCGTACGGCTCACCGGATCCTTGATATTGGAGGAGATGTAGTCGGCAATGTCGTCCTGCGACATGCTGCCATCATCTGAAATAAAGCCCATGACCAACAGGAAGTTACTGCTCGATTTTTTAACGTTGATACCCTGCTGCTGTACTTCCTGGGGCAGTAGCGGCATGGCGAGCTGCAGCTTGTTCTGCACCTGAACCTGGGCGATATCGGGATCGGTCCCGGAGTTAAAGGTCAAGGTTACCGTGACGCCGCCCGAGGAGTCGCTGGTGGAGGACATGTACATCAGGTTATCGAGGCCATTCATGTTCTGTTCGATCACCTGGGTGACCGTGTCCTGCACGGTCTGCGCATCCGCGCCGGGATAGGTAGCGTTAATGGCAATGGCAGGCGGCGCAATCGTAGGATACTGCGCAACGGGCAGCTTAATGACGGCCAGCGCGCCTGCCAACATTAAAATAATCGCCAGTACCCAAGCGAAAATCGGGCGATCGATAAAGAACTTTGCCATATAAACGTATTACCTTTTCTTTTTCATCACCGGAGTTTATTACCGGATGGCGTTAGCATTCATTACCCAAATAAATACTTTATTTAATAACATTCATAGGATGAATATTTATTAACGCATAGCGAAAATAGTGGCGCTATGTTGAATGAACAACAAAAAAATGCAAGGATAGATAGTACGTTCTCGGGCATATTTTATTCAACAAATGTAAATCACGCTTTTGGCCTGACGGTGGCAAGCATGGCGAAAAAGACGAAAGAAGAGGCAGCCAAAACTCGGCAGCTATTAATCGACACCGCTATTTTAACATTCGCGCAGCAGGGGTTTTCCAATACGACATTGGATGATATCGCCTGCGCAGCCAATATGACGCGCGGTGCTATTTACTGGCATTTTACAAATAAAACAGAATTATTTAACGCTATCTGGCAGGAGCAGCGACCATTAAGAGAGCGAATAGATCGCAAAGCTCAGTTACATTTTCGCAATGATCCGCAGGGGCTATTTCGCCATAGTTTGACAGAGGCCCTCCGCTTAATTGCAAAAAGCCCTTTAGAACAAGCGCTCGTTGAAATTCTTTACCATAAATGCGAATTTACACAAAATATGACGCCGGAAGCGGAAATACGCGAGCGGCTGTTTTTTAATCCGGCAAACGTTGCCGAAATGTTAGAGAAATGCCAGCAGCAGGATCCCCACTTCTTAAGCGTCAGCGTGGAAACGGCGCTGATTATCATCCAGGGATACATGAGTGGAATTGTTAAAAACTGGCTGATGCTGGACAAGGCTTCCGATCTTGCCGCGCTGGCGCCACAGCTGGTTGAGGGGCTGCTGATTATGCTGCGCACGACGCCCGAAGAGAAACAGGTTAGGTTGAGCGCATAACGTCGGCTCCATCTTTTCTCCTTAATCGGCTCACATGCGCCGTTTCTCTCCATCTTTTTTACATTAGACATGCTTTGTAAGAATAGAGGCATAAGTTCCCGCCGCGGCCAGTGGTACAATACCGCCATTCACATAAATGAGGTGAATGTGATCATGAAAAAATTAATTGCCGTTGCACTGTTATCTACCGTTCTCGCAGGCTGTGCCCATGACTCCCCTTGCGTACCAACCTATGACGATCAGGGCCGACTGGTGCATACCAATACCTGCATGAAAGGAACGACTCAGGATAACTGGGAAACCGCAGGGGCTGTTGCTGGCGGTGCTGCCGCGATTGCTGGCCTGACGCTGGGTATTGTGGCCTTAACGAAATAATCTGACTCAAGGCGTGGCTCCCCCCACGCCTTCTTTTTTGCGCCGCCCCGGTGCACTTCTGATGCGCTGTTAAAATTGCGGTGCTTTCTGGTTCAAACACCCCCACCGTTTTCCCGCGCTTTTTCCATCCTGCTGTTTTTAATCCTTCCGCAGCGAAACTATTTTGCTCTGTTTTGTGGCGCAGGTTTGAATTTCGCACCATTACGGAGCGCTACATACTTTTTTTCCTGTCTACACTCTGCATATTGCGGGGAGAACTCCCCTTTTCCGCCTTCCGCAAACCTGGCACTACCTTTGCTTTAAAGAGTATGGCCAACGCCACAGACAGGTTTCAGGCGTCTCCCGAGCGCCTCTTTATAACAATAATTTCGCCACACAGGATGCATTATGAAAAAGATGACGATCGCCAGCCTGGCTGCCGCCGGTGCGCTGTTTGCTGTTGTAAACCAGGCGCATGCTGGCGCAACGCTGGATGCCGTAAAGAGTAAAGGCTTTGTACAGTGCGGTATCAGCGATGGGCTGCCAGGTTTCTCCTACGCGGACGCTAACGGCAAGTTTACCGGCATTGACGTCGACGTTTGCCGTGGCGTTGCCGCTGCCGTTTTTGGCGATGACACCAAAGTGAAGTACACCCCGCTGACGGCCAAAGAGCGCTTCACCGCCCTGCAGTCCGGGGAGGTAGACGTGCTGTCGCGCAATACCACCTGGACCTCCTCTCGCGATGCGGGCATGGGCATGGCATTCACCGGCGTGACCTACTATGACGGCATCGGCTTCCTGACCCACAATAAAGCGGGCCTGAAGAGCGCCAAAGAGCTGGACGGCGCCACCGTCTGCATCCAGGCCGGTACCGATACCGAGCTGAACGTGGCTGACTATTTTAAATCGAACAATATGAAGTATACCCCGGTGACCTTTGACCGCTCCGACGAATCTGCGAAGGCGCTGGAGTCCGGCCGCTGCGACACCCTGGCTTCTGACCAGTCACAGCTCTATGCGCTGCGCATCAAGCTGAGCACGCCGGGCGAGTGGATCGTTCTGCCGGAAGTGATCTCCAAAGAGCCGCTGGGGCCGGTGGTTCGCCGCGGTGACGAAGAGTGGTTCTCCATTGTTCGCTGGACCCTGTTCGCCATGCTGAACGCAGAAGAGATGGGCATCACCTCTAAAAACGTCGATGAGAAAGCGGCCAACCCGGCAACGCCGGATATGGCACATCTGTTAGGCAAAGAGGGGGACTACGGCAAGGATCTGAAGCTTGATAACAAGTGGGCCTACAACATTATCAAGAAAGTCGGTAACTACGCTGAGATCTTTGAGCGCAACGTGGGATCCGAAAGTCCGCTGAAGATCAAACGCGGCCAGAACAACCTCTGGAATAACGGCGGGATCCAGTACGCGCCGCCGGTGCGCTAAGCTACCGGTACGCTAAGGTAGAGTGCTGTAACGGGCACTGCTCAGGCAGTGCCCAGCCCAGAGTCAAGGTTACCGAGGTTTTCCTATGTCCCCACGCCGCCCAACCGTTAAAGGATCGTTCTCCCTTTCTAACCCCGCGGTTCGAGCCTGGCTGTTTCAGATCATCGCTATCGTGGCCGTTGTCAGCGTCGCGATCTATTTGATACACAACACCGTTACTAACCTGAGCAACCGGGGTATTACCTCTGGCTTTGCCTTTCTCGATCGTGGCGCCGGATTTGGCATCGTCCAGCATCTGATCGATTATGAGCAGGGGGATACCTATGGCCGCGTATTCCTGGTCGGCTTGCTCAATACGCTGCTGGTCTCCGCACTATGTATTGTTTTTGCCTCTTTTCTCGGTTTCTTCCTCGGCCTTGCCCGCCTGTCTGAAAACTGGCTGCTGCGCAAGCTGTCGACGATCTATATCGAAACCTTTCGTAATATCCCGCCGCTGCTGCAGATCTTCTTCTGGTATTTTGCCGTGCTGCGCAACCTGCCGGGGCCGCGCCAGGCGGTGAGCGCATTCGACCTGGCGTTTCTCAGCAACCGTGGGCTCTATATCCCTGCTCCCGCGTTTGGCGAAGGCATTGTCGGTTTCATTGTAGCGGTGCTGATTGCCGTCGCCGTTAGCGTGGGACTGTACCGCTTCAATCGAGCGCACCAGATGAAAACCGGTCAGCTAAGGCGGACATGGCCGACCGCGCTCGGGCTGATTATTCTGCTGCCGCTGCTCTCCCACTGGCTGTTCGGCGCGGCGCTGCATTGGGATGTGCCCGAGCTGCGCGGCTTTAACTTCCGTGGCGGCATGGCGCTGATCCCGGAGCTGGCGGCGCTGACTCTGGCCCTGTCGGTCTATACCTCCGCGTTTACTGCCGAGATTATCCGATCAGGCATTCAGTCGGTGCCCTTTGGGCAACACGAGGCGGCGCGATCGCTGGGGTTGCCTAACCCGGTAACGCTGCGTCAGGTGATTATCCCGCAGGCGATGCGCGTGATCATTCCACCGCTCACTAGCCAGTATCTCAACATTGTGAAGAACTCGTCGCTGGCGGCGGCCATCGGCTATCCCGATATGGTATCGCTATTTGCTGGAACGGTGTTGAACCAAACCGGGCAGGCTATCGAGACGATTGCCATCACCATGTCGGTCTACCTGATCATTAGCCTGACCATCTCCCTGCTAATGAACATCTATAACCGTCGTATCGCCCTGGTCGAGCGCTAAGGATCCATGATGACAAAAGCACTTCTGTCTCACCCCGCGCGCCCGGCCCGTGCCGGTACTGGACGCTATATTCAGTGGGCGCGTAAAAATCTGTTCTCAAGCTGGTCGAATAGTCTGCTGACCCTGGTCGCCCTGTGGCTGATGTGGGAGCTTATTCCTCCCCTGCTGAACTGGGCGCTGTTTCAGGCGAACTGGTTTGGCTCAACCCGTGCGGACTGCACCAAAGAAGGCGCATGCTGGGTCTTTATTCATGAACGTTTCGGCCAGTTTATGTATGGCCTCTATCCCCATGACGAGCGCTGGCGCATCAACACCGCGCTGGTGATTGGCCTGCTCTCAATTGTACCGATGTTCTGGAATGGGCTGCCGAAACGCGGACGCTACATTGCCTGCTGGGCGGTGGTCTATCCGCTGGTTGTGTGGGGGCTGATGTACGGTGGCTTTCTCGGGCTGGAGCGTGTCGAAACGCGCCAGTGGGGCGGCCTGACGCTAACGTTAATTATCGCCTCCGTAGGGATTGCCGGCGCGCTGCCGCTGGGGATCTTGCTCGCGCTAGGTCGGCGATCAACCATGCCGGTGGTACGCATTCTGTCGGTAATTTTTATTGAGTTCTGGCGAGGCGTGCCGCTGATCACCGTGCTGTTTATGTCCTCGGTGATGCTGCCGCTGTTTATGTCGGAAGGGACCAGCATTGATAAGCTGGTGCGGGCGCTGGTCGGGGTGATCCTGTTCCAGTCAGCCTACGTGGCTGAAGTGGTGCGAGGCGGGCTACAGGCGCTGCCCAAGGGACAGTATGAAGCCGCTGAATCATTGGCGCTGGGCTACTGGAAAACCCAGGGGCTGGTGATCCTGCCTCAGGCGCTGAAGATGGTGATCCCAGGGCTGGTGAACACCATCATTGCGCTGTTTAAGGACACGAGCCTGGTGATCATCATTGGCCTGTTCGATCTCTTTAGCAGCGTGCAGCAGGCGACGGTCGATCCTGAGTGGTTAGGTATGTCGACGGAAGGCTACGTTTTTGCCGCACTGGTCTACTGGATTTTCTGTTTTAGCATGTCGCGCTACAGCCAGCATCTGGAGAAGCGCTTTAACACCGGGCGTACACCGCACTGAGGATCACCATGAGTAATATGACTATGCAATCTGCCGACGCGATGATTACGCTCGAGAACGTAAATAAGTGGTATGGGCAGTTCCACGTACTGAAAGACATTAACCTGAACGTAAAGCAGGGAGAGCGCATTGTACTTTGCGGCCCTTCCGGATCAGGGAAATCAACCACCATTCGCTGCATTAACCATCTGGAAGAGCATCAGCAGGGCCGTATCGTTGTAGATGGCATCGAACTGAATGAGGATATTCGCAATATTGAGAAGGTACGCCAGGAGGTGGGGATGGTGTTTCAGCACTTTAACCTCTTCCCGCACCTGACGGTATTGCAGAACTGCACGCTTGCTCCCATTTGGGTGCGTAAAATGCCAAAGAAAGAGGCCGAGGCGCTGGCGATGCACTATCTTGAGCGCGTGCGTATCGCCGAACATGCACATAAGTTCCCCGGTCAGATCTCCGGAGGTCAGCAACAGCGCGTGGCGATTGCCCGTTCGCTCTGTATGAAACCTAAAATCATGCTCTTTGATGAGCCCACCTCTGCGCTGGATCCGGAGATGGTCAAGGAGGTGCTCGATACCATGATTGGTTTAGCGGAGTCGGGAATGACGATGCTGTGTGTGACGCACGAGATGGGCTTTGCCCGCACGGTTGCTGACCGCGTGATCTTTATGGATCGCGGGGAGATTGTTGAGCAGGCCCCACCGGAAGAGTTCTTTGCCCATCCGAAATCAGAACGTACCCGGGCGTTTCTCTCGCAGGTTATTCATTAGGATCGTATTGCCGGGCGGCGCTACGCTTGCCCGGCCTACAGAAACAGCAGACTTTATAGGCCCGGTAAGCGCAGCGCCACCGGGCGCCGGTCTGCCGCAACGCAAAAAGGCCATCCTTACGGATGGCCTTCTGCTTTGTTTGATGCCTGGCAGCTACGGCGGGCGTCCTGCCCGCCGCCCTCCGGGCCGTTGCTGCGCAACGTGCAAATCCGCTCCCGGCGGATTTGTCCCTCCTCAGGAGAGCGCTCACCGACAGACAACAGGTAAAACAAAAGGCCCGGTCTTTCGACCGGGCCCTTCGTTTTATTTGATGCCTGGCAGTTCCCTACTCTCGCATGGGGAGACCCCACACTACCATCGGCGCTACGGCGTTTCACTTCTGAGTTCGGCATGGGGTCAGGTGGGACCACCGCGCTAGTGCCGCCAGGCAAATTCTTTACTATGTGCCGAACTTTAACCACTAAAAAGTGGTGCTGATACCCAGAGTCGAACTGGGGACCTCACCCTTACCAAGGGTGCGCTCTACCAACTGAGCCATATCAGCACGCTTAATTTGATGCCTGGCAGTTCCCTACTCTCGCATGGGGAGACCCCACACTACCATCGGCGCTACGGCGTTTCACTTCTGAGTTCGGCATGGGGTCAGGTGGGACCACCGCGCTAGTGCCGCCAGGCAAATTCTTTGTGCTCGGTACGCAATACTTTATCGCATCAGCCGCGTTGCCTGCGCTCGCAAAGTCAGTCACATACTTCAGTATGCTCCTTCCTTTCCTGCGCCTGCCGCCTTGCTGCTGCGCAAATTATTGCGCACGTTAGTCTGAATCTAAGCTGAAAATCGTCTCAAATCACGCCAAAACATCTTCGGCGTTGTAAGGTTAAGCCTCACGGTTCAT